>NZ_JBHXQN010000041.1:0-54733 GCF_042717785.1 Streptomyces sp. NPDC058619
CCAGCAGAAGAACGAGAAGCAGGGGAACCATAGTTATCAACCTCCGAGGCACCGTGTGCCCGGCCCCGCCCCGACCATGCACTCGATCTTATTTGTTTCTTATCCGTGCAGGCGGGCATGTGAGCCGGTCGGCCATCGCGACGCCGGTGGGGCCGACGGACCGGGTGGCCGACGGGTCCCGGACGCGGCGGACGGCCCCGGACGGAGCTGGCCGCCCCGCGCTCCACAGAGCCGTGCGCACCCTGCGCGCGAGGTACCCCGCCAGCCCCTCGCTGTGGGCCGCCCACGTGCACCTCGGCGCGTGAGACCGCCCTGAAGTCTCCGAACGCCGAATGCGATCATGGGGGCCGGAAGCGCCGCCGTGCGGCGGCGCGGGGGAGGGACAGGGCGTGGCGCAGGGGCGGATGACGTACAACGTGCGGTACGGGGCGGCCTCGCCGGTCGTCGTCCGCCGCGACGACGGCACGGGACCCGAGGGGCACCTCGCCGTCGGCACGCTCTGCCGCGTGCCCGACGGCCCCGGAGGCGCCGCGCACCCCTGCGCCCGTACCTTCGACGTCGTCGGTGAGGGCCGGACGGCGATCGCCCGGGTGTCGACGGAGGACACGGGCTCGCGGGCGGGCGGACGTCCCGCCGTGTACCGCGTCGACGACCCGTACGGCGCCCCGCTGGGCCGGATCACCTACCGGGGCGGACGCGCCCTGCGCGGAGCCCGGGCGCGCTGGACCGTCGAGTCGGTGACCGGCCACTCCGTGCGCGGCTTCCGCGGGCGGCTGTTCTGGTGGGCGGTGTGGTGGCCCGTCGGCCTGCCCGTGAGCCTGGTGTGGCTGGTCCTGTCCCTGCTCGGCGAGGGCGACGACGCCTTCGGCAAGCCGCGCCGGGTGATCTGGCGCGACGCCTCACGCCGGGCGCACCTCGTCTTCCGGGGCGTCGCGGACGATTACCGGGTCCTCGACGGGAGCTGGGACCCCCGCCTGGTGGCCGCGCTGCTCGGACTGCACCAGTCGTACGACCCGTCGGAAGGCGGCGGCGAGAACGGCTGGTACGCCGGTCGCTGAGCCGGGGCGCAGCAGGAAGCCCCGCCAGAGCGGCTCTGGCGGGGCCGGGGGAGTTGCCAGGGGCCGCGATTTGCGGCCGGCCCGGTGGCCGGTGCTGCGGGCCGTCCCGGTCTCCGCCAGGGTCAGCGCGCGGCGCCGAAGTCCTGCGTCCAGTAATGGCCCGGCTGCGCGAGGCCGATGCCGATCTCCTTGTAGGAGCAGTCGAGGATGTTCCGCTTGTGGCCCGGGCTGTTCATCCAGCCCTGCATGACCTTCTCGGGGGTGCTGTAGCCGTATGCCACGTTCTCGCCGTAGGTCCGCCACTGGTACCCCGCGCGGGTGATGCGCTGGCCCGGGTCGGAACCGTCGGATCCGGTGTGGGACATGTTGCTGTTCGCGGCCATGTCCGCGCTGTGGTCCTGTGCGGCCTTCGTGAGCTTCGCGTTGAGCGTGAGGACCGGACACCCGACGGCGGTGCGCTCCTTGTTGACGAGCGCGAGGACCTCGGCTTGGGCGCCGGAGGGCGCCGCAGTGTCCTTCGGAGCCGCGGGCTCGGTCGCCTGGCGCGTGGGCTTCACGGGCTTCGCCGGCTTGACGGGCGCCGCCGGCGCGGCGGGCCGCGGCGCGGGCGGGGTGGCCTCGGCGACGGGCTCCGCGGGCGGCTCGGCGGGCGGCTGCCCCGCGGGCTCGGCCGGGGCTGCGCCGGGGCCCGCCGGGGCGCTGTCCGGGACGGGGGTTTGCGCGGGCTGCTGCGCGGCCGGTGCGCCGAAGGGGGCGTCCTGCCAGGGGCGGCTGTCCTGCCGGGCCGCGGTGTTGCGTATCGGGCCGGTGTCCTGGGTGTCCAGGCAGGCCATGGCGGCGCCGGGCACGCCCACAACGGCCAGGGCCCCGACGGCGATGACCATCTTCCGGTGGTGCGTCTTCTTACGGTGCTTCTTCATGCGTGACCTCACTCGGTGATCCCGAAGCTTCCGGCGCCGGACCGCGAGGGCGCCGGAGGAGCCGCCATTCTTAAAAGCGCGGCAGCGGCCTGGCAAGCTCGGCCGGCCGGGCCGCACCGGGCGTCCCGGGCCGGGCTTGAAACGGCCGGAAGGTCGTGCATGCCCTCGTGGCGGAGGTTCGGACGGGACCTGACAGGGCGCTAGAACCGTCTCTCAACAGTCGCGTTGCAAGCGGCACAGCCGGAGCCGCTGATTCCGTTCCTGGCGGAATGAGGCATGTCAGTGTCAAAAAGGTGCAAATAGCGATATGTCGAGTGCGTCGGAGTCCTGTGGGACCCG
Source organism: Streptomyces sp. NPDC058619 (assembly GCF_042717785.1). Classification (NCBI taxonomy): domain Bacteria; kingdom Bacillati; phylum Actinomycetota; class Actinomycetes; order Kitasatosporales; family Streptomycetaceae; genus Streptomyces; species Streptomyces sp. NPDC058619. The sequence goes on from NZ_JBHXQN010000041.1 coordinate 2,318, forward strand.
TCAGGGCGGCGGGGTGCGCCGTGACGCATGTCACGGGTTCCGCGGAGCGGGGAGCGTCCGGTCGAACCTCTGGAGTTCCTCAAGACGCGCTTGGGGTGCGGACCGGCAGGGGCATCTCCCCTGCACACGACAGCAAGGGGGGTGGGACACGTGGAGTTCTTGGTGATCATGGGGATCGGGCTCACCGTGGTGTTCGTCTTGGTGATGTTCGGCGGCGGTAGCGGCGGCGGGTCGTCGCGGGGCCGGTCTCGCGGAGGCGACGGCGGCGGTCACGGCTGTGGCGGCGGGTCGTCCTGCGGTGGGGGCGGATCGTCCTGCGGGGGTGGCGGCGGAGGCGACTGACCCGTGGGTGCCCGCCGCTCCACGGCTGGGGCGGCGGGTGGCGGGTGGCCCTCGGGCCGGGGCGGCGGGCGGCGGGCGGCGGCGGTCCTCGGGCCGGAAGCCGTGGGCGCGGGCCGGATGCTCTTTGCCTTCCGATAAGGAACTGCTTGGCCCTTTTCTGACTCCTATAGGAGGTATACGGCCTTTAAGTGTGTGGAGTTGTTGAATGAAGCGTCAGGGAGTCCTTCTGGTTACGGCCCTCGCTCTGGCCTCGGCCCTGTCCCTGGCCGGATGTTCCGGCGGCTCCGAGGAGGCGACGTTCGACCAGCGCACGCCCGCGGGCTCGGGGAAGAACGGGCAGGGCGCGGAGCCGACGGCCTCCGGTACGCCGGTGCAGATGCCGACGAACGTCCGGAAGTGGAAGCTGCAGCGTGAGCTGAGCGACGGCACGCAGGTGATGTGGACGACGTTGAAGGGGCCGAAGTCGGGGTTCGAGGGCCGGGTGTGGGCCTGGGTGCCGAAGCAGTACACCGAGAAGAAGTACGAGAACAGCGCGTTTCCCGTCCTCACCGCCCTGCCGGGGGCGTCCGGGTACCCGACGAACTACTGGTTCGGCTCCGACTTCAAGCTGCAGGAGCGCATCGCCGAGCAGGTCGACCAGGGCAAGTCGCTGCCGTTCATCGTCATGATGCCGGTTCTGAACGCGAAGCTGGACCAGTACTGGGACGGCAGCGACATCCCGGGCCAGCCCAAGATGGGGACCTGGATGTCGGACGACGTGCCGGACCTGGCGCGCGAGAACTTCCGCACCTACAAGGACCCCAGGGGCTGGGGCTTCTTCGGCTCCTCCGCAGGCGGTTACGTCGGGATGAAGATGGTCCTCCAGTACCCCGACCGCTTCAGCACCGCCATCGCGGGCGGTCCCGACACGGCCCCCGACGCACCCTTCTGGAAGGGCCACGACCAGGAGAAGCGGGCCAACGACCCGAGCTACCTCGCCGAACAGCTCGGCAAGAAGAACGGCCCCGAGGTGCACCTCTCGTTCCTGCTCGGCGACAGGGAACCGGCCGACACGGTCAAGGCCTTCAAAGACAAGATCACCAAGGGCCCGATCGAAACCGACCTCCACGTCATCCCGAACGCCGGCCACGACGGCCACAAGTACGCGGACGGACTCTTCCAGGGCCCCCTCGAATGGATCAGCCAGCGCATGCTCGGCCCCGTTCCGGCCGCTCACTGACCCTGAGCCCGTCACCGCCCCGCAACCGCCGCCCCCCGGCGGGCCGGCCGGACCAGGGGATGGCCGTACTCTTCCCGTCCACCTATCCGCCTCGAAGAAGAACGCGATGCGTTCGTGGCCTCCGTAGACGGAGACGCGGTGCATGACGTGAACGTAGCGCAGGTCGTTCGGGTCGGCGGTGATGCCGACCGCCTCCAGCAGCTCCCGGCAGGTCTCCCGCCGTGCCGGAGCTCCCCTCTCCATGAGCCCTGCGGGCAGCTGAACACCTGGGGAAGGACGGGCTGGTGGCGCCGGCGGCCCATGAGCAGGTGCTCACCGTCGTGAAGCAAGCAGGTGCACGTCGGCGTCGTGCGAGGGGTGGATCCTGGCGGCCTGGGTCGTCCTGCGGACCATGGTTCTCCCCTCGGGCCGGGGTTGTCAGTCGCATGGTGCAGGATCAGCGCGTCAGTTCGCCGAAGGAATGGGAAAACCGATGTCGATCACGAACCAGCAGGTCAACGAGTACGCGTTCCTGCGCGCGCTGTACGCGGACGCGTACTACCCGGATCGCGTCCTCGACAAGGGCCGCGCCGTCCTGCTGGGCCTGTGCGAGCGGATCGAGGCCGAACGGCCGTCGGACCTGGCCGCGTTGTGCCGGCTCACCGAGGTGGCGACGGAGGCGTTCAACGACCTGGAGGCCGAGTTCGAAGCGGCGGGGAGCGAGATCGAGACCTTCGCCCGCGAAGAGATCGCGGAGGACTTCGGCTTCGTGGCGTCGGCCTACGGGTTCGGGGACGCGGACGTGGAGGAGCTGATCGCCGGCCGCGAATGGTGACGGGTGTCCGCGGGCGCCGACCCCGGAGCGGGGGCGAGGCCCCGACGACACGGCGCCGCGGCTGAGGTGGGGGACGCAGCGGGGAGCCGGGCTCCCCGCGTCCCCCACCTCTCGTGGCGCCCCCCCCACGGCGCCGAGGGCGGGCGGATCAGTGTCCGGGCGGCCGCAGTACCTCGCGGAGCGTCTGCGCGAAGGCGTCCGGATCTCCCTGCTGGCCGAACTCGCCGCCGAGGAAGCCGCCGTGGTGGCTGGGGAAGAGGGTCATCCCGGTGCCCAGCCCGTCGGCGATCGCCGACGCGGCGCGGGCCGGGAACTGGTCCCCCGATTCCTTGCCCGCCGCGACGACGATACGGGTCGTGGCCGCGCGCAGGGCGGCGAAGTCGGGCCGGTACCCCGTGCAGCCGCGCATGTTCTGACCCAGCAGCGGGTCGTTGCGCGACCCGTCGTCCTCAGTGGGCAGCCCGAACGCGGCGGGGTCGGGGGCGGGCTCGTCCGCCCAGTCGGCGGGGAACGGGCCCTGCCGTCCGGCCACGGCGATGAACTTCGCCATCGCGGGGCCCATGCCGTCGCGCCGGTACGTCGCGTGGATGTCCGCGCAGACCTCCAGTGCCGCCTCGCGGTCCGGCAGGACCTGCGCCGTCGGCGGCTCGTGCGCGACGAGGGTACGGACGAGTTCCGGATGCCGTGCCACCAGGTCGAGCGCGTTGACGGCGCCGCCGCTGCTGGCGAACACGTCCACGGGACCCGAACCGAGCGCTTCGATGACCCGCCGCAGGTCGTCGGCGTGCTCCTCGGGCATCGACTCGGCCGCGCCGTCCGTACGGATGCTGCGGCCGGTCCCGCGGGGGTCGTAGGTGACGACGGTCCGGTCGGTGAAGTGCGAAGCCAGGGTGAGGAAGCCGCTCGCGTCCATGGGCGAGCCGATCAGGAAGAGGGCGGGGCCGTCTGCGCCGCTGTCCGGGAGTCCGCCGCGGACGTCGTAGCGGACTGTGGCACCGGTGGTGTCCAGGGCGTGGGTCACGAGCTCGGTCATGGTGTCTCCTCGGCATGCGTACGGTCGGAAGGAGAGACTGGCGGTCCCGGCGGAAATCATCGCTCCGACCCGTTCCTCTTCATCACGGTCCGGTCTCGTTGCGGATTGGAGCGAGCGTTCGACCGTTCAGTGGATCAGGTCCTGGAGATCCGCAGCGACACCCACGCCCACCTCGACTCCTACCGCTGGGAGGCCGCCCCCCCCGCACCACCACCGGGCTGCCGCAGGTCGACACCCGCCGCGAAGCGCGCCGGCACTCCATCGGCATCTGGACCGCAGCCGCCCCGTACAGGCCATGCGCGACCTCTGCGCGGACCACGCCGACGGGTCAACGAGATCGCCTCGTACGGTACGGACCACGCACAGGGTGCGGTGGCCCTGATGCGACGGAAGGGCCCGCCTCGTGGAGGCGGGCCCGAGCCGAGAGCTGGTTCAGCGGTGGTCGCGCTTGTCCCGCAGGGACTCCTTGGTGTCGGAGACGGCTTCCTTCGCCTTGCCCTTCGCCTGGTCCATCTTTCCCTCGGCCTTCATCCGGTCGCTGCCCGTGGCCTTGCCGGTCGCTTCCTTAGCCTTGCCCTTGATCTTGTCCATGCCGCCCTTGTCAGCCATGTCCTGCTCCTTGCATCTGGGAATCGGTGACGATGACAAACTAGGACGTAAATGGATATCTCGCCTGTCGAGTGCTCCACGATCCAGCCCCCTCGGCTCCCGGAGCCGTGCGGGTGGCCTGGTCAGGCCCGCAAGCGGGCGCGGAGTGCGGCGAGGTGGGCCTGCTCCGCCGGGCGGAGCGTCGGGCGGCGGGCCCGGAGGCGGGGTGCGCGGCGTCAGCCGTGTCGGGTGCGCAGGAGGCGGAAGGCCGCGTAGAGGACGCCGGCCGACAGGGCCAGGAGGATGCCGGATTCCAGGAGCTGCGTCGGCCAGTAGTGGGAGGCCGGGTGGAAGTCGGCGTACCACGCGGTGACGTTCAGGTCCGCCGGGCAGTCACCCAGGTCGCGGGTCCGCTCGAAGCAGGCGTACTCGGGCAGGCGCTCGCCCGTGGCCGTGAGCAGCCCCATGTCCGTCATGAGGGCGGACGGCGGGTGCAGCAGGGTGATGTTCCCGCCGGGCGGCACGGTGCCGGTCTCCACGGGCAGGAACGACCACCGCACGGCGCCGAGGCCCAGGAGCGCGAGGCCCGTGGCGAGCCCGGCGACGGCCATCGCGGCGAGGGTGCGCCGGATCAGCTGTCCCACGAGGGCGCCGACGGCCACGCCGAGCAGGCAGGAGGCGACGAGCACCGGGCCCGAGGCCTCGTACGGTCCCCGGTCGGCCCAGTGCAGCTGGTACGTGCCGGACACCCGCGCCCAGCCGAGGCGGTAGACCCCGACCAGGGCGGCCGAGCCGAGCACCGCGACCGCCGCGGCCACCAGGACCTTCGAACCGAGCCAGGCCCTCGGGGTGGTCGACTGGGTCAGGGCGAGCCGCCAGGTGCCGCTCTCCAGTTCGCGCGCCAGCATCGGCCCGGCCACGAAGGCCCCGACCAGCGGGGCCAGGAACAACAGGCCGGTGCCCGCGTACTGCATGCACAGCCGCAGCAGGTGGTACCCGTGGTTCGGGTCGGTGAAGTACCGGCCGGAGTCGTCCGGGTTGTTGGCCCACAGGCGCAGGGCGACCACCGCGACGAGGCCGGCCGCCAGGGCGGCGGCCACCGTGCGCAGCACCCACCGGTGCTGCCGCACCGCGACCCAGTACGGGCCCTTCAGGGCGAGCGCGCTCATGCCCGTACCTCCTCGGCCGTGCGGGAGTCGGCGGCGAACGCCGGGGCGGCGGGGGAGCGCAGGTGGGCGAGCAGGAGTTCCTCCAGGGACGGTTCGGTCGTCTGCCAGGTCCGGGTGTCGACGGGACCCCGCGGCCGCACGAGCGCGATGAGTTGGCGGCCCGTGGTCCGGGTCTCGACGACGGTGTGCGGCACGAGTTCGGCGCAGGCGGCGGCGGGACCGGTGAGCAGGCGGTGCGCCGCGACGACCTCCTCGACGGGGCCGGAGATGCGGACCCGGCCGCCGTCGACGAGGAGCAGGTGGTCGCAGGCGCCCTCCAGCTCGGTGAGGATGTGCGAGGACATCACCACGGAGGTGCCGTTCTCGGCGGCGTCGGCCATCAGCACGCCCATAAGCTGGTGTCGGGCGAGCGGGTCGAGGTCGGCCATCGGCTCGTCCAGCAGGAGCACTCCGGGGCGTTTGCCGAGGGCCAGCGCCAGTGCGAGGCGCGTGCGCTGGCCGCCGGAGAGCGTACGGACCCGGGAGTCCGGGTCGAGCGCCCCGCCTCCGGCGATCCGCTCCGCCGTCCCCGCGTTCCACCGGCCCGGATTGAGCTCGCGGCCCATGCGCAGGGTCTCGCCCACGGTGAGCTGCGGGTAGAGGGGCTTGTCCTGGGCCACGTACGCGAGCGTCTCGCGCGACGTGGCGCGGATGACGCCCTCGGTCGGGCGGACCAGCCCCGCCGCGAGGGACAACAGGCTGGACTTCCCGGCCCCGTTGGGCCCGACGAGCGCGCAGACCCGGCCCGCGGGCAGCCGCAGGGAGACGTCCCGCAACGCCCAGGCGCCCCGGCGCCCGTAACGCAGTCCGAGGCCTTCCGCCTCGATCACGGTTTCCGTCATGCGTCGCCGTCTCCCTTGAAGTGCTGTTCCAGTACGGATGTGAAGAGTGCGGCGGCGTCGTCCCGTTCCATCCCCGCGCTCCGGGCGCGCCGCGCCCAGTCGGCGAGTTCGTCGCGCAGCGGGGAGTCGGCGGGCGAGCCGCCCAGGGACCTCCGGATGAAGGTGCCCATGCCGCGCTTCGCCTCGACGAGCCCCTCGCGCTCCAGTTCGCGGTAGGCCTTGAGGACGGTGTTCGGATTGATGGCCGTGGCCTCCACGACCTCGCGTGCGGTCGGCAGTTTGTCGCCGGGTTCCAACAGACCTAGGCGCAGGGCCTGTTTGGTCTGCTGGACGATCTGGAGGTACGTGGCGATGCCGCTGCGCCGGTCGATCCGGTATTCCAGCACGACAACACCACCCTTTCACTAGGTAAGTAGTGAAAGGGTCGGGCAGGGCGGGGCTGATGTCAACTGCCGTCGAAGAAAAGGGGGATGGGTCGGGCCGCGCGGTCGCGCGCCCCTTGACGCCTTTCGCCGCGCGGTGGTTCAGTGGCTGAGCCACTGGATCACTGATGGGGAGGCCGGGCGTGGAAGCGCTGCCGCGAGAGACGATCGTCGACGTACTGGAGGGCAGGCTGCGCGAGGACATCCTCAACGGCCGCCATCAGGCCGGGAGTTACCTGCCGCCCGAGCGGGAGCTCTCGGACGGCTACGGAGTCACCCGCACCACCCTCAAGCACGCCTTCGGGCGGCTGGTCCAAGCCGGGTTCCTGGAGACCAGGCACGGAGTCGGCACCAGGGTCCGCGACTACGCCCGCCTCGGCGGGGCCGACCTGCTGCCGTCCCTCATCCGGCACAGCCCCGACTGGGTGAGGGAGGTCTTCGAAGTGCGCCGGAGCATCGGCGCCCTGATCGCCTCGCGCGCCGCGGCGAAGGCGACCGACGCCCAGGTGGCCGAACTGCGCGGGCTCCTCGCCGCCGTACGGCAGGCCGAGGGCGGGGAGGACACCCAGCTCGCCGACGTCGAGGTGCACCGCGGCCTCGCGCGGGCCACCGGCAACCGCGTCTACGTACTCCTCACCAACACCCTCTTTAACGCCTACCTGCCGTTGCGCGGCGCCCTGGTGGCGCCGTTCGCCGACGCGGACGCCGCCCACGAGCGGCTGCGGCCCGTCGTGGAGGCGGTGGCCGCCCACGACGAGCGGGCGGCGCACGCGGCGGCGGACGCCTACCTGGCCGCGACCGAACGGATCATGCTCGACGAGCTCGGGGGGACCCGGTGAGCGGCCGCGGCACCGTCTTCACGGAAACGATGCTCGGCTCCGTCCGGCTCGCCGGCGAGGAGTACGACCGGGCCGTCCGCCTCGACCTGCGGGCCGAGATCGGACGCGTACTCGATCCCCGGCGCACCACTCCGGCCCGGCTGACCGGCCGGGTCCGGATCGCCGGACGCGCCGACGACCCTGCTGCGGAGGGGGAGATGGAGATCTCGCCGCTGGCCCGCCGCCGGATCCGCTACCGGCTCGCGTTCACCCTGGACGGCCGCCGCCTGGAACTCGACGGATGGAAATCGGTCGGACTCCGGCATCCGGTGACGTCGATGACGGTCCTGCCGTACGTGCTCCGCGCCGACGGGCAGCAGATCGGCGAGGGCGTGCTGCGGTTTCCCCTGACGACGGGACTCACGCCGTTCCTGAGCAGTTTCCGCTTCCCCCGACAGGACGACGGCGCCCGGCACACGGCCCCCCGCTGGAAGGGCGAGCCGGGACGGACCGAGGTCTGGTACACCACGCTCACCGACCCGGCGACCGGCACCGGCGTCTGGGTGCACCACGAACTGACGGCCCCCGCCGACGGATCCCCGGCCTTCGCCCACGGCTGGGCAGCGGTGTTCCCCCCGGACGGCCCCGTGGAGTACGCCCGCTTCGGACCGGAGCCGTGGGACCGTCCGGCCGGGGGGTACGCCGCCGCCGGAGTCGTCGCGGGCCCCGGCAGGATCGCCGGATCGGCGGGCGCCCTCGCGTGGGACCTCGCCGAACGCTCCGGCGACACGCCCCTCTACACCTTCCCGCGCTGGTCCTGGCACCGCCCGCTGCTGCCCGCCGCCCAGATGCTGCCCGCGGCCCGCGCCTCGTACGACGGCCACGTCACCCACGGCGACCGGAAGCTGGTCCTGCGGGACGCCCCCGGAGCCTCCGCCCGGATCTACGGACACGGCAACGCGGAGCGCTGGGCCTGGCTCCACGCGGACCTCGGCCGGGGGGACGTGCTGGAGGTCGTCGCCGCGGTCTCCACGCGGCCCGGACTGCGGCGCCTGCCCCCGCTGGTGTTCCTGCGGCTGCGCCGCTCGGGCCGCACCTGGCCCCGACGCGCCGAGCGCTCCGCCGTCGGCTGGGCGGGCGCGGGCCGCTTCCGGGCCCGCCTGGGTCTCCCCGTATGGACCGTGTCGGGCCGCGCCGGCCTGCGCCGCATCCACGTCGAGGTCACCCAGCCCGCCGAACGCACCCTCACCCTGGACTACGCCGACCCGGACGGCACGCCCGCCGTCTGCCGCAACAGCGAGCGGGCGGACGCGGTGGTACGCCTGGAGCGCTGGTGGGGTCACTGGCGCCCGGAAGCCACGTGGCGCCTCCGGGGGACGGCCCACGCCGAGGTGGGCGAGCACTGACACCCGTACTGCCGTACTGCCGTACCCGCGTACCGCCGTACCCGCGTGTGGCCGTGCCCGCGCACCGGCGCACCGGCCGGGATCCCGGCCCGCTCCGCCCCGGCCCCGCTCTGCCCCCCGGCCCCGCTCCGCCCCCGGCCCCCTCCGCCCCTCCCGCCGTCACCGAAAGGCGCGCGATGACCCGACCGACCGATCCCGCCCCCACCGCACACGGCCCTTTCGCCGGGCTCGTCGCCGCCCTGCTCGCCGACGACCGGTCGACGGCCTGGACCGCCCGCGTCCCGGGCCGGCTCGAAGCCGTCCTGGCCGCCATGCCCGCCCCGGCCCGAGCCGGTCTGCGCGCGGCCGCCGCCGCGGTCGACGGCTACGCTCTGGCGCGCACCGGCCGCCGACTCGCCGCCCTCGACGCCGACGCGCGGGAGTCGGTGATGGCCGCACTGGCCGCCCGGCCCGCTCTGCTGCCCCTGCTGGACGTGCTCAAGGTGCCGGTACTGCTCGCGGCCGGGACCGAACGCATGCTCCACCACGGCGCACGGGGACGGGGACTGCCCTTCGCGCCGCCGGACGATCCGCCGCTGGACTGCACCCCCGCCCGGCACTGGCCCGCGCGGGCCACGGCCGACGCCGTCGTGATCGGCTCCGGGGCCGGCGGGGCCATGGCCGCGCGGACCCTCGCCCGCGCCGGGATGAGCGTGATCGTCCTCGAAGAGGGCCGCCACCACTCCACGGCGTCGTTCGGCCACCGGACCCCGCTGGACCGCTTCGGCGAGCTGTACCGCGACGGCGGCGCGACGGTGGCCGTCGGCAGTCCGCCCCTGGTCGTGCCGGTCGGGCGGGCCGTGGGCGGCACCACCGTCGTCAACTCCGGCACCTGCTACCGCACTCCCCGGCACGTCCTCGACCGCTGGAGCTCGGCGTTCGGATTCCACCTCGCCGACGGCTTCGGCCCGTACCTCGACGACGTCGAGCGAACGCTGCGGGTGGCCACCCAGCCGATGGACGTACTGGGACGCAACGGCCGCCTCGCCCTCGCGGGCGCCGAGCGGCTCGGCTGGACCGCGTCCCCGCTACGGCGCAACGCACCGGGCTGCAAGGGGTCCTGCCAGTGCGTGGTCGGCTGTCCCACCGGGGCGAAGCAGAGCGTCCAGCTGTCGGTGCTGCCCGACGCGTGCGCGGCCGGAGCCCGCATCGTCACCGGGGCCCGCGTCCTGCGGATCCTCACCGAGCCGGACCCGCCCGGCGGCGGAACACCCCGGGCCGCCGGCGTCCTCGTCCGGCGCGAGGGCGGCACCGAGTTCGAGATCCTCAGCCCGTGCGTCGTCGTCGCCGCGGGCGCCCTGCAGGCACCGCAGCTGCTGCGCCGCTCGGGACTGGGGCGACACCCCCGCACCGGACGGAATTTGAGCGTGCACCCCGCCACCAGTGTGGCCGGCCGTTTCGCCGAGGAGGTGACCGCCTGGGAGGGCGTACTGCAGAGCGTCGGAGTGGAGCAGTGGCACAACCAGGGCATCCTCGTCGAAGCGACCGCCACACCCCCGGGCATGGGCAGCTTCGTGCTCCCCGGAGTCGGACGGGAGCTGCGCGCGGAACTGGAGGACGCCGGGCACCTGGCCACCCTCGGCGCCATGATCGCCGACCGCCCCTCGGGCCGCGTCCTGGGCCGCGGTCGCACCCTGCTCCGCTACGACCTGGACCGCCGCGACGCGGGCCGGCTCATGGCGGCGGTACGGGCGATGGGCCGGCTCCTCTTCGCGGCCGGAGCCGTCGAGGTGCTCACGGGGATTCCCTCGGCTCCCCGGGCCCGGTCCGTCGCCGAACTCGACGCCCTGCTCCATAGGGTGACTGCTCGTCAAATGCACCTCTCGGCCTTCCATCCCACCGGCACCGTCGCGGCCGGAGGCGACCCGCAGACCGCGCCGGCCGACGCCCGGGGGCGCCTGCGCGGCGTACGGGGCGTACTGGTCGCCGACGGGTCCGTGCTCCCGAGCTGCCCCGAGGTCAACCCGCAGCTGTCCGTCATGGCCGCCGCGCTGGCGGTCACCGAGGCGTACGTGGACGACCCCGGCCGCGGGAGCGCCGGACGCGGAGCCCACGACCGGCTGACGCCCGACCGCCTGACGCCCGACCGCGGGACCCCGGATCAGCTGCAAGCGTGGCGCGGACTTCGACGGCGCCGTCGGCGAACAGGCGGAGGTCGACGCGGCGTTCGCCGCACTGGCGCGGGAGCAGGCCGCGACCGACGCCGCGCTCGCCGACCACCCGGATCCGGGCGAGCGGGTGGGGAAGGACGGCATCGCCTTCCGGGAGCTGACGGTGCACAGGATCGAGGAGTACGCCCGTCACTGCGGGCACGCCGACCTGCTGCGCGAGTGCGTGGACGGAAGGGTGGGGCAGTGAGCCCCGCCCCGGGGCTTCCGGCCCCCGCAGGCGGGGAGGGCCCGCCGCGCTGAGCGGGCAGGCAACCGGGACCGGCGCCGGAGAGGGCCCGGAGCGTCGGGTTCACGTACGGTCCTGCGCCCGCGTGTCCGCGGCGCGGCCGCGCTGCCCGGGGAGGCTGTCGGCGAACGCGGAGGCCTGCACCGTGTACGCGGCACGGAAGTCGCCGGTGCCGCCGCCCTCGTCCATCAGCTCGGCGAAGGTGCCGGACTCGGCGACCCGCCCGTCCTTCAGCACGTGGATGACGTCGGCATGGCGTACGGAGTGCAGCCGGTGCGTGATCAGCACGATCGTCTGGCCGGTCGCGGCGAGGGCCCGGATCTGGTCGAAGACCTTCTGCTCCGCGACCGCGTCGAGGGCGCTCGTCGGCTCGTCGACCACCAGGATCTCGGCGTCCTTGTACTTCGCCCGGCTGATCCCGATCTTCTGCCACTGTCCGCCGGAGATCTGGTGCCCGCCCCGGTAGCCGCGCGCCAGCAGGGTGCCGAGCCCGCGGGGCAGCTCGGCGAGGACGCCGTCGGCGCCGGAGTAGGCGGCCGCGGTCTCCACCGCCCCGTCGTCGATCGGACGGGTGGGCCGGCCGATGCCGATGTTGACGCGGAACGTGAACGGCCAGTGGTAGAACGACTGGCTCATCAGAGCGACCCGCGCGAAGATCTGCCCCCGGTCGGCGGTGGCCGCGTCGACGTCGTCCCACCAGATCGTGCCGCCGCCCTCGTCCGGGAGGTACAGGCCGGACAGGAGTTTGATCAGGGTGGACTTGCCGGAGCCGTTCTCGCCGACGAGTGCGACGACCTTGCCCATGGGGAACGCCAGGGACACCTCGCGAAGGGTCGGTTCCACCGGTTCACCGGTGCTGCCCGGGTAGGTGAACGTGACCTTCTCGAAGCGGACCTCCCGGAGGCGCTCCGGCAGCGGTACGCCTCCGGCCGGGATGGCCCGGGCCCCGGCCTCGGCGCACAGGCGCTCGTAGTCGGCGACGAACAGCGACTCCTGGTGCAGGTCGGTGATCTGCAGCACGAGGCTGTCGAGGCTGGACACTCCGGTGCGGATCGCGAGGACCGCGGTCCCGGCGACGGCGAAGTCCATCCTCCCGCTCCACAGCAGCAGCCCGAGCGCCCCGTACGTGAGGAGCGTCGCGATCCCGCCGGCGCCGTCGGCCCTCAGGCCGATGCGGGCGGCGTTGCGGGCCAGACGGGTCTGCTCGCGCTCGCTCGTCTCGGCCATGCTCCGGAAGTGACCGAGGAGGAACGGGCCGACCTCGTGCACGCGGACCTCGGCGGCCGCCTCCTGCTGCGTCAGGAGCTGGCCCAGCAGATGACCGGCGCGTGCGTGCTGGACGAAGGTGTGGAACGAGATGTAGCGCTGCTTGGAGATCGTCAGGGAACTCCACGCGCTCGGCAGGGTCATCAGCACGAGGAGCGGCAAGAGCCCCGGATGGAGCACGGTGAGGACACCGGCCGCGGCGACCAGGGAGATCGCCGAGTTCAGGGTGTTGGTGCAGTACCGGATCATCCGGCGCGCGGAATCGGCTCCGTACCGGGCGGCGTCCAGCAGGCGGTGGAACTCGTCGTCCTCGATCGCCGCCAGCTCCACCCGGTGCACCAGCCCCAGGTACCGCTCGGTCGCCACCCGCTGCACCTTCGGCTCCAGCGCACCGGTCGCCGCCGTCGACGCGGACCGCAGCAGCGAGCCCGTCAACGCCGTCACCGCGACGACGATGAGCGCGGGAACCGCACGGGCAAGCCGCTCGTGGGTCGTGCCGCCGGACAGGATGTGGCCCAGCACGCCGTTGACCGCGACCAGCCCGACGGCCTGGCCGATGCCTCGGCCGAACTCCGCGCAGACGACCACGCGAAGGGAGCGGGCGTCGGCGCGGTGCGCGAGCCGCACGCCGGTACCGACCATGCGCGGCATGCCCTTCGCCATGTCCCACAGGCCGAGCCTCAGCCAGGCGCCCTCGTGGCGCTCCCAGCCGATGTCGTAGGCCAGTTCCCCACCGAAGAGCAGCCGCTCGGAATCCGACACGCCTTGTGCGTCGGGCTGCTCCGGGCGTTCGGCGTCGTGGCTCATTCCCCCCACCCCGCATCGGGCCGGGACGATCCGTTGTCGTGGGCGACGGGGACGGGGACGGCGACGCCGACGAGGGCGTCGGTGCGGGGGTGCGCGGGGGCGGGTGTGGGATGCACGGGAGGTCCTCCGGCTGGGGGCGGCAGGGAAACGGCACTCGGGCGACCGGTAGTGCAACGCGCTTGTACGTCACGGCACTTGGCTTCGGCCGCGTGGAGCGGAGGAAGTGAGTACAGCGCAGGCCGGGAGGTGGAGCAGCCGGATCTGGACGACCTGTGTGCCGGGCGCGGCCCAGACGCCGGATGGCCCGCGTCGGGGCGCGCGGTCCCACGATCGGGACCTGCGGGGTGCGGAGGTTGGCCGGAAGTGGTCGGTAGGAGCCGCCCGTCGCGGAAACCACTTGCGCCGGCGGCAGCGGGACCCGGGCTGCTCCGAGGGCCGGGGACGGCCCGGACCGGCTCCAGGAAGCCACCCGCCCGCACCGGCGCCCGCACGGATGCGGGCGTACGCGTACGGGAAGGGGTCGCCCCCCGCGACGGTGGTGGCGGTCGTCGGAGCGCGGCGGATCGTGGAGGCACCCCCTCGGGGAGACCGCCCTGTGCGTCAAGCCGGGGAGTGACGGCCGTCGCCCGTGCGACCTGCCCGATCCGGCACCCGGGCCCTCGGATATCCTGCCTGGTCCTGACCAGGCCAGGGAGGCCCCGCCATGAGCAGCACCACGCCGTCCTTCCCCGAGCGGATCGAACTCGCGGGGGAGGGGCTCGTCCTCCGTGACTGGACGGAGGCCGACCTGGCCGCGATGCCGGAGCTGTTCGACCACCCCGACATCGCGCACTGGACGCCGATCGTCTCGCCCTTCGACGGCGCGGCCGCCCGTGCGCGGCTGGAGCGGGCCCGGCAGCTGCGCACGGAGGGCACGGCCGTGCTGCTCGCCATCACCGTCGACGGCGGCGCACCGCTCGGCGAGGTCATGCTGCGCCGCGCCCCCGAGGGTACGGAGCTCGGCTACGCGGTCGGCCCGGCGCACCGCGGCCAGGCGCTGGCGGCACGGGCGGTCCGGGTGATGGCCGCGTACGCCTTCGAGGAGCTGGACGCGGAGCAGGTGATCCTCGAACTGGAGGCCGAGAACGCGGCCAGCGTCTCCGTGGCCACCAAGGCGGGCTTCGGACTGCTCGACGTCCCGCTGATCACGGGCGAGGAGAAGGGCCGCCCCTACGCCCTCCAGACGTGGGGCCTGAACCGCCCCTGACCGGTTCCGCGGTCCGGTACGCGCTCGGGACACCGGGTGCCGTCGAGCTCGACGCTCGACGCTCGGCGCCGGCGCGCGCCGGTCGGACCTGTCCCGGGTGGCAGCGCTCTTTTTCGGACGCCCGCGGGAGGCGTCCCCGCCCAGGTTTGGGACGCCGCAGCGGGCCGGGTCAGCGGCGGGGTGCCCGGCGGCGTCCCGGACCAGGGGGATATCACGCCAAAGGCTCGGTTTCCCTCCCGGCGGCGGACGCGATCACTAGCGTGGTGGGAGCAAACGGTCCGGTGCCGGAGCGGGCAGGCGACGCGGGCGCCGGGCGTTGACGGATAAGTGAGGGAGTGGGCGTCGATGGCGAATGTGGAAGTTTCCCTGAAGGAGACGATGACCTCGATCGAGGGCGCGCTGGGGGTCGCGCTGGTGGACTACAGCAGCGGCATGGCGCTGGGCACGCTCGGCGGGGGTAAGGATCTCGACCTGTCGGTCGCCGCGGCCGGCAACACCGACGTGATCCGGGCGAAGGTCCGGACCATGGAGATGCTGGGCATGCAGGACGACATCGAGGACCTGCTCATCACCCTCGGCACCCAGTACCACCTGATCCGGCTGCTGAAGGGGCGTGGCAGCAACGGCCTGTTCCTGTACGTGGTCCTCGACAAGTCCAACTCCAACCTGGCCATGGCGCGTCACCAGCTCAAGCGCATCGAGGCCAACCTGGAGGTCTGACCGCAGTGTTCCCGGGCCCACGCATGCCCACGAGTTGAAGAAGTCTTCAACTCGGCATATCCGAAACGGCGCATACGCGGCGCGCGTGGGCCCGCCGGGCGGAAGGCTGGAGAACGGCAGCCGTGCCGCCACCCGGCCGTCCCGCCGCCTCCACCCCTTCGACCCCTCAACAGCAGGAGCATGCGTGGGTATGCAGGTCCCCCTGTACCAGGCGAAGGCCGAGTTCTTCCGGATGCTCGGGCACCCCGTCCGCATCCGCGTCCTGGAGCTCCTGCAGAGCGGACCCATGCCCGTGCGCGACCTCCTCGCCGAGATCGACATAGAGCCGTCCAACCTCTCCCAGCAGCTGGGAGTCCTGCGCCGCTCCGGGATCGTCGTCTCGATCCGCGACGGGTCGACCGTCAGCTACGCCCTGGCGGGCGGTGACGTCGCCGAACTGCTGCGCGCGGCCCGCCGCATCCTGACCGAGCTGCTGGTCGGCCAGAGCGAACTCCTAGCGGAACTACGGGAGGTGGCACCCGAACCGAGCCGTACGTTAACGGCCGCGGACTCCAGCCGCCGGCCTGACGCCGAAGCGACGGCTGCGCGCCCCGACCGGACCGGTCGCCCGGCCCCCGCACCGCCGTCGCGTGCCCCCGCACCGTCACGGCACTAGCCGATCCCGGCCACGGCCTCCCGCGCCGGCCGGCACAGTTCCTCGTCCCGCGGAATGTCCCTGCCGTAGCGGCGCGGTGAGGTAGTGACCGCGTGCGGTACGGGGAGCGCCGCCGCCGCGGGGCGGCCGGGGTGTCGGCCTGCCAGCCGAGCCTGGCCTCCAACGGCCGTCATGCGAAGCGGCGTTGCCGCGGGACCACCAGACTGCGCGGCAGGCCCGGAATCGACGTACGGCACGCCGTCCCGTCCCCGTTCACCCATGCCGCGCAGCTTGGCCAGCGCCCGCGCGGAGCGAAGTCATGTCCGCACCGATGTCCTCGGTGACCGACACGCCCAGGCCGTACTCGGCGGCGATCGCGCGCACGGCGGTGACGGCGGCTTCGGAGGCGTGGTGCACGGCTCTTCGTGACCAGCCCCTCGGGCAATGGCTCGGCGGCCGCGACCACCCTGAACGCCTTGACCATCGCCGGGAAGTACTCCCTCAACAGCGACCGCAGCTGATTGGCGACCTGCTGCCGGTTCCAGACCGCGTCCTGCTGTGCGCGAGCGAGGACAGAGACGGCTTGGGCCAGATCGGTGTCGGTGGGCAGCGGGCGGTACATCGGCGCATCGGTGCGGATGATGTTCGCCAGGACTTACCCGCGGGGCCGGTGATAGCGGACTTCGCGCACGGGTGAGCCGCCCACGTCGTCGGTGGAGACGCCGCCGTCGGGGGCGAAACCGGCACGCTCGTAGAAGCGCCGGGCGAGGGCGTTGCCCTCCACGACCCACAGGCGCAGCGCCGGCCAGGAGGCGGTGCGCAGGAGCACCTCGGCCATCAGGGCCCGGCCGACGCCGGTGCCGATCAGGTCGGGGCGGGCGTACAGCGCGAACAACTCGCCTTCTCCCGCGACCAGTCCATCGACCCGCGCCGGTCCGAAGCAGGCCCAGCCGACGACGCGGCCGGCATCGTCCTCGGCGACCAGGTCGGTGGCTGTCGAGGCCGGGTCGGTGAAGCGGGTGCGCTGCCACGCGGCGACTTCCGGAACGCTGAGGCCGTCGAGGTACTCCTGCGGCATCAGCCCGGCGTACGCGTGCCGCCAACCGCTGACGCGCACGGCGGACACGGAGTCGATGTCCGGCTCCGCCATCGGGCGGACGGTGATCCGGAGCTCGTGGGAGGAAGCGGGAGCGGTCATGCCGAGCAGTCTGGCACGGGACTTCCCGCCCCACGCGTCCGCGTCCCGCATCCCCGGCTCGGTCAGGCGAGGACGTTGACGGCGCGGGCGATGACGAGGCCCAGGATGACCAGGGAGACGATGGACTGCAGCGTCATGACGATCTTGGCCCAGGGGCGAGCGGCATGACGTCGGTGGGACTCAGCGCGGTGGAGTTGGTGAAGCCGAGGTAGAGGTAGTCGATGTAGCGGGGGCGCCAGTTCGGGGCGTTCAGCTCGGGGGTGGGCTGCTGGGGAAAGGCGAGTGCGGGGGTGGGCGGCATGTGATGGGCCCGGGCGGCCGGCACACCTGGCTTGCGCCTGCGGCCGCGAGCGGCTGCAACCGTCCGGAGCGGAAGAGCCTACTCAGAGGTTGTCCCTCAGCCTGCGCCAGAAATTGGCGCGTACGTCTCGGATCCAGTGGTGTTGCAGTGGAGCTTGCGCACCACGGGGAAGGGCTGTGGTACGGGGCGGCCGCACCACTGGCACGGCTTCGTGCGCCGTGCGGGAGAGTCCGGCGTCCGGGCGCGGGTCGTCTCGTTCACGGGGCCCAGTGAACCGGCCGCCCGCCCGCGGCACCTCGGTCGCCCTACTCAGCCGCGCGTGCGCTTCGTACTCAGCCGCGCCGACCGACGCGGACACGGACGGACCGCGCGTACCCCGCGTACAGGACGAGGCCCCGGGACGTTCGTCCCGGGGCCCGGTGGTCCACTTCGCTGACCACCCCGTTCAACGACCGGACGCGCGACGTGTCACGGCCAGTTCGCGACGGGCTGGTACGCCGGGCCCGACGAGCGGGATGCTCGTACTGCTCCGCGTACCGGAGGGATACCGGGACATCCTCGTGTCGCGGTATCCACCTGCCGGACGCTGTTCGCCGGCCTTCCGCGGACGAAGCCGGCGGTGGGAGGATCGTCCCGCCGTTCGGACCGGGCCGGGCGCCGGGGCCGGTTCGTGGACACGACGCGTGGGGGACAGCATGGGCGCGTTCCTCACGCCCGGCTCCGACTTCACCCCGCACACTCCGACCCGGCTCCTCGACACCCGCAACGGCACCGGCGCGCCCGCGGCGAAGGTCGCCGGTCAGGGTTCCGCCCGCGTGAAGGTGGCGGGCAACGCCGCCGTCCCGGCGGGCGTCACCGCGGTCGCCCTCAACGTCACGGTCACGGAGACCGTCGACAGCGGGTACGTGACCGCTTGGCCCGGCGCGGGCTACGACCGCCCGGGGACCTCGAACCTGAACTACACGGCCAACCGGTCCGTCCCGAACCTGGTGATCGTGCCGGTCGGCGAGGACGGGTACGTGGAGCTCTACAACGGCGGCTCGCAGCCGGTCGACCTGATCGCCGACGTCACCGGCTACTTCACCCGCGCCTCGGCCGGCGGCTACACCTCGATGACGCCCGCCCGGTTCGTCGACACCCGCGAGGGGCTCGGCGCTTCCCGGGGCCGGCTCGCCGCGCGCACGGCGTTCGAGACCCGGATCGGCGGCCTGCGCGGGGTGCCCCAGGGCATCACGGCCGTGGCGCTGAACGTCACGGTGACCGAACCCGAGGGTCCGGGCCACCTGACCGCCTTCTCCGGCTCCGGGCCGGTCCCGACCTCGTCGAACCTGAACTTCGTGCCCGGTCAGACGGTGGCCAACGCGGTGATCGTCCCGGTGGCCGCCGACGGGACGATCAAGGTCTTCAACGGGGCGTGGATGCCGGCCCACGTGGTCGTCGACGTCGTCGGCTACTACAGCAAGGACAGCAGGGCCGCCTTCCTGCCCTTCACCCCGTTCAGGACGCTCGACACCCGCGAGGAGGCCTACGGCTGGGGCGGCGGCCGGTTCGCGGCGCGGGAGTACATCACGCAGGGGTTCACGCCCGAGGCCGCGTCGGGCGTCGAGGCCTACGTGCTGAACACCACCGTCACCGAGACCGCCGGCACCGGACACCTCTCGGTCGCGCCGAGCCCCTACCCGCTGCCGGCGGAGGGCGGGCCCGCCGCGCCGTCCGGGCCGCGCCCCGGCTCCTCCACGTCGAACTGGACGACCGGCGCGACCGTGCCGAACCTGGTGCAGGCGAGCGACGGGGAGCACGGTGTCGTCACCTTCTGGAACCAGAGCTACCAGGACGCGGACCTGGTGCTCGACGTCTTCGGCGTCTACCAGTCGAAGTGATTCCCGGCGGCGCCGGACGAGGCGTCAGGCGAGGCGGGAGGCGAGGCGGAACCGCAGGTCGCCCGCGGCCCGGCGGACCTCCTCGGGCTGTCCGGCGTCGTCGAGCAGCCCGAGGAGCACCATCAGGGCCCGTGCCTCGTCCGCGCTGATCAGCTTCAGGCGCGGCTCCGTCACGCCGTCGAGGAATACGTCGAGCAGGTCAAGGGTCTCGTCCATACGGGAAACAACGTCCGGCGCCCCGCGCGCGTTACAGGCGCGGGGCGGCGGACGGACCGCCGCGGGCGCACCGCCTCCGACGCCACACGGTCCGCCCGTCGGGAGCGGGCCGCCCTCCCCGGCCGTGCCCGGGTACGGCGCACCCGGGCAGCGGAGGCGGTCGTGGCCGCGCTGCGCCATGCCACCGGGCTCGACCCGCACTACCCGCGCCTGCACGACCTCGTCTCTTCCCCTCCGAACGGAGCCAGGAGTTCCGCGCGATCTGGTCCTCGCACACCGTCCGGGGGAAGACGTTCGACGCCAAGGAGATCGTCCAGCCTCCGGCGGCGGACGGCGCCGGAGGCGGGGTGACGGGGTGTGCGTACGGGCTCAGGCCGAGGGGGAGGGCGCTCCTCCGCGGCGGTGGATGCTCACCGCCGCCGCCGACGTCAGGCCGAGCGCGACGCACCTCGCGGAGAGCGGCGACGTCCGGCCCGTGGTGGACCCCGTGGTGGACACCGTCCACCCCCTCGCCGGCATCGCGGCGGCCACCGCGCCCTGGAGGAGGGCGGCGGCGTCCGTGAGGAGGCCGGTTGTCGCGGTCGTCTGACGACCCGCCGCCATCGCTGCAGGGGCAGGGCGCCGTCCGTGAGCGGCTCTGGTGCCGGGGTGGCGTCAGGCGACGCCGGGTGGCGCCACGTGGTGCCAACATTGGCGCCAGTCGGCGCGTGGGTGTGCGCGACGGCGCTCCCGTGTATGTCGCCCACTTTGTGTTTTCGCAGGTCAGGTCGGTCTCTGTTAGGTCCCTATATGACGCGGCCTGTGAAAGCTTGCGCGTGGCGCCATTGTGGTGCCATGATGGCGCCATGGACCTGACCCCGTATGTCGACACCCTCCGCCGTGAACTCGCGGTGGCCGCCGAGGCCGGTGGGGAGGAGGCCCGCGCCCTGGCCGATCGCCTCACCGCTCCGCTGGAGTCGGCCGCCCGGCTGACGATGCTCAACGTGCTCTCCGACGCTATGAACGAGATCACCCGCGAGCTCGCCCCCGGCTCGGTCGACGTACGGCTGCGCGGGCTCGACCCCGACTTCGTCGTGACGCTGCCGCCCTCGGGCGGCGGCCCCGCGGAGCCGGCGGCACCCGCCGAGCCGCTCAAGGCCCCGGCCTCCGGCGACGGTGACGAGGGCGCCACCGCGCGCGTCAATCTGCGTCTGCCCGCCCACCTCAAGGCGCGCGCCGAGGAGGCGGCGAGCCGCGAGGGCCTGTCGGTCAACGCGTGGCTGGTCAGGGCCGTGTCGGCCGCGGTCGACGGCGGTGGTGCACCGCGCGCGCCGGAGCGGACCCGCAGCATCGGACAGAGCTTCACGGGCTGGGTGCGCTAGCCGCGCGGCCGCCCGCCCGATCCACTTCACCCCGACCACGTCCCACCGGCGGGGACACCCCAAGGACTCACGAGGACGGTACAGCCATGCCTTCTTTCGACACTCCCGAACCGATTTCGGCCATCACCCACGTGGACGCCGGCTCGATCCGGTTCGCTGCCGGCGACCGCCTCGACACGGTCGTCGAGGTACGGCCCCGTGACCCGAAGCGGGACCAGGACGTCCGGTCGGCCGGTCAGACCGAAGTCACGTACGCCAACGGCGTCCTGACCGTCAGGACGCCCAAGCAGCGCTACTTCCTCGGGCGCACCGGCACCGTCGACGTGACGGTCGAACTGCCGACGGGCTCGCGCGTCGACATGACCGGCGCCTGGGCCCAGGTGCTCGGCGAGGGCCGGCTAGGCGAGGTCCGCGTGAAGACCTCGTCCGGTGACGTCCGCCTCGACACGACCGGGCCGCTGCACCTGACCGCCTCCCACGGCTCGATCACGGTCGACCGGATCGAGGGCGCGGCCGAGATCGGCACCAGCTCCGGCAGCCTGCGCATCGGCACCGTCGACGGTTCCGCCGTCCTGAAGAACTCGCACGGCACCACGACCGTCGGCGCCGCGACCGGCGACCTGCGGGTCAGCGGAGCCAACGGCGACATCGACATCACCCGCGCCGAGGGCTCGGTCGCCGCCACCACCGCCCACGGCACCCTACGCGTCGCCGAAGTCGCGCGCGGCACGGTGCAGTTGGAGACCTCGTACGGAGCCATCGAGGTCGGTATCCGTGAGGGCACCGCCGCCTGGCTCGACGTCACCTCCGCCCACGGGCAGGTGCGCAACACGCTCACCGCCTCCGACAGTCCGGAGCAGACCGAGGACACCGTCGAGGTCCGCGCCCGGACCCGCTACGGCAACATCGACGTCCGCCGCGCCCGGGTCTGAGCACCCGGCGCGAGCCCTCGCCCGCCCCTCGTCCGCTCCCCGCTCGTCCCTCACCCGTCCTCGCAGTCCCTTCCACCTCCGAACGGAGGGCTCCGTGCCTTCGTCTGTCATGCCCATGCCCATGCCCACCCCCAGGAATGCCGGCGATGCGCCGTCGTCCGCGGCCGTCTCCGCCGTCGGGTTGCGCAAGTCGTACGGCGACAAGACCGTGCTCGACGGCATCGACCTGCAGATCCCGACAGGGTCCGTCTTCGCGCTGCTCGGGCCGAACGGCGCAGGCAAGACCACCGTCGTGAAGATCCTGTCCACGCTCGTCTCCGCCGACGGCGGACAGGCCCGGGTCGCGGGCCACGACGTCGCCGCCGATGCGCAGGCAGTGCGCAGCGCCATCGGCGTGACCGGGCAGTTCTCCGCCGTCGACGGCCTGATCACCGGCGAGGAGAACATGCTCCTCATGGCCGACCTGCACCACCTGTCGAAGAGCGAGGGGCGGCGTACCGCCGCCGAGTTGCTGGAGCGGTTCGATCTGGTCGAGGCGGCGAAGAAGTCGGCCTCCACCTACTCCGGCGGCATGAAGCGCCGCCTGGACATCGCGATGACCCTGGTCGGCGACCCGCGCATCATCTTCCTCGACGAGCCGACCACCGGACTCGACCCGCGCTCCCGCCACACCATGTGGCAGATCATCCGCGAGCTGGTCACCGGCGGCGTCACCGTCTTCCTCACCACCCAGTACCTGGAGGAGGCGGACGAGCTCGCCGACCGCATCGCCGTCCTCCACGACGGCAGGATCGCCGCCCAGGGCACCGCGGACGAGCTGAAGCGACTCGTCCCCGGCGGGCACGTACGGCTGCGCTTCGCCGACCCGGCCGCCTACCGCTCCGCCGCCCACGCCGTCGACGACGCCACCCGGGACGACGAGGCGCTGGCGCTCCAGATCCCCAGCGACGGCAGCCAGCGCGCGCTGCGCGCCGTCCTCGACCGGCTGGACGCCGCCGGCATCGAGGCCGACGAACTGACCGTCCACACCCCCGACCTCGACGACGTGTTCTTCGCCCTCACCACCGCCACCGACCAGCGCAAGGAGGACCTCCGATGAGCTCCCTGTCCCTCGCCGTCCGCGACTCGTCCACGATGCTGCGCCGCAACCTCCTGCACGCGCGGCGCTACCCCTCCCTCACCCTGAACCTCCTGCTCACCCCGATCGTCCTGCTGCTGCTCTTCGTCTACGTCTTCGGCGACGTGATGAGCGCGGGCATCGACGGGGGAGGAGCCGACCGCTCCCGGTACATCGCGTACGTCGTCCCGGGCATCGTGCTGATGACCATCGGCGGCACCGTCGTCGGGACCGCGGTGTCCGTCTCCAACGACATGACCGAGGGCATCATCGCCCGCTTCCGCACGATGGCGATCCACCGCGGGTCCGTGCTCATCGGGCACGTCATCGGCAGCGTGCTCCAGTCGATCATGAGCGTGGTCCTCGTCGGCCTCGTCGCGGTCGCCATCGGCTTCCGGTCCACGGACGCCACGCCCCTGGAGTGGCTGGCGGCGTTCGGGCTGCTCGCACTCGTCGCCATGGCGCTCACCTGGATCGCGGTCGGGATGGGCATGGTCAGCCCGAACGCCGAGGCGGCCAGCAACAACGCGCTGCCGCTGATCGTCCTGCCGCTCATCTCCAGCGCCTTCGTGCCGATCGACGCGATGCCGGGCTGGTTCCAGCCGGTCGCCGAGTACCAGCCCTTCACCCCCGCCATCGAAACCCTCCGGGGCCTGCTCCTCGGCAGCGAGATCGGCCACAACGGGTGGCTCGCGGTCGCCTGGTGCCTGGCCCTCTCCGCGCTCGGCTACTTCTGGTCCAGGGCGGTCTTCAACCGCGACCCCAAGTAGGCGGCGACGAGGCGACGACGGCGACGACCGCGACGACCGCGCGGGCCGCCTCCCGCGGCGCGCCCCGCCCGAAGGCGGCGTACCCCGACACCGCGTCGGGGTGCGCCGCCCGTCGGCGTGGGCCGCCTCCGCCCCGGGGCCCGGGCCGGGGGCCGGTTCAGGGGGCGGCGGGCTTGTGGACGAACCCGGTCAGCGGTGCGAGGACCTGCCAGCCGAGCGTTTCGCAGCGGCTGCATGACCTGCCGTTCCAGGAAGGCCTTGATGCAGGTGGCCGGCTCGGTGATCGTGCCGACGAGCCCGCGGGCGGTCTCGGCATCGGCGTCGGCGTCGAGCAGGACGTGTCGGACCGGCTGGGTCGGCACCCCGACCCGGATGCTCAGCCCCACGGCGCGTCCACCGGCTTCGGCGCCCGCCGCGACACGGTCCATCCGTCGACCCGCGAGCGCGCGAGCTCCCACATCCGGACACCTCTCCGAGTCATGATCGAGATCCGAATTCGGATGGTGCACACGCGTGGTGACGGTCACTGACGGATCGTCGGGACCGCTGGCGGGTTGAGCCGGGCGAAGCCCTCCTGGCGGTAGTACGGGAAGTAGGGGTAGGGGGCGGTCCGGCTGCTGGCCGCGTCGAGCTTCGCCATCTGCTCGGGGGTGAGCGTCCAGCCCACCGCGCCGAGGTTCTGGCGCAACTGCTCCTCGTTGCGGGCGCCGATGATGACGGAGGACACGGTCGGGCGCTGCAACAGCCACCGGAGGGCGATCTGCGGGATTGCCCTGCCGGTCTCCTGCGCGATCTCGTCGAGGGCGTCGACCACGCGGTAAAGGTACTCGTCCTCGACCGGCGGACCGTAGTCCGCGGTGTCGTGCAGCCTGCTGCCCGCGGGCAGCGGACGGCCCCGGCGGATCCTGCCCGTGAGGCGGCCCCAGCCGAGCGGGCTCCAGACGATCGCGCCCAGCCCCTGGTCGAGGCCCAGGGGCATCAGCTCCCACTCGTAGTCGCGCCCGACGAGGGAGTAGTGGACCTGGTGCGCGACGTAGCGCCGGCGACCGTGCAGGTCGGCGGCCGCGAGGGACTTCATCGCCTGCCATCCGGAGAAGTTGGAGACCCCGAGGTAGCGGATCTTTCCGGCCCGGACGAGGTCGTCCAGGGTGGAGAGGACCTCCTCGACGGGCGTGCCGGCATCGAAGGCGTGCAGTTGGAAGAGGTCGATGTGATCGGTGTCGAGGCGGCGCAGGGCGGCGTCGACGGACGAGATGAGGCGGGACCGGGACGACCCCGCGTCACCGGGGCCGTCGCCCACGGGCAGGCCGGCCTTGGTGGAGATGAGCACCTGGTCCCGGCGCCCTTTGAGCGCGGCGCCCAGTACCTCCTCCGACGCGCCGTCTGAGTAGACGTCGGCGGTGTCGAACATGGTGATCCCGGCGTCGACGCAGATGTCCACGAGGCGCCGTGCCTCCTGTACTCCCGTGGTGCCCCAGGCGCCGAAGAGCGGACCCTGCCCGCCGAAGGTCCCCGCGCCGAAACTCAAGGCCGGGACCTGTAGCCCCGACGCACCCAGCCGCCTGTACTCCATGACTCATCCCCTCTCACACACAGCCCGGTTTAACGGGGCTGTGGTTCCGTTAAGATGGAGTCACCGTAGCAAGGCCTGGCGCTTAAAGGAACTGGAGTCCCGTTATGGAGTGCGTAGAAGTCGAGTCCGAACCGGGCACCGCGCGGCCCGGAGGGCGCACGGCGCGGGTCCGGGAGGCCGTGCTCCGGGCCGCCGGAGACGTCCTGGCCGAGCAGGGGTTCGCCCACCTCGACCTCGCCGACATCGCGCGCCGCGCCGCCGTCGGGAAGACGACGGTCTACCGCCGCTGGGGGACGGTCGCCGGGCTCGTCACCGACCTGCTGCAGGACATGGCCCAGCAGTCCGTACCGCGTACGGAGACGGGCTCGCTGCTCGGCGACCTGACCGCCAACGCCCGGCTGGTGCAGCGCACTTTGGCCGACCCCCGGCAGGGCCCCCTGTTCAAGGCGGTGATCGCGGCCGCCACCGGCGACCCGGGGACGGCGGAGGCGCTGCACGGGTTCTACGCCGTCCGCGTCGAGGAGTGGGCGCCGTGCGTCGAAGGGGCCGTCGCCCGCGGCGAGGCCCCCGAGGGCACCGACCCGCACGAGGTGGTCCGCGCGGCGTCCGCCCCGCTCTACTACCGCCTCCTGACCACTGCCCTCCCGCTCGACGAGGCGTCCGCCGACCGCGCGGCGGCGGCCGCGACCGCGGCCGCGCGTGCGGGAGCGTACGTACGGGACATGTAGGTACGGCACGTGGGTACGCGGCACGTCGGTACGGGACGCGCCGGTTCGGCCTCCGGGGCCTGCCCTCCCCGGCGGCGCGGCGGATCCTCGGGACGTTCGCATCGGGTTCGAGGGCTTTCGGCGGGCGGGCGGGCCGACCCTCGACGCCCGAAGCCGTCCGGGGAGGCCCGGCCCGGACCGCCGACCGGAGGGCCCGGGGGAGTGCCTCAGCCGAGCCCGGCGGCGACGCCGCTCACGTCCCGTACGTCGTCCACGAGCTCCCGCACCAGGGCGGCGACCTGCTCCGTCTCGATGAGGAACCCGTCGTGCCCCCACGGCGAACCGAGCACCCGGAACCCGTCGGCCGACGGGATCCCCGCGGCCAGCTCCTGCCGCGACAGCGGGTAGAGCCGGTCGGAGTCGACGCCCGCCACCAGGGTCCGCGCGGTGACCCGCCCGAGGGCGGCACGGGTCCCGCCCCGCCCGCGGCCGACGTCGTGGGCGTTCGTCGCCTCGGCCAGTACCACGCAGCTCGCCGCGTCGAAGCGCCGCACCAACCTGGCGGCCTGGTGGTCGAGATAGGACTCGACCTGGTAGCGGCCGCCGAGCCGGGGGTCCTCGCCGTCCTGCGGGCGGTTGCCGAAGCGGGCCTCCAGCTCGCGGGCACCCCGGTAGGTGACGTGGGCGAGGCGCCGGGCGACGCCGAGCCCCGCGTGCGGCCCCCGGCCCGGAGCGGCGTGGTGGTAGTCGCCTCCCCGCCAGTGGGGGTCGGTACGGATCGCGTGGATCTGGGCGCTCGCCCACGCGATCTGGTCGGCGCTCGCCACCGCCGGGCAGGCCAGCAGCAGCAGCGCCGCCACGCGCCGCGGACGCGACACGGCCCACTCCAGCGCCCGCATCCCGCCCATGGAGCCTCCCACGCGGACCGGCCTGCCGGTGCCACTGCCGGCGGCCCGGCGGGTCCCCCTCCCGCCACGCACCGGTGGCGGGAGGGGGGCCCGCGGCCGGGGCGGTCGCCCCGGCGGGGTTCAGGACGCCTGCGGCGCGGGAGGACACCGCGGTGCCGTGCGCCGTGCCCGCGGACGGGCGGTACGGAGCTACGGAAGCGGAGGGGGAACGACCCGGGGGCTGCGGCGCCGTATCAGCAGGCGGCCGGACAGCCCGTGGTCGTGACACGCACGTAGTCAACGTGGCGGCGGGTCACGAGTACGGTCATGGGCCCCAGGAAACCACAGCCGGACAGCGCGCACCAGCGCCTTCCGTAACCCGCCGAAGATTCCCGGCGGCCGAACCGCGCTTCCCGTCGTCCGGGCGCGCGCCGGGGTCCGAGCGCCCCGTCGCGCGCCCCGCCGGGCGGCCCCGGCGGGCTCCGGGCGCACCACACACCGGCCGGTGGAGCGGTCAAAGGATCGCCTCACCAGCCACCTCCTATAACGTCAGGGCATGAGTCATCCGCATCCCGAACTGAAAACCGCCCCGCCGCTGCCGGCAAACGGGCTGAGAGTCATCGCCCTGGGCGGCCTGGGCGAAATCGGCCGTAACATGACGGTCTTCGAGTACGCCGGCAAGCTGCTCATCGTCGACTGCGGCGTGCTGTTCCCCGAGGAGCACCAGCCGGGGGTCGACGTCATCCTCCCGGACTTCACATCGATCCGGGACCGGCTGGACGACATCGTTGCCGTGGTGCTGACCCACGGCCACGAGGACCACATCGGGGGAGTGCCGTACCTGCTGCGCGAGCGGGCGGACATCCCGGTGGTCGGCTCGAAGCTGACGCTGGCCTTCCTGGAGGCGAAGCTCAAGGAGCACGGCATCCGGCCCCGCACCGTACGGGTCCGCGAGGGCGACCGACGTGGCTTCGGCCCCTTCAACTGCGAGTTCGTGGCGGTCAACCACTCGATCCCGGACGGCCTCGCGGTCGCCATCCGCACCGGCGCCGGAATGGTGCTGCACACCGGTGACTTCAAGATGGACCAGTTCCCCCTGGACGAGCGCATCACCGACCTCCGCGCCTTCGCCCGGCTCGGCGAGGAGGGCGTCGACCTCTTCCTCACTGACTCCACCAACGCCGAGGTCCCGGGTTTCACCACCTCGGAGCGCGAGCTCAACCCGGCGATCGAGCAGGTCCTGCGGACCGCTCCGCGGCGGGTGATCGTCTCCAGCTTCGCCAGCCACGTGCACCGCATCCAGCAGGTCCTGGACGCCGCCCACCAGCACGGCCGCAAGGTCGCCTTCGTCGGGCGGTCGATGGTCCGCAACATGGGCATCGCCCGTGAACTGGGCTACCTCAAGGTCCCGTCCGGCCTGGTCGTGAACATGAAGGAGCTGGAGAAGCTCCCCGACCACAAGATTGCCCTGGTGTGTACCGGCTCCCAGGGCGAGCCGATGGCGGCGCTGTCGCGCATGGCCAACCGCGACCACGTGATCCGCATCGGCAAGGGCGACACCGTCCTCCTCGCCAGCTCCCTGATCCCCGGCAACGAGAACGCGATCTACCGGGTGATCAACGGACTCACCCGGTGGGGCGCCAACGTCGTCCACAAGGGCAACGCCAAGGTGCACGTCTCCGGACACGCCAGCGCCGGTGAGCTCGTCTACTGCTACAACATCGTCAAGCCCCGCAACGTGATGCCGGTGCACGGCGAATGGCGCCACCTGCGCGCCAACGGCGACCTGGCCATCCGTACCGGCGTCGACCCCGACCGGGTCGTCATCGCCGAGGACGGTGTCGTCGTCGACCTCGTCGACGGACGCGCCTCCATCACCGGCAAGGTTCCCGCCGGCTACGTCTACGTCGACGGTATGACGGTCGGCGGCGCCACCGAGGCGTCCCTCAAGGACCGCGTCACGCTGGCGCAGGAGGGCGTGGTCACCGTGGTGGCCATCGTCGACGCCAACACCGGAGCCCTTGCCGAGGCCCCCGACTTCCTGGCCCGCGGGTTCGAGCACGACGACACCACCTTCGCGCCCGTGATCCCGGTGATCGAGAAGGTCCTGGCCACCGCGGCGTCGGAGGGTGTCGGGGACGCGGTCCAGCTGGAACAGCTCATCGCCCGCGCGGTGGCGAACTGGGCGTTCCGCACGCACCGCCGCAAGCCCCTCATCATTCCGGTGATCATCGACGCGTGATGGTCCACGCGTGATCGTCCACGCGTGATCGGTGCTTCCGGACACCCGCTGTGTACACCGTACCCATTTGAGGGTACGGTGTACACAGTTGTCGGCAGGGCCCCGGCCCGTGATCCGAGGAGCACATCCATGACCATGTCCGAAAGCTCCGGAGGCGGCGACGTCTCGCGCAGTCTCGAACTGCTGTGGGGGACCGGCGAGCGCCCGTCCCGCGGTCCGAAGCCGGGCCTGACGCTGGAGCGGATCGTCGAGACCGCCGTGGCCGTCGCCGACGCCGAGGGGCTCGAAGCGGTGTCGATGCGGCGGGTGTCCAACGAACTCGGCACCGGTGCCATGTCCCTGTACCGCTACCTCCCGGGGAAGGCCGAGCTCCTGGACCTGATGCTCGACCAGGTCCAGGCCGAGGACGAAGGCGCGCTGAAGGAGGCCCGGACCTGGCGCGAGGCACTGCACGCCGCCGCCCACACCTCCCTCGCCCTCTACCACCGCCATCCCTGGCTCCTCCACGTCAACCAGGCCCGCCCGGTGATGGGGCCCCACGCGGTCCGCGCACTGGAGCAGACCCTGGCCCACATCCAGGACATGGAGGGCCTGAGCGACCAGGAACTGATGTCGGTGATCATGACCCTGGAGGGGTACGTCACCGGCGTCGCCCGCACCCACGTCCACGCCGTCGAGGCCCAGGACGGCGGCGCCATGAGCCCGGAGGAGTTCTGGCAGGCCCAGACCCCGGTGCTCGCCCGGGCCATGGCCAGCGGCGCCTACCCGCGGATGGCGGCCCTCGACGAGAACGCCTTCGCGGGCGACGTCGACCACTTCGGCTTCGGCCTGCGGTGCCTGCTGGACGGGCTCGAGGCGCTCGTGGCTTCCCGGGCGGGACGCCACGGCGGCGGACCGGACGCCCGGGGCTGACGCTCCCGGAGCCGAGCACGGCCGCGCTCGGTGCGAGCGGCTTTGGAATCCCGGCCCGCCCGTGGGGCGTCCGGCCGTCCGCCCGGCCGGGCGGAACGGTCGTGAGGCGGGGTCAGCAGGCCGTGAAGAGGGTCTGGTCCACGTCGTCGAGGATGAACCCGTTGTCGAAGCGGACGCGGACCGTGACGCGGGGACCCTGCTTCTGATGGGTGGTCCACGCCGGCTCCAGGGCGCCGACCTTCTCCTCCAACTGCTGCCTGCTTCCCGCGGGCATCTCGGGGCCGAAGGCGTCGAGGAGCGACTTGAGGCGCTGGTACTCGCGCACCTCCTCGCTCTGGTGCCGGTGCTCGACCTCCCCCTCGACGGTGCCCTCCGTGCCCGCTGCGAGCGACAGGGACCCGGCGAAACCGGTCGGCGGCGCCGACGGGTCGTCCATCACCGCCGGCGCTTCGATCAGCCTGGTCTCCGTCACGAGCCGCACCCGCCGGCCTTCCCTCAGGGTCATCGCTCTTCATTCCTCTTCATTGCTCGGATCGGTACGCGCCGGCCGCCGGGACCGGCCGCCCGCCACACCCGCCAGTATCGGTGCCGGGCCGTCCCGCCCGGCATCCGGTACGCGCGGTGCGCACCCGGGCGCGCGATCTCCGCCGTCCCGCCCCTCCGGAGGGGAGCGCGGCCAGGTCGAGGGCGCCGCGAGAACCCCCGAACAATTGCCTGGCGGACCGGCTGCGCGGCTGGATACGATCCCGGTGATGATCACTTCCGCTGCCCACAGATCGGGGGTCCCGTCCGCGCAAGGTGAGTGCTGATGCTCACTCCGACCGCGAACGGGGATTCCCGCCTTTCCCACTGGCTGCGCGTGCGCGAGTTCGCCGTGCCGCCGTCCATGATCGAGACTGCGACCGCCCGCCGCCGTGCCGGGGACTGGGCAGGCGCGTGCGCCGCTGCACGCATCGACGTCGACCTCGACCTGCGCCGCCTGGCGCGCCACCACGGCCACGACCTCGCGGCACTGATCCGGGCCGATCTGCGCCACCTGGCACCCGACCTGCTGCGCTGGCACATGCCGAGGATCGCCCCCGACGGACTGCTGCGCCCCGGGCTGACCCTCTCCCTGGCCCGTTACGACGTACCCGGGCGCGGCGGCGAGCGCCCGCTGCACCTGGTGGTCCGGACTCCGCCGGCCTGGGCGGACGGCGGCCAGCGGATCAGCCTCGCGCTGTGGGACGGAACCCGCCCCGAGACCGGACCCGGCGGGCATCCGCATCCCCGCCCCAACCGCCGCTACCGCCTCGACCTGCACCGGCACCTCTGGGACGCGCGCAGGACCGACGAGCTCCGCATCCGGGCCGGCGCCGGCGCCGGCGGGCCGGATTCCGTACGCATCCCTCCGTACCCGGATCCGCCGGTGACGCCGCCGGGACGCCACTGCGCCGTCGACCGGTGGGCGGCCGAGGCCGGCCTCCTGCTCCGCGCCGAGGGGCGCAGGACCGGCACCGGTACCGTCACCGTGCGGCTCGGGGCCGGGCACCTGCTGGTCCTGGACCTCGACCTGGACCCCGACCCGGTTCGCCACCCGGGTCCGGGGCCCGGTCCGGCTCCGGTTCCGGACGTTCCGAGACCGCCGGCCCTCCGGATCGCTGCGGCTCCCGCGGACGGCAGCGCCTCCGCGCTGCCCGTCCTGCCCGACGCGGCGACCTGGGTGCTGCCCGATCTGGAACTGCTCCGGGCCGGCGCGATCGACCCCGACCGGCTGCACCCCCTGGTCGCCTCGGCGCTGGCGCCGGACCGCGCGCCGGCAGCCGCCGCGCGGCGTACCGAAGGCGCGGGGGAGCCGCGCACCGTGGAGTGCCGGGGAGCCCGGCACCGCATCGGCCTGGTCGACGGCGCGCTGGCCGCCCTCGACCACGACCCGGCCGAGATCCGCCGCGAGGAACTGCTGGTCGCCCTGACCGGCACCCCGCTTCCCTGCCTCCGGGCCATCGACGAGGCGCACCGCCGCCCCGACTGCCTCACCGGTGTCCGCGAACGCCTGCACCACGGCGATACCGCCGGCGCGCTGGCCGTCGTCGAGGGGCTGCTGGGCCCCGCCGCGGTGCTGCGTACCGGAGCCCTGCGCGACGCGCTCGCGGCGGCCGCTGAACGGCGCATCACCTACGGCCTGTTCAGGGCGGGCCTGACGGGCCCCGGCCCGCGCGCCATCGGCCCGGTCCCGGCCCGCCCGCGCGGGCTCGGCTCCCGCCCGCGCGGCACGACCTCCCGCTGACCGGGGACCGCCGTCCCCGTCCGTCCGACCCTCCACGAACCCCAAGGTGACCACACATGTCCACACGCACCCCGTCCACCGCGAGCGGCACCCCGACCGACCCGGCCCGTACCTCCCCGCCCGGCCAACTCGACGTCGCCGGCGCCCTGCTGGCCCTGCTGCGCGACACCACGACCGAACCGCGCCCCGATGCGCAACTGGAGGCCCTGACCCTCGCGGTCGCGGCCGACCTGCCCGTACTCCTGTGGGGCGAGCCGGGCATCGGCAAGACCGCGGCCCTGACCCAGCTCGCTGCGTCCCTCGAACTCCCGCTGACCACGGTGATCGCCAGCGTGCACGAACCGTCCGACTTCTCCGGACTGCCCGTCATCGGAGACGATCCGGCGGAGCAGGGCGTCCCCATGGCCCCGCCGGACTGGGCGGTACGACTCGTCCGGGCCGGCCGGGGGCTGCTCTTCCTGGACGAGCTGTCCACCGCGCCGCCTGCCGTACAGGCCGCCCTGCTCCGCCTGGTCCTGGAGCGGCGCATCGGTACCCTCCAACTGCCGCCCGGCGTAAGGATCGTGGCCGCCGCCAACCCGCGCTCCTCGGCGGCCGACGGCTGGGAGCTGAGCCCGCCCCTCGCCAACCGGTTCGTGCACCTCCAGTGGGTCCACGACCACGACGTCGTCGTCCGCGGACTCGGCGGGACCTGGCCCCGGGCGACGCTGCCGCGCCTCGACCCGGACAAGCTGCCCGAAGCCGTCGACTACGCCCGCCGCGCGGTGTGCGGGCTCCTCACCGCCCGCCCCACCCTCGTCCACCGGCTCCCCGGCAGCGAGACCCGCCGGGGCGGCGCCTGGCCCTCGCCCCGCAGCTGGGAGACGACCCTGCGCCTCGTCGCCTTCGCGACCGCGGCCGGAGCCTCCCGAGAGGTGCTGTCCCTGCTGGTCAGGGGCTCTGTGGGGGACGGGCCCGGGCTGGAGCTGCTGGCGAGCCTGGACCGGCTCGACCTCCCGGACCCCGAGACGCTCCTCGCCGACCCGGAGCGTGCCGTCCTGCCCGAGCGGGGAGACCTGCGCCAGGCCGTGCTCGACGGTGTGGTGGACGCGGTCCGCAAACGACCGGAGAAGGCCCGCTGGGACGCGGCCTGGGCGCTGCTGGTCCGCGCGGTGGAGACCGGTGCGCCGGACCTGGTGGTCGTCCCCGCGAGCACGCTCGCCGCGCTGCGCCGCGAGGACTGGGACGTTCCGGACGCGATCGACGGGCTCGCCGGCGCCGTGTCCGTGTCCCGCAGGGCGGACCGCGCGGCGGCCCGGGTGTCCGCCGCCGCGACGGCCGGCCGATGAGCCCCCGCGGACCGGTGGCGCCGGTGGCGCGTACGGCGTCCGAGGCCGCGTCGGCGCGGGAGGTGTCGGCGCCTCCGGTGGCGCTGGATTTCGGCACACTCTACGCGGCACGGCTGCAGGCCGCCCGGGCCCGGCCGTACCTGGCCACGGCCCTGTTCGCCCTGCACGTCGTGGAGGCGCGCGGGGTGCCGACGATGGCGGTCGACCGGCACTGGCGGTGCTACGTCTCACCGGCGTTCGTCGCCCGCACACCCGTGGAGGAACTGGCCGGGGTGTGGGTGCACGAGGTGTCGCACCTCCTGCGCGACCACCACGGGCGCAGCGACCGGGTCGCGCGGGCGCGCGGACTGACCGGCCCGGGGGAGCGGCTGCGGATGAACATCGCCGCGGACTGCGAGATCAACGACGACGCGTTCGGCGACGGCCTGGTCCGGCCCGAGGGCGCGATCGGGCCGGAGTTCCTGGGGCTGCCGGCGGGGCAGCTCATGGAGGACTACCTGCTCCGGTTCAGCCTCGGCGCGGCCACGGAGCGCCTGGCCTGGCTGGACTGCGGCAGCGGCGCCGACGGGCTGGAACGGGAATGGGACCTCGGACCGGACGGTGCGGACGGCCTCGGCGAGCAGGAGCGGGACGCCGTCCGCTTCCGGGTCGCCCAGGGCATCAGAGCCCGCCCCGGTGACGCCCCGAAGGCGTGGAAGCGGTGGGCGCAGGACGCGTTCCACCCGGCGCAGCCGTGGCGCGACCTGCTGGGCGCGGCCGTCCGATCGGCGGCCTCCGGTTCCGGCGAGGACTACACGTACGGGCGCCCGTCGAGGCGCTCGGCCGGGGTGCCCGGCGTCGTCCTGCCGAGCCTGCGGCGCCGGCCGCCCCGGGTCTGCGTGCTCATCGACACGTCCGCGTCGGTCAGCGACGCCGAGCTGGGCAGCGCGCTCCTGGAGGTCGCGGCGATCTCCCGTGCCGTGGGCGGGCGCCGGGACCTCGTCACCGTCGTGTCGTGCGACGCGGCGGCGCACGTCGCGCACCCGCTGTGCCGCGCCGAGGGCATCGTGCTGCTGGGCGGCGGGGGCACGGACCTGCGCACGGGCTTCGACGCGGCGCTGCGGGCCCGGCCCCGCCCGGACGTGATCGTGGTCCTGACCGACGGCCAGACCCCCTGGCCGGCCGAGCGTCCGCCGTGCCGGACGGTGGTGGGCCTGTTTCCCCGGTCTCACGAGAATCAGTGGGACGAGGACGATCCGGACTACGTACCGGACGCGCCCCCGGACTGGGCGCGCGTGGTGGAGATCGGCTAGGGACGGCCGCTTCGCGTAGCCGTCGGCCTCCCAGGCGCGGGCGGTGGTGAGCCGGGTGAAGGGGGCGGGACCGGTGAGCACCCGGCACGTGTCCGCCCCCCCGGGGCCGGATCCGCGTCCGCGCGCAGCAAGCCCGGCTCGGCGAAGTGCCCGACGAGCGCCATGACGCCGGTGATGCTCCCCGGGACGGGGCACGCCGTACGTCCTCCCGGCCACGGCGAGCCCTTCACCCGGGGCGCCGCCGAGGCTGTGGGCAGGCGCGCCGCCGGGGTGCCTTCTGACCCGGGGTTTCCGGAGCCGGGCGTCGGGGCGGTCGCGCGCCCGTGGGCGCGCCGGTCGCGCTTTCGCACGCCCCCTGCACGAGGGCTGACCAGGAGCCGGACGGCCGAGGACCATGGGGCGCCGGGACCGACACCGGCTCGGCATTACCGACGTACGGGGGGATCCATGGGGCGACGCTGGCTGGTGACGGGGTGTTCCTCGGGACTGGGGCAGGCGCTGGCCGCCGCGGCGGCCGGGGCCGGGCACCGGGTGGCGGTCACCGCGCGCAAGACAGCCGCCCTGGACGACCTCGCCGCCGCCTGGCCCGGCCGGATCACCCCGATCGCGCTGGAACTGCGCGACGCGGCCCAGTGCGAGGAGGCGGTGCGTACCGCCGCCGACCGGCTCGGTGGCATCGACGTCCTCGTCAACAACGCCGGAGGCGGTCTCTTCGGCGCGGTCGAGGAGGTGTCCGACGCGGAGCTGCGCGACCAGCTGGAGACCCTGGTCGTCGGCCCGTGGCGGCTGGCCCGGCTGGTCCTGCCGCTCATGCGGGCCCAGGGGCACGGCCACATCGTCAACGTCTCCTCGCTCGCCGGCCGCATGGCCTTCCCCGGCCTGGGCGCGTACGTCGCCGGCAAGTACGCCCTGGAGGGCATGAGCCAGGCGCTGGCCGCCGAGGCCGCCCGCAGGGCGTCCGGGTCACCGTGGTCGAACCGGGGGTCTTCGCCACCCGCTACGGGACCTCCCTCGCCGAGGCGGGCCGCCGGATGCCCGAGTACGCCGAGTCGACCGGGGCGATGCTCGACGCGTTCCGCGTCATGGCGGACGACGCCGCGACGGGCAGGCCCGAGGACTTCGCCGCCCGGGTCCTCGACATCGTCGCCAGCGACGCGTCCACCCCGCTGCGGGTCCCGATCGGCGACGACGCGTACGCCTACGTGGACATGGCGGAACAGGCGGCCCGAGAGGAACTCGCCGCGGCGCGCGCCCTCGTGGACGGCCCGCCCCCGCTCTGACCCGGCAGGCGCCTCGCGGACCGTTCGGCTGTTCCCCTGTCGCTGCTTTACGCGCTGCTGTACGGTCGTCACCATGTCGAAGACGGTGACGATCAGGGTCGAGGAACAGCTGCACGCGCTACTCAGGGAACGGGCGGACGCGGAGGGCACCACGGTGACCGCGCTGATCACGCAAGCAGCGCAGGACGCGGTCCGCGACCCGCGCCTGGAGGAGGCGGGCGAGGTCTTCCGGGCGTTCCTCGCCGACCAGGGCGACGCCTTCGACCAGGCGTTCCCCGGCGACGCGCCGTCCCGCCCCGACGCGCCGTCCCGCCGTGACGCCTCGGGCAGGGCCGCCTGAGCCGTGGAGCTCTACGTCGACATCCGCTGGCTCCTCGAGCGCCAGGCCGAGGTCCTGCCCAAGCAGCCCTCCGTCCACGACTTCTCCGCCCTCGTCGCCGCCGTCGGCCGTCACCGCGTCAACACCCCCCAGATCGGCGCCACCGTCGACAACGCCTGGCGGGCGGCCGCCCTCATGCACGCCGTGATCCGGCTGCGCCCGCTCCCGGCGCGCAACGCCCTGTTCGGCGCGGGCCTGGTGGCGGCGTACATGCACGCCGCCAACGAGGGGATCGACGCCCCCTACGGGGCGCTCGTCGACCTGGCGCAGGACATCGACGCCGGCCGTGCGGACGCGTACGACGCCGCCGACCGGATCCGGTCCTGGCGCGTCTGAACGGCGGCCAGTCACGACCGGAACGCCCGCCGCCTCTGACGACTCGTCCCGCCCACCGGCCCCGCGGGGAGGGGGAGGGCCGATCCGGGGGCGGTGGCTGCGCCGGGCATACTGCTGGTCATGACGTCCCCGCTCGCCACGCGCGTCCAGTTGATGATCACCTTCGTGCTCGTGACGTGCGGGGCGGTCGGCGGAGCGTGCCTCGGGTTCCTGCTGTCCGGCCGGCTGGCGGCCCTGGTCCTCGCGGGAACGGCCGGCCTCGGGGCGGGGATCGGGGCCCACCTCTCCCGTCGGCAGGTCGTCGCCCTCCTCCGCCCCGCCCCCGTGCTCCCTCCGGTCGACGGCTACGCGGAGGGTCTCGCCGACGCGGCGCTGCTGTGCATCGCGACGTACCAGGCGGCCGTGTTCCCGCTCACGCCCGACGGCGTGACGGAGGAGGAGCGCAGGGCCCGCCGCCACATCGCCTACCGGATCTCCGCCTACGAGGGCCTGCCGCACCCGGTCCAGACCTCGGCGGCCGCCGCGCTCGAAGCCATCGACCACGGACGGGACGCGCAACGGGCCGAGGCCGCGATGAAGGCCCTCGGCATCACGGTCTACGACCATCGCGGCGGCCGGTGACCCGGTGCCCCGGACGCGGTGATCCGGCCGCCGGCCGCCCGCGTCCGGGTCCCGGGCCGCACGGGGTCGTGTCAGCGGCCTCCGCCGGAGCTGCGCAGTACCGCCAGCACCTCGGAGGTGATGGCACTCTCGTTGCGTTCGAAGTCGGGCCCGGTCAACTGGGCCGGATCCGACGGCAGTCCGGTCAGTACCGGAGTGTGCAGATGACCGCCGGGCAGGCCGGGGCGCAGCTCCGTCCGGAGCCGGTTCGAGCGGTAGGCGACCTCGTTGGAGAGGTAGCCGCCGCCACCGCCCGCCACCGCGCGTGAGCCGGGGGTCGGCCCGTCCGCCCGGTCCACCGGCGTCTGCTGTCCGGCCGGGATCTCGGTGACGGCCGTGTTCAGACGCACGGGGTACGGCGTCTGGACGGAGGTCATGGCCTCCGTGGGCAGGCTGGTCCGCAGGAACTCGGGCCCCGGGCCCAGCCCCGGCGCCGTGACGGGGCGATCGTACGTACCGCCCGACAGAGCGCCCGTGTTGTCCGGGTACGGGTCGGCCGAGCGGGCGCGTCCCGCCCAGGCCTCCAGGGTGAAGATCCCGGGGTAGCCCTGGCTGATACTGGTGATCATGTCGGCGGAGCGCGGGCCGTCAGCGAGCCGCGGGCCGTAGGCGCGCTCGACGATGCCGGCGTTGAAATCGGCGTAGCGGACGGGCAGGACCACGGCCCGGAACTCGGCGACCGTACCGTCGGTCAGGGTGATCCGGCGGCCGTTGAGCTGGAGCGCCGCCGACCCCGAGGGGTTGGCCCGGCGCAGCTCCGCGTCCAGCCCGAACGGGTCGAATCCGCTGACGAAGATCCGCCGCACGCCCGGGGTGCCCCGGAACCCGTTGTCCGTCAGGCCGCGCGAGGCGTCCTCGAATCCGGACTTCAGGGCGGCCCGGTCGACCGGGAACTGCGGCTGCCACCGGGCCAGTTGCACCGTCATGGCGAGCCGGGCCCAGTACAGGGGACGGTCGTCCCCGGTGGCGAGGTCCCCGCCGGGGCGCCGTCCCTGCGCCCGGTCCACGGAGGCCTGCCACAGGGCTTCGCCCCACGCCTCCAGCAGCCGCCCGGCCTCGGCGGCGCTGTGCACGCCGCACAGTGCGGCCGGGAAACGGCGTACGAACCCGTCGAGCCCCGCCCGCTGCGGGAAGGCCGCGGACCGGGGGTCCGTCAGGCGGTTCTGCTCGGGATCCGCGGAGGGGACCGCGGTCGCGGTGACACCGCCGGGGCAGTCGGGTGCGGTGTCCGCGTGTGCGGCGGTGGGCGGGAGGACGGCGGTCATGCCCAACAGGGCGGCGGCGAGGGCCGCTCGACGTAAGAACATCATGCGATGTGACATTACACAGACCGCCGTCCATGCAACCCCACCACCGTCGAACTCGCGCCACCCGCGGGCGGGCGGAGCGCGTGCCCCGGCCACCGTGAGGGAGCGGGCACGGACACGGCGGCGACAAGACCACGAACCGGGCGCCGGACCGCCGGGGTTCGGGGGCCCGCGTCACACGGCGAAGGTCCTTGATCGGAGGCGGTCCGCCGCCAGGTCCGCCGCTGCGCGGCGGGCGGCCTCCACGTGGTGGGGGGCGTTCCAGGTACGGGCGACGCGCTCGGCCAGGGCGTAGGCGCCGGCCACCTCCCGGTGCGCGCCGAGGAGCCGGTAGAGGTCCGCCAAGGGGTGCGCGAGGGGGCGGGTGGCGTACGCCGCGCCCGCAGCGCCCGCGAACTGGTCGCGGATCGGCAACAGGTGCTCGACCAGCGTCGCCGCGGTCCCGGTGTCGGCGTGCAGGACCGCGAGTTCGCTGCGGTAGTCGAGCTCCACGCCGTAGAGGTGGTCCGTCACCGGCCGCGCGGGGACGGGCACCTCCCGTGCCTCGTCCAGCCGTCCCTGGCGGGCCAGGACCAGCGCGTGCGCCACGGCGACCGGTGCGCCGACCGCCTCGAACACCTCGCGGACACTGCGCGCGATGTCACCCGTCCGCCCCTGCGTGAACCGGATGGTCCACAGGCCGAGCGTGCGCGGGCCCGTCGCATGGTGCGCTCCGACCCGCTGGAACAGCTCGTCCGCCTGGGCGTACCGCGCCTCCGCCTCCGTGAACCGGCCCTCGACGGCGGCGAGCATGGCCCGGGAAGTGGCGTTGATGCCCCGCGCCCAGAGCATCCCGTACCGGTGCGCGAGGTCCAGGCCTTCGGCGGTGTGCCGGTGGACGGCACCCGGGTCGTTGCGCGCGGCCGCCGTCATGGCGTCGAGGTGCTCGCACACCCAGCGGTAGGCGGGCAGGTCGTGTTCCCCCGCCAGCCCGCGCAGTTCGGCGACGAGCCGCGGCCGGGCGTCGCCCTGCCGTTCGTGCGGCAGCAGCTTCGCCGAGGTCATCAGGGCGGAGGCGAGCAACCGGGGTTCCCCGGTGGACCGCGCCAGGGCCAGCTGCGCGTCCGCCGCCTCACGGGCGCGCGAGGCGTCCTCGCCGGCCACGGCGTCCGCGAGGACCTACCGCCCTGGCCGTCCGGCACGCGGGCTGGGCCAGCGACGACACCGCGCTCCTCGCCCTGCGCGTACCCGACCACCACTGATCCCGAGGCCTGCGCCATGGACGGAACGGACCCTCCCGACCGGCTCACCCTGATCGAAGCGCCCATCCCCGCCCCACCCGCCCGCGTCCTCGTCCTGCACGGCGCCGTGAACCGCGGGGACGCGCCGGAACTCCGCGGCGCGTTCGCCCGTGCCCTCGCCGGCAACCTGCCGCTCATCGTCGACCTGGGCTCCCCGAGGAAGCGAGCGTCCGTGAGGCTCAGGATCGTGCAGGCTCGACTCTGGGCGCCACGGGGGCGCGGCTTGGCTACGGTTGGGTATCGGGGCGCCGGCGAGGGGTGACGTGCCACCGGCGCGGGCGTTGTTCCTGCCGTGGAAGACGACAGGAAGCTGTTCGCGCGGGCACCGCTCGACGGCGAGATGTGGCGGGACGCACTCGTTCACGGTGCGGAGTGCCCGTGGTGCCGGGACCTCGGCAGCCCCCGCTCCGAGGGTCTCGTCGTCGGCGGGGACCCGGAGGGTACGAAGGCGGGGAACAGCAGGGGCTGGATGGTCGCGCTGTCGGCGGTCACCGTCTTCGCCGCCGTGCTCAGCGCGGCCTTGAACTGACACCACGGCAGACGGGCCCCGCCGGCTCGCTGTTGGCGACGAGCCCGCGTGCTTCCCACCCGTTACCGGAAACACGCCCGCGCTCCCGGCGGCGCGGAGCCGTCGGGAGCGCGGGGAATCGGGAGCGCCGGATCAGCCGGCGGTGACCGGTGCCGCGTCGATGCCGGTCGCCGTGCCCCGGAACCAGACCGCAGTGCCGTCGGCGCGGGTGGCTGCCAGGTCGGTACGGCCGTCGCGGTCGAAGGCGCCGGCCGAGACGAGGGCCGGGTAGGCGGACCGGGCGAGGCCCGAGCCGATCATGACCCGGATGCCCGTGGCCCAGCTCTCGAGAGCGAGCCGTCCGTCGCCACCCTTGGCCCCCCGCACGGCGAACAGGTCGCCCGTCGCGTCGTCGCGCACCCACAGGTCGGCCGCGCCGTCGCCGTCGGTGTCGCCGGGGACCAGGACGGAAACCGCGTCCCAGCCGCCGTCGCCGACCAGGACCGGCGCGCCGTCGATGTCCAGGTAGCCGGAACGGCTGCCGAAGTACGCCCAGAGCTTGGTGCCCTGCTTGACCAGCAGGTCGGGCTGTCCGTCGCCGTTGAGGTCACCGGCGTCGGCGATGTCCTGGGCGTCGGCCCAGTGGTTGTTGCCGGCCCACGCCGGATCGTCGTTGACGCACCCCTGATCCGGGTCGGCGACCGGGCAGAACAGGTCCAGCAGCACGGCGTCGTGCGAACGGACGGCGCCGAGGCCCGTGTTCGGCACGACCTTGAGCTGGTTCCCCTTCACGACCTCGTTGTACTCCAGTACCAGCAGGTCGTTGTAGCCGTCCTCGCCCCAGTCCCCGCCGATGGCGATCCGGGTGCCCGGCGCGAACGACGCCCCGCCGTCGGCCGGGGCGGCGAAGGTGCCGTCGGCCCGGCCGACGGAGAAGCGCAGCCGTCCGTCCGCGTCCAGGCTCCACAGGTCGCGCAGGCCGTCGCCGTCCAGGTCGCCGGCGGTGTCGCGGACGCCTCCGTTGCCGAGTGCCCAGATGCGGTAGAGAGCCTGGTCGGAGCGGTTGCCCGCCTTGTCGACGCTGTAGGCGTAGACGGTGTGCGGGCCGGAGGAGGCCGGAGTGAGGACCACGGCGGTGCCGGGAGCCACGGTCGCCTCGCGGAAGTCCCAGTCCGACCAGTAGACGAGCTTCTCGATGTTGGTCGCGGCGCCCGCGCCGAAGGTGAACGTACCCGGGGTGCGGGCCTTGGGGACAGGCCCCCGGAGGCACCCTCGTTGCCGACGCGCAGATCCTCGGCGGCGTTCCAGTACGAGCGGTTCAGGAGCTTTTGTGACACCTGTGTCCAGGCCTGCGCGCCGACGGAGCTCTCCCCCGGCTCCACGGCGGCCGATGCCGTCGCCGCTCCGGCCGTCACGCCGGTCACGGCGAGCCCGCCGACCAGGGCTGGAGGAATGATGTGGCGAGCCATCAGCAGGGCTGTCAAAAGGGCGGTGGCCAGCGAAGATTCCCCGGTTGGGCCGAGCCGACGTCCCGCTCCGCCGAGCCGACGTCCAGCTCCGCCGAGGAACGGAGCGGAGCCCGGGGCAGCGGTCAGCCCGCGGGGATGATGTCGGGTGCGCCGAGGCGTACCGCGTCGGCGGTCCGGTCGTCCGGCTGCTGCTGCGCCTCGCGTTCGGCGGCCACCCGCTTGAGGTAGTGGTCGACCTCGCGGTCCTGGTGCGCCCGGTCCCACCCCAGGTGCGGCGCCATCAGCTCGGCGACGGTCCGGGCGGCGTCCACGCCCCGGTCCCACGACTCGATGGAGATCCGGGTGCGCCGGGCCAGGACGTCCTCCACGTGCCGGGCGCCCTCGTGGGTCACCGCGTAGACCGCCTCGACCCGCAGGTAGTCGTCGGAACTCGGCA
The DNA here is from genome assembly GCF_042717785.1 of Streptomyces sp. NPDC058619. Classification (NCBI taxonomy): domain Bacteria; kingdom Bacillati; phylum Actinomycetota; class Actinomycetes; order Kitasatosporales; family Streptomycetaceae; genus Streptomyces; species Streptomyces sp. NPDC058619. Next base: position 44,756 of record NZ_JBHXQN010000041.1, read on the forward strand.
ACGGCTCCCCGAGCGAGGGGTCCTCCGCGACCATGGCGAGCAACTCGTGCACCAGTGAGCCGTAGCGGTTCAGGAGGTGCTCGATGCGGGCGACGTGGAGCCCGGAGCGGACGGCCAGGCTCTGCCGCGAGTTCCACAGCGCCGGATAGCCGTCGGCGCCGAGCAGGGGGACGCGCTGGGTGGTGCAGTCGGGAACCTTCTCGTCCAGGCCGCGGACCGCCTCGTCGACCGCGTCCTTGGCCATGATCCTGTACGTCGTGTACTTGCCGCCCGCCACCACGACCAGCCCGGGCACCGGGTGCGCCACCAGGTGTTCCCGCGACAGCTTGCTGGTCTCCGCGGCCTCGCCGGACAGCAGGGGGCGCAGCCCCGCGTAGACGCCCTCCACGTCCTCGGGGACGAGGGGGGTCGTCAGGACCGCGTTGACGTGATCCAGCAGGTACGTGACGTCCCGGGAGCTGAGGGCGGGATGGGCCTTGTCGAGCGTCCAGTCGGTGTCGGTCGTCCCGATGATCCAGTGCCGTCCCCACGGGATGACGAACAGCACGCTCTTCTCGGTACGCAGGATCAGCCCGGTGCGCGAGTTGATCCGGTCGCGCGGGACCAACAGGTGCACGCCCTTGGACGCACGGACGTGGAACTGGCCGCGGGTGCCGGCCATCGCCTGGGTGTCGTCGGTCCACACACCGGTGGCGTTGATGACCTGCTTGGCCCGTACCTCGGTCTCGTCGCCGGTCTCCAGATCAGTGACGACGGCGCCCACCACCCGCTCGCCCTGCCGCAGGAAGCGGCTGACACGGGTGCGGTTCGCGGCCAGCGCCCCGTACGCGACGGCCGTGCGGGTGAGGAACATGGTGTGCCGGGCGTCGTCGACCTGGGCGTCCCAGTACTGGATCGCACCGACCAGGGCGTCGGAGCGCAGGGCGGGAGCCTCGTGCAGGGCCTGGCGCTTGAGCAGGTGCCGGTGGTGGGGCAGGCCCCTGGACGTGCCGGAGGCGGTGGCCATGGTGTCGTACAGGAGCACGCCGGCGCCCACGTACGGGCGCTCCCAGACCCGGTGTTGCAGGGGGTAGAGGAAGGGCACCGGGCGCACCAGGTGAGGGGCCAGCAACTGGAGCAGGAGCCCGCGCTCCTTGAGGGCTTCGGCGACGAGCCGGAAGTCCAGCATCTCCAGGTAGCGCAGTCCGCCGTGGATCAGCTTGCTGGAGCGGCTGGACGTGCCCGACGCCCAGTCCCGGGCCTCGACGAGGCCGACCCGCAGGCCCCGGGTGACGGCGTCCAGGGCCGCCCCGGCGCCGACGACGCCGCCGCCGACGACCAGGACGTCGAGCTCCCCCTCGCCCATCCGGGCGAGGGCTTCCGAGCGAGCCCCGGGCGAGAGAGCCACCGGATTCACCATGGTCTCCTCCTGGTCGTACGGGTACGGGTGCGGGCGTAGGCGTAGGCGTAGGCGTGGGCGTGGGCGTGGGCGTGGGCGTCGTTACGGGTACGGGTGCGGTGCGGGTCTGCGGCCTATTCGACCTTGGCCCAGTCGAGCGTGCGCTCCACCGCCTTCTTCCAGCCCGCGTACCCCTCAGCCCGCCGCTCCTCGGACCACGTGGGCTCCCAGCGCTTGGACTCCTGCCAGTGGGTGCGCAGTTCGTCCGTGTCCCGCCAGAATCCGGTGGCCAGCCCGGCGGCGTACGCGGCGCCGAGCGCGGTCGTCTCCGCCACGACGGGGCGGCTGACCGGGACGCCGAGGACATCGGCCTGGATCTGCATGCACAGGTCGTTGGCGGTCACGCCGCCGTCGACCTTGAGCACGTCGAGGTGCACGCCGGAGTCCTGCTCCATCGCCTCCACGACGTCGCGGCTCTGGTAGCAGATGGCCTCCAGCGCGGCGCGCGCCAGGTGACCGTTGTCGTGGTACCGGGCGAGGCCGACGATCGCGCCGCGGGCGTCGGAGCGCCAGTACGGGGCGAACAGGCCGGAGAACGCGGGGACGAAGTAGATGCCGCCGCTGTCCTCGACGGTACGGGCGAGGCGTTCGCTCTCGGCGGCGTCACCGATGATCTTCAGCTGGTCGCGCAGCCACTGGATCGCGGAGCCGGTGACGGCGATGGACCCCTCCAGCGCGTAGACCGCCGGGCTTCCGTCGAACTGGTAGGCCACGGTGGTGAGGAGGCCGTGTTGCGACCGGACCAGCTCGGTGCCCGTGTTGAGCACCAGGAAGTTGCCGGTGCCGTACGTGTTCTTGGCCTCGCCGGGGGCGTAGCAGACCTGCCCGACGGTGGCCGCCTGCTGGTCGCCGAGCACACCGGTGATGGGGATGGCCTCCCGCAGCGGCCGGGAGGTCCGGGTCCGGCCGAACGCCTCCGGGTGGGAGGACGGGTTGATGGTCGGCAGCATCGACCGGGGTACGCCGAAGAAGCCCAGCAGCTCGTCGTCCCAGTCGAGGGTCTCCAGGTCCATCAGCATGGTGCGGCTGGCGTTGGTCACGTCGGTGGCGTGGATGCCGCCGTCGGGTCCGCCGGTGAGGTTCCACAGCACCCAGCAGTCGGTGTTGCCGAAGAGGGCATGGCCCTGCTCGGCCGCTTCGCGGACTCCGTCGACGTTCTCCAGGATCCACTGGATCTTGCCGCCGGAGAAGTAGGTGGCCGGCGGCAGTCCCGCCTTGCGCCGGATGACGTCGCCCTGGCCCGAGCGCTCCAGCGCTGCCGCGATGGAGTCGGTACGGGTGTCCTGCCAGACGATGGCGTTGTAGTAGGGACGGCCGGTCCGGGGGTCCCAGACGACGGTGGTCTCGCGCTGGTTGGTGATGCCGATGGCCGCGAGGTCGGAGGCGGAGAGGTTCCCGTGCCGGAGGGCGTTCTGCATCACCGAGTTGGTGCGCTCCCATATCTCGACCGGGTCGTGCTCGACCCATCCCGAGCGCGGGAGGACCTGTGTGTGCTCCAGTTGGTGCTTGGCCACCTCGTTGCCTGCGTGGTCGAAGATCATGAATCGGGTGCTGGTGGTCCCCTGGTCCACTGCGCCGACGAAGTCAGCCATGGGATGCTGCCTCTCTTGGGGCTTCTCCTGCGGCGGGGCGGACCGGTACCGGTCCGCCCCGGGATCCGGTCAGCTCTCGTCCGGGGACGGGACCTGCCCAGGCGGTTCCGGCTCGGCGGTCGGCAGGAACCGGCCGATGAAGAACTTGTACAGACCCGCGCCCAGCAGACCGCCGATCAGCGGGCCGATGATGGGCACCCAGAAGTAGAACTGCCCGTACTGATCCCGCCAGGCTCCGCCGTACCCGGTGAGGAAGCTGGCCAGCCGGGGGCCGAAGTCGCGGGCCGGGTTGATCGCGTAACCGGCGTTGGTGCCCCAGGCCATGCCGATCGCCACGACGATCAGGCCGACGATGAACGGAGCCAGGTTAGCGCCGGGAGGCGTGCCCAGCAGGTCCGTGACCGCGAGGATCAGCAGGAGCAGGATCGCGGTGCCGATGATCTGGTCGCGCAGGGCGCCCCACTCGGTGACCGGCAGGTTCGTGTTCCCGTTGGCCGGCAGCGTGGAGAAGACGCCCTGCGTCTTGATCGTGTGCCCGGGGTCGGCCTTGGCCAGTGCCTCGGTGTAGTTCCACCGCACGATGAGGGCCGCGACGAACGCCCCTGCCGTCTGCGCGAGGGCGTACGGAGCCACCTTGCTCCACGGAAAGCCCTTGAACGCCGCCAGCGCCACGGTCACGGCGGGATTGAGGTGGGCGCCGCTCAGCCGTGCGGCCACGTACACGCCCAGGGTGACGCCGAGGCCCCAGGCCCAGGCGATGCTGTCGTGATTGCCCAGGCCGCCCGCGGGGTCCGTCAAGGCCCCTCCGGCGACCACCTGGGCCACCACTCCACAACCGAAGAGGATGAGGATCATGGTGCCGGCGAACTCAGCCGACAGCTCGCCCACCAGCCCCGACCTCTTGAACCGCTCCGTCATGGGTGCCCGCTTCCCGCCGGACCTAAGACCGGCCGTCGACAGCCCCGAGTCTCCGCAAGCATTTTAGTACCGGGTGTGTCGGCCGTGCGAGCGGACGCTGCACCGTGCGCCCGGACCGGCGGGGGCGGACGGATCGATGACGACGACGTGAGCGGGCGCGTGGGGGACGACGTGAGCGGAGGGAAGCCGGACGTCCGGCCTTCGTGGCGGACATCCGGCCGTCGTATCCGTCGCGGATGCCAGGGCCCCGGCGGCACACTGGGTGGGAGGGCGCGCGCGCCGCACCGGTCGCAGGCCCACCCGTCGGTTCCACCCGGGAGGTACCCGATGAAGATGCTGATCAACAGTGCGGACACGGTGGTCGCGGACGCCCTGCGCGGGATGGCGGCCGCCCACCCGGAGCTCGACGTCGACGTGGAGCGGCGGGTCGTCGTTCGGCGGGACGCCCGGGAAGGCGGCCGGGTCGGGCTGGTGTCCGGCGGCGGATCCGGGCACGAGCCCCTGCACGGGGGCTTCGTGGGGTACGGGATGCTGTCGGCCGCGTGTCCCGGCGAGGTGTTCACCTCACCGGTGCCCGACCAGATGGTGCATGCGGCCAAGGCCGTGGACGCCGGGCAGGGCGTGCTGTTCGTCGTCAAGAACTACACCGGGGACGTGCTCAACTTCGACATGGCCGCCGAGCTCGCCGAGGAGGACGGCATCCGGGTCGAGCGGATGCTGGTCGACGACGACGTCGCGGTGACCGACAGCCTGTACACGGCCGGGCGCCGCGGCACCGGGGCCACGCTCTTCGTGGAGAAGATCGCCGGTGCGGCGGCCGAGGCGGGCGCCCCGCTGGATCAGGTCGCGGCGGTGGCCCGGAGGGTCAACGGGGCCTCGCGCAGCTTCGGCGTGGCACTGAGCGCCTGCACCACCCCCGCGAAGGGCAGCCCGACCTTCGACCTGCCGGACGGCGAACTGGAACTCGGCGTCGGGATCCACGGCGAACCGGGCCGCGAGCGGCGCGCCATGATGTCGGCCCGGGAGATCGCGGAGTTCGCCGTCGGCGCCGTACTCGACGACCTGGCGGACGTCGCGCCGGCCGACGGACCGGTGCTGGCGCTGGTCAACGGGATGGGCGCGACCCCGCTGCTGGAGCTGTACGGGTTCCACGCCGAGGTGGCGGCGGTGCTGGCGGCCCGGGGCGTACCGGTGGCGCGCACCCTCGTGGGCAACTACGTGACCTCGCTGGACATGGCGGGCTGCTCCGTGACCCTGTGCCGGGCCGACGACGAACTGCTGCGGCTGTGGGACGCGCCCGTGCAGACGTCCGCGCTGCGCTGGGGCCGCTGACCGTAAGGTGGCGGAAGGACGATGGCGGCCGCCGGGCGGGTTGGGTTCCGGCGCGAGGCGAGGAGATCCGGTGCGAGACGCAGACTTCTTCCGGCGCTGGATGGTGGCGACCACGGCCACCGTGGAGCGCGAGTCGGACCGGCTGACCGAGCTCGACTCACCGATCGGGGACGCCGACCACGGCAGCAACCTCCTGCGCGGCTTCACCGCGGTCCGTGCCGCTTTGGGCAAGGACGCCCCGGCCACTCCGGGAGCGGTGCTCCAGCTCGCCGGGCGGACCCTGATCTCGACCGTCGGCGGCGCTTCGGGCCCCCTGTACGGGACACTGCTGCGTCGTACGGGCAAGGACCTCGGGGACGCCGTCGAGGTCTCCGACGAGGACCTCCGGCAGGCCCTGGACGCGGCGGTCGCTGCGGTGGCGTCCCTTGGCGGAGCCGCCCCGGGCGACAAGACGATGCTGGACGCCCTGCTGCCGGGGATCGCCGCGCTGGGCACCTCCTACCGGGCCGCCGCTGACGCGGCGGAGGGCGGCGCACTGGCGACGGTCCCGATGCAGGCGCACAAGGGCCGGGCCAGCTACCTGGGAGAGCGGAGCATCGGGCACCAGGATCCGGGCGCGACCTCGTCGGCGCTGCTGCTGGGGGCACTGGCGGACGTCGCGGACGGTGTGCTGTGAACGGGCCGGAGGCGGGTGCGGGTTCGGATGCGAGCCCCGGACCGGTCGGCATCGTGCTGGTCTCGCACAGCGCGGCGGTCGCCGCGTCGGTGGCCGACCTGGCACGGGGCCTGGCCGCGGGCGGACCCGTGGCGCCGGTCGCCGCTGCGGGCGGCACGCCCGACGGGGGGCTGGGCACGAGCGCCGAGCTGATTCTCGCCGCCGCGCACGAGGTGGACCGCGGCGCCGGGATCGCCCTGCTGGTCGACCTGGGCAGCGCCGTGCTGACCGTCAAGGCACTGCTGGAGGACGACGAACTCCCGCCGGGCTCGCGGCTGGTGGATGCGCCGTTCGTGGAGGGCGCGGCGGCGGCGGTCGTCGCCGCCTCTGCCGGAGCCCCCCTGGACGCGGTCGCCTCGGCCGCGGGGGAGGCGTACACGTACCGCAAGAGCTGAACGGGTCCGACCGGCTCGCAGCCCGCGCGCCGTCCCGGGCGGCACTGCCGCGGACGGGGCCGCGCGCAACCATCGGCGCCGGTCGGCCGTCTGCGAGGGCATGACGTTCCAGAAGGTCTCCCACGACTGCGCACAGTTCTGGCGCTTCGGATGCGACCAGGTGCGGGCCGTGGCCTTCGCCGTGGTGCTCGTCGGCGGCATCGGCGCCTCGCGGCTGCTGCCCGCCGATATGCCGATCGCGCGCTACGACCTGCTCCTGCTCTTCGGCGTGGCCCTGACCGTCCTGGCCCGCAAGGTCGGCTGGGACGGACCCCGGGACACCGCCGTGATCTTGGGCTGCCATGTCGTCGGGCTGCTCTTCGAGCTGGTGAAGGTACGGATGGGGTCGTGGAGCTACCCGGAGGAGGCGCTGACCAAGGTCGCGGGCGTTCCGCTCTACGGCGGCTTCCTCTACAGCGCAGTTGGAAGCTACTGCTGCCGCGCCTGGAAGATCATGGATCTGTCGCTGGTCCGGTACCGGCCGCGCACCATGGCCGTACTGGCGGCTGCCGTCTACCTGAACTTCTTTACGCACCACTGGCTGCCGGACGCCCGGCTCGTGCTCGCCGCGCTGCTGATCGCGGCGATGGCCGGTACCTGGGTCCACTTCACGGTGGGCGGGTCCCGCTACCGGATGCCGCTGGCCCTGGCCTTCGCGCTGATCGGCTTCTTCCTCTGGGTGGCGGAGAACGCGGCCACCTACGCCGGCGCCTGGAGCTATCCGCACCAACTCGACGGCTGGCAGCCGGTCCCGCTGAGCAAGTTCGGCGCCTGGGCGCTGCTGATCAGCGTGACGTTCGTGCTGGTCGCCCGTACGCGCCGTCGGGAGGCGCCGGATACGGGGATACGGCCGGGGTCGGGGTCCGCCGAGGCGGCGCGGTCCGGTACGACGGGCGGGGCGGCGAAGGACGTGCCCGCCCTGGCGACGTCGTAGGACCGCGCTCGGAACCTTCCCGGGGCCACGCGCTGGGCGCGGGCTCCGGGCGCGGGCTCCCAGAGTATGGCGGCGTGGTCAGCCCTGGAGTCGCGCTGCGAACTGCTCCTTGTCCTGCACGAACCAGAGCTGACGCCCGCTGTTGCACTCCCGTACGAAGTCCTCTAGCGCGGGGCTGCCTTCCGTGTGCCGGGTGATGTCGCCGAGTACGACCAGGCCGATGCGGTACTGCGCGAACTTCTGGCTGATGTGTCCGGCGACGCGGGTGCGCAGCCGGAAGAAGTCGTCACTGAGCCGCGTGGCGGGGACGACGACCCAACGGGCCTCCTGATAGCCGGCGTTGCCGATCAGGTCCAGTGCGTCCTGCTCGCTCTCGATGAAGGGTCCCTCGGCTGCGCAGACGAGGACGGGGACGTCGTGGATCTCTTCCAGGGTGGTCATACCGCCAGGTTATAGCGGGTTGGTGGGTGTGGGTGTGGGTGTGGGGTGTGGGGTTATCGGGTGGTCCATCCGCCGTCGATGGAGAGGGTGGTGCCGATGACGAAGGTGGCGCGGGGGCTGCAGAGCCAGGCGGCTGCTTCGGCGATTTCGGTGGGGGTGGCGAGGCGGGGGAGGGGGGTGGTGGTGAGGAGGGTTTGTTCGATGTGGGGGTTTTCGTTGAGCCAGTTGGTGATCATTTCGGTTTGGGTGGTGCCGGGGGCGATGGCGTTGATGCGGATGTTGTGGGGGGCGTATTCGTTGGCGGCTGCTTTGGTGAGGCCGATGACGGCGTGTTTGGAGGCGATGTAGGGGGCGGTGACGGGGGTGGCGACGAGGCCGGCGGTGCTGCTGTTGTTGACGATTTGGCCGTGGCCGTTTTTGAGCATGGCGCGTATTTCGTGGCGCATGCTGTTCCAGGTGCCGCGGGTGTTGGTGTCCATGATGGTGTCGTAGGTGGTTTCGTCGAGGAGGTGCATGGGTTGGGGGGTGGCGCCGGTGCCGGCGTTGTTGAAGGCGGAGTCGAGGCGTCCGTAGGTTTTGATGGCGGTGTTGACGGCGTGGGCGATTTGGTGGGTGTTGCGGACGTCGGCGATGACGTATTGGGCGTGGTGGCCTTGGTCGCGGAGTTCTTGGGTGAGGGCGGCGAGTTGGGGTTCGCGGCGGGCGACGAGGGTGACGGCGGCGCCTTCGCGGCAGAAGACGCGGGCGGCGGCGGCTCCGATGCCGCTGCTGGCGCCGGTGATGAGGGCGGATTGGTTGGCCATGAGGGGTGTGCTGGTGCCGCTGGTCATCGCGTGAACGTAGCATGCGGGGATGGGTGTTGTGGGGGTTGGCGGGCGGGTTTTGGTGGTGGGGGCGGCTGGTTTTGTGGGGTCGGCTGTGGTGAGGCGGTTGGTGGGGTTGGGGGTGGGGGTGAGGTTGTTGGTGCATCGGGTGGGGGTGCCGGTGGGGTTGGCGGGTGTGGAGGGGGTTGAGGTGGTGTGGGGGGATTTGGGTGTGGTGGGGTCTTTGCGGGGGGTGTGTGAGGGGGTGGGGACGGTGTTGCATTTGGCGTCGCGGGTGGGTGGGGGGTGGGAGGAGTGCCGGGTGGTGAATGTGGAGGGGACGCGGGCGTTGTTGGGGGAGGCGCGGCGGGCGGGGGTGGGTCGGGTGGTGCAGTTGGGGACGGCTGCGGTGTATCGGGACGGGGTGCATCGGGGTGCGGTGGAGGGGGAGTTGGAGGAGGGGCCTGTGTCTGCGGCGAGTGTGACGCGGTGGGAGGGGGAGCGGTTGGTGTTGGGGGCGGGGGGGACGGTGTTGCGGCCGCATCTGGTGTTCGGTCGGGGGGATCGGTGGGTGGTGCCGTCGTTGGTGGGGTTGTTGGGGCGGTTGCCGTTCTGGGTGGATGGGGGGCGGGCGCGGATGTCGATGGTGTCGGTGGATGTGTTGGCGGATGTGCTGGTGGAGTTGGCGGTGGGGCGTGGGGTTTCGGGGGGTGTGTTTCATGTGGGGCATCCGGAGCCGGTGAGTGCGCGGGAGTTGGTGGGGACGGTGGTGGGGGAGTTGGGGTTGGTGTTGCCGTCGGGGGAGGTGGATGTGGAGGGTGCGCTGGCGTGGTTGGGGGGTCCGGGGGGTCCGGATGCGGGGGTGCGGCGGCTGGTGTCGTTGTTTGCGGTGGATCACTGGTATGACAGTGGCCGGTTGTGGGGTTCGGTGGGTGTGTCGCCGGGGCCGAGGTTTTCGCAGGCGTTCGGCCGGTATGCGGATTGGTACCGGGGGCAGTTGTGAGGCCGCTCCGGCCTTGGCCGGTCTGCCCGGCCGGCCGGCTCTGAGGTCCCCCGGCTCGGGGCGGCATCTCCTGTTGCGCGGGCGGGTCCGGGGTGGTCGGGGCGGGGTTGGTTCCCGGGGGGCTTGCCGGGCCGGGCCGGGCCGGGTGGGGTTGGTGCCGGTGCCGGTGCCGGTGCCGGTGCCGGTGCCAGGTGCCAGGTGCCAGGTGTCGGGTGGCCGGTGTCGGGTGCCGTGCCGCGGGGCGTGTGCCCCGGGCGCTGGGGCGTGGGGGACTGAAGTTCCCCCTGCGGCCTGGACAGCCTGATACTGGGATGGACGGTCCCGGAGGAAGCAGTTCCAGGTAGTGAGCAAGAAGAGCAACACGAGTA
>NZ_JBHXQN010000042.1:0-54458 GCF_042717785.1 Streptomyces sp. NPDC058619
GCCGGGGCCGCCGCCGGGGCCGTGGCCACCGCCGCCGCCGGGGCCGCCCGCCGGGGCCTGGGCAGGGACCGCCGCCGCCGGGGCCTGGCGGCCGCCCGCGGGGCGGCCCGGCCCCTTCACAAGCCCTGCCGCGCGCCGTAGCCTGACGCACCGTCAGATTGCTGCGTCGCGCGGAGGCCGTCATGCTGCTGCAAGGGAAGACCGTCATCGTCTCCGGCGTCGGGGCCGGACTCGGCCACCAGGTCGCCGCCGCCGTCGTACGGGACGGGGGCAACGCCGTGCTCGGGGCGCGGACCGAGGCGAACCTCGCCAAGTCCGCCGCCGAGATCGACCCCGAGGGCGCGCACACCGCGTACCTGCCGACCGACATCACCGACGAGGCCCGGTGCGAGGCCCTCGCCGCGCTCGCGCAGGAGCGGTTCGGCGGGGTGGACGCCGTCGTGCACGTCGCCGCATGGGACTCGTCCTTCGGGGGCCTCCAGGACGCCGACTTCGGAACCTGGCAGCAGATCCTCGACGTGAACCTGCTCGGCACCCTCCGCATGACCCGGGCCTGCCTGCCCGCCCTCAAGGCCGGCGGCGGCTCCGTCGTGATCATCGGTACGCAGTCCGCCGTCGCCGCCCCCAACGAGGTCCAGCAGGCCGCGTACGCCGCGTCCAAGGGGGCGCTGACCTCCGCCATGTACTCCATGGCCCGCGAGCTCGGCCCCCACCGCATCCGGGTCAACACCGTGCTCCCCGGCTGGATGTGGGGTCCGCCGGTCCAGGCGTTCGTCACGTTCACCGCGCACACCGAGGACGTGCCCGAGGCCGAGGTGCACGCCCGTCTCACCGAGCGGATGGCGCTGCCCGACCTCGCCACCGACAGGGACGTCGCCGACGCCGCCGTGTTCCTCGCCTCCGACCGGGCGCGGGCGATAACCGGCCAGTCACTGCTGGTCAACGCCGGTGAGCTGATGCGATGAACCGATCCGCGCACCGGCCGTGCGCCGGCCCGTGCGCCGGCCCGCGCACCGTCCGGCACACCATCCCGTGCACCTACCACCGGATCGTATGCTCACCGCATGACCACTCCGAGTGACGCTCCGACCGAAAACGCGATGCGCCGCGCGCTCCGGCGGGCCCGCGACGGCGTCGCGCTCGACGCGACCGAGGCGGCCGTACTCCTCCAGGCGCGCGGGGAGGCCCTCACGGACCTCTCCGCGTCCGCCGCACGAGTAAGAGACTCCGGGCTGGCCGCCGCCGGCCGGCCGGGCGTCATCACGTACTCGCGCAAGGTCTTCATCCCCCTCACCCGTCTCTGCCGCGACAAGTGCCACTACTGCACCTTCGTCACCGTCCCCGGCAAGCTCCGCCGGGCCGGGCACGGGATGTACCTGTCCCCCGACGAGGTCCTCGACATCGCCCGCCAGGGAGCGGCGATGGGCTGCAAGGAAGCCCTCTTCACCCTCGGCGACCGCCCCGAGGACCGCTGGCCCGAGGCCCGCGAGTGGCTCGACGCGCACGGCTACGACGACACCCTGGCCTACGTACGGGCCATGGCCATCCGGGTGCTGGAGGAGACGGGCCTGCTCCCCCACCTCAACCCCGGGGTCATGACCTGGTCCGACCTCCAGCGCCTCAAGCCCGTCGCCCCGTCGATGGGCATGATGCTGGAGACCACCGCGACCCGTCTGTGGTCCGAGCCCGGCGGCCCGCACCACGGCTCCCCCGACAAGGACCCGGCCGTGCGGCTGCGCGTCCTGGAGGACGCCGGCCGCTCGAACGTCCCGTTCACCACCGGCGTCCTCATCGGCATCGGGGAGACCTACGAGGAGCGCGCCGACGCCTTCTTCGAGCTGCGCCGCGTCCAGCGCAGCTACCACGGCGTCCAGGAGGTCATCGTCCAGAACTTCCGCGCCAAGCCGGACACCGCCATGCGCGGCATGCCGGACGCGGAGCTGGAGGAGCTGGCCGCCGCCATCGCCGTCGCCCGGCACATCCTGGGCCCGAGCGCCCGCATCCAGGCCCCGCCGAACCTGGTGGACGAGGAGTACGCCCTCCTCATCGGCGCCGGCATCGACGACTGGGGCGGGGTCTCGCCGCTGACCCCCGACCACGTCAATCCGGAGCGCCCCTGGCCGCACATCGAGGAGCTGGCCGCGCGGACCGCCGCCGCCGGCTTCGAGCTGCGCGAGCGCCTCACGATCTACCCGGAGTTCCTGGAGCGCGGCGAGCCGTGGCTGGACCCCCGGCTGCTGCCGCACGTACGGGCGCTGGCCGATCCGGCGACCGGGCTCGCCGACGAGGCCGCGACGGTGGAGGGCCGGCCGTGGCAGGAGCCGGACGAGGGGTTCGCCGCGTACGGGCGCACCGACCTGCACGCCACCATCGACACCGAGGGCCGCACCGGCGACCGGCGCGACGACTTCGACCACGTCTACGGCGACTGGGAGGCCCTGCGCGAGGCGGCGGCGCCCGGCATGGTCCCGGAGCGCATCGACACGGACGTACGGGCGGCGCTGGCGCAGGCCGCCGACGACCCGACGCGGCTGACCGACGCGCAGGCGCTGGCCCTGCTGCACGCGGACGGCCCGGCGCTGGACGCGCTGTGCCGGATCGCCGACGACCTGCGCAAGTCGGTCGTCGGCGACGACGTCACCTACATCGTCACGCGCAACATCAACTTCACCAACGTCTGCTACACCGGCTGCCGCTTCTGCGCCTTCGCGCAGCGCCGCACCGACGCCGACGCGTACACGCTCTCCCTGGACCAGGTCGCGGACCGCGCCGCGCAGGCGTGGGACGTGGGCGCGGTCGAGGTGTGCATGCAGGGCGGCATCCACCCGGACCTGCCGGGGACGGCGTACTTCGACATCGCGCGGGCGGTGAAGGAGCGGGTCCCGGGCATGCACGTGCACGCGTTCTCGCCGATGGAGGTCGTCAACGGCGCGACGCGCACGGGGATGCCGGTACGGGAGTGGCTGACGGCGGCCAAGGAGGCCGGGCTGGACTCCATCCCGGGTACGGCGGCGGAGATCCTGGACGACGAGGTGCGCTGGGTCCTGACCAAGGGCAAGCTGCCGACGGCGGACTGGATCAACGTGGTGTCCACGGCGCACGAGCTGGGCATCCGGTCCTCGTCGACCATGATGTACGGCCACGTCGACCAGCCGCGGCACTGGCTCGGCCACTTCCGCACGCTGGCGCGCATGCAGCAGGAGGCGCGGGCCAAGGGCGTCGAGGGGTTCACGGAGTTCGTGACGCTCCCGTTCATCCACACCAACGCGCCCGTGTACCTGGCGGGCATCGCGCGGCCCGGCCCGACGGCGCGGGACAACCGGGCGGTGACGGCGATGGCCCGGATCCTGCTGCACCCGCACATCACCAACATCCAGACGAGCTGGGTGAAGCTGGGCTCGGAGGGCGCGGCCGAGATGCTCCGGTCCGGGGCGAACGACCTCGGCGGGACCCTGATGGAGGAGACCATCTCCCGCATGGCGGGGTCGGGTTGGGGCTCGTACAAGTCGGTCAAGGACCTGATCGCCGTCGCGGAGGCCGCGGGCCGGCCCGCGAAGGCCCGTACGACGCTGTACGGCGAGGTCCCGCAGGAACGGCAGGACGCGGCGCGCGCCTCGGACGGGCACCTGCCGGCCCTGCTGCCCGTACTGGACTGACGGGGGCGGGCGCCCGTCCGGATGACCCCCGGTCGGGCCCCTGCTCCCCGGGTCAGCCGACGAGGAGGTCCCGGCGGAGGCTGCTTCAGCTCGCGGGAGTCGATGCCGAGCCCGTCCTTGAGGTACCGGTCGAAGGGGCCCGGGGCGGAGCCCCGGGAGGGAACCCCGGCGGGGGTGCGGCGCGGCTCCACCCGGCCCCCGCCCCCGCGCCCCCGTTTCGTCACGAACGCGTCACTCCCCGTACCCGGCGGCCCCGCCCCGGCCAGCATGGCCCGATGCACACACACCGCCGCACCGCCCGCCGGGGCACCACCGCTCTCCTCGCCGCCACCGCGCTGCTCGGCCTCGCCGCCTGCGCACCGGTCACGAGCGAACCGCAGCCGGACGGCCAGCCCGTGGCCTCCACACCCGCCACACCGCCCACGCCCGCACCGCCCGCACCGCCCACCCCCGCACCGCCCACGCCCACCCCGGCGGCGCCCACCGCACAGCGCACCACCCCGCCGCCGGCCGCCCCCGCACCGCCGCCCGCCCCGGCCACCGCCGCCGTGCCCAACTTCGTCGGGATGGTCCTCCAGTCCGCGCAGGACGGCGCCCAGGCCGCCGGCTTCTTCCTGATGACCTCGCACGACGCGCTCGGCAAGAACCGCCTCCAAGTCCTCGACCGGAACTGGCGGGTGTGCAGCCAGACCCCGGCCGCCGGCACGAAGACCGGCGCCGACACGAAGCTCGACTTCGGCACGGTGAAGGTCGAGGAGCGCTGCCCCTGAACCCCCGTCCGGAGCCGAACCGTCCGGTCCGAGCTGGGCATTCGCATTCCGGTCGTTGGCCGTGCGCCTCCGGGTCGCTTGCCGGACACCTTCCGGAATTGACCGAAGCTGTCCACTACAGTTCGGGTTCACCTGCGCGCGGGTGACGCGGGTGAACGGTTGCGTTGACGGGGCACGGTGGCGGGGGTGGACGAAGTGATGGATACGAGCCAGGTCCCTACGGGCGGCGGCAGCCCGGACGAGCGGGCGGCCGGAACCGGCCACGCTCCGGGTACGGGCGCCCCGGGCCCGCACCCCGCGCCGTCCCCCGTACCCCCCGTACCCCCGGCCCCGCCCGCGCCGGCGTCCGGCGCGATGCACGTCCTCGGTCCCGCCGTCCGGTCCGGGCTGGGCCCCGACTACACTCCCCCGGGACTCGACCTCGGCGCGGGCCCGCTCGCCGCGCACCCGCCGGTCCCGGACCTGCCCGGAGCGGCCGCCCGGGCCGGCACCCCCGGCCCGATCCTCCGCCCGATCCCCGGCCCCGGCACACCGACCGCCGGCCTACCCGCCGCCCCGATACCGGCCGCCGCCGACGCGGCACCCGGCCTGCCCCCGCAGAACCCGCAGAATCCCCAAACCCCGCAGAACCCCCAGGCCCCGCCCCCCGTCGCACCCCACCCGGCCGCCGCCCGCGCCCCGCAGGCCCCGCACCGCGGCCCGGACGCCGCCGCCGGGCGCACCTCCGGGCGCGGGATCATCACGGGGCTGTGGGGCCGCGCCGAGCAGCAGGACTTCCGCAGCCGGGTCCGCGGGACCCTCCTCGGCGCCGCGATCGGCGACGCCCTCGGCGCCCCCGTGGCCGGGCTCTCCCTCGACGGCATCCGCGAGGCCCACGGCCCGGCCGGCCTGCTCGCGCCCGCCCCCGCGCCCGCCTCCGCGCACGGGCGTCGCGGCACGGTCACCGCCCGCACCCAGCTCACCCTCTTCACGGTGGACGGCCTCGTACGCGCCCACGTGCGCCGCGACACCGGCGCCTGGCACCCGCCCACCGACGTCCACCGCGCCTACCTCCGCTGGGCCGCCACGCAGAGCGACTGGGGCCCGGACGAGCGCCGCAAGGACAACGGCTGGCTCGCGCAGGAGGAGTGGCTCTACGCCCGCCGCGGCCCCGACCGCGCCTGCCTGACCGGCTTCGCCGACGGCGTCCTCGCCACGCTGGAGCAGCCCAAGAACCCGACCGCCCGGACCGCGGCCGCCGCCACCCGCTCGGCCCCCTTCGGGCTGCTGGTCGGCTGGGAGCCCGCCCTCGTCCTCCAACTCGCCGTCGAGTGCGCCGCGCAGAGCCACGGCCACCCCACCGGCTACCTCGCGGCCGGGGCGTGCGCCGTCATCGTGCACGGCCTGACGCGCGGCGACTCCCTCGACTCCGCCGTCCAGCGCGCCCTCGGCCTGCTCGGCGCCCGCCCGGGGCACCAGCCCGTCACGGACGCCCTCCAGCGCGCCACGGCGGCCGTCACCCAGGGCCAGCCCGGCCCCGAGACCCTCACCGCCCTCGCCGGCGGCACCGACGACGCCGCGACCGCCCTCGCCGTCGCCGTCTACTGCGCCCTGGTCGCCGAGGACGTCCCGCACGGCCTGCGCCTCGCCGTGAACCACGGCGGCGACTCCGCCGCCACCGGCGCCCTGTGCGGGGCCCTCCTCGGCGCCCAGCACGGCGAGACGGCCCTCCCGGCCGCCTGGCTCACCGAGCTGGAGGGCCGCGCCACGATCCTGGAACTCGCCGACGACTTCTCCCTGGAGATGACCCAGGGCCCGTCCCTGCACGGCCCCGCCGGCTCGGCCCCCGGCTGGCTGGCCCGCTACCCCCGCGGCTGACCCCCGCGCGCCCGCCCGCCCGTACGCCCGCCCGTACGCACGACCGTGCCGTACTCGGCCATCGCGCGCGCCGCCCACCTGACACCCCCTCAACATTCGTGCCCCGAGCCCGTACCGTGGCCGTTCCCACGACTCGGAGGTGCCAGCGCCCATGCGGATCGCCACGACCGTCTTCCTCACCGACCGCACCATCTCGCCCGTCCGCCTCGCACGCAGCCTGGAGGAGCGCGGGTTCTCCGGGCTCTACCTCCCGGAGCACACCCACATCCCGTCCGCCCGGGACACCCCCGCGCCCATGGGCGGCGAGCTCCCCGAGATGTACGGGCGCACCCTCGACCCCTTCGTGGCCCTCGGCCAGGCCTCCGCCGTCACCGAGCGGCTCCACCTCGGCACCGGCATCACCCTGGTCGCCCAGCACGACCCGATCGGCCTCGCGAAGCAGGTGGCCACCCTCGACCACCTCTCCGGCGGCCGCGTCACCCTCGGCATCGGCTACGGCTGGAACGTCGAGGAGGCCGCCGACCACGGCGTCGAGTGGCGCACCCGCCGCGACCTGGTCCGGGACCGGATGGCCCTGATGCGTGCCCTGTGGGCGCCCGAACCCACGGCGTACGTCGGCGCGTTCTCCTCCGTCCGGGCCAGCGCCGCCCACCCCAAGCCGGTGCAGGCGCCACGCGAACTGGCCCCCGGCGTCCCCCTGTACGGCCCCCGGACCCTGATCGGCGGCCAGGCCGGCCCGAAGCTCTTCACCGCCATCGCCGACCACGCCGACGGCTGGCTCCCGATCGGCGGGGGCGGCCTCACCGAGTCGCTCCCGGTGCTGCGCCAGGTATGGGAGACCGCCGGGCGCGACCCGAAGACCCTCCAGGTGGTCCCGTACGCCGTCCAGCCGAGCCCCGGCAAGATGAGCCACTACGCCGACCTCGGCATCGAGGAGGTCGTCCTCCAGCTGCCCTCGGCGCCGGAGCCGGAGATCCTGCGCACCCTGGACGCGTTCGCCCAGTACCTCTGAACCCCTGACCCGTCCCGACGGCCCCGCGCCGCGCCGCGCGGGAAGAAATCCGTACGGCCGCCTGCTCGACGGGGTCGCCTACCTCGTCGGCGCCTCCGCCCCGTCCCCCCGGGCCGGATCGTGACCGCCGTCCGGCACGCGCTCCCGGCGGACATCCGCGCCCAGGTCGACGGGTACGTCCTCCAGGACGCCCAGTTGATCGTCCACGGGCGGTACGTGGCCCCCGACCATCCCGGCTACGAGGCCCCCCGCCGGCGGGACCTGCCCGGCTGACCGGCCCGCGAGCGGCAGTTCGGCCCAGACCGTCTTGCCGACCAGCCGGTCCACGACCCCCCAGCCGGCGGCGAGGGCGGCGACGATGCGCAGGCCGTGCCCCGACTCGGCCTGGTCGGTGTACGGCCCCACGGCGGGCCGCCGGTCGGCCCGCGCGTCGGACACCTCGATCCGCAGCACGGCGTCCAGGAGGACCAGCCGCAGCTCGAAGTCCCGCCCGGGAACCCGGCCGTGCAGGACGGCGTTGGCGGCCAGCTCCCCGATGAGCAGCCCGGCGTCGGCGGCGAGCGGGGCCGAGGGCGGGTACCCCCAGTCGTGCAGCTCGTGGAGGGCGAGCGTGCGCGCGAGGCGGGCACCGCGACGGGTGGCGCTGAAACGCTGAGTGAACAGACGTACGAGGGCCGCGGGCGGCCCGAAGGGTGCGGTCATGACGCCAACGTCCGGCCTTGAGCAGGGAGTTCCCAGCACACGAACCGCTACTCATTTTCTGTACGAGTCCACTCTCTGGACAGGCGCGGTCACCGATCGTGAGGATGGCCCCGGGAGGTGATCGCCCATGGCGAGTACCGATGAGAGCGTGCCCGGCGACACGGAGCCGGATCCGGACCTCAAGGAGTTCGGCGAGGTGGTGGCGGCCTCGCGCAAGCGAGCTGGCCTGACACAGGAGCAGTTGGCCCCGCTGGTGAAGTACTCCATCCAGTACATCGGTTCGGTCGAGCAAGGCCGACGTCATCCGTCGGCCGTCTTCATCACCAGGGCGGAGCAGCAGCTCAAGACCTTCGGCGTGATCGAGATCGCGGCGAAGCGGATGACGCGGAGGCGCGGGCTAGCGAGGTGGTTCCGCCGGTGGGCAGAGCTGGAGCAACAAGCGATCGCACTCGACACGTACGAGTGCAGGTCGGTTCCGGGACTGTTACAGACGGAGACCTACGCCCGGTCCCAGATCCGAGGCGTACCGCCGGTGGCCACCCCGGAGGACGCGGATGCGCGCGTAACCCGGCGGCTGGCCCGCCAGTCCGTCCTGGCCAAGACGCCGTTCGTTGCCTTCAGTTTCATCATCGAGCAGTCGGTGATTGAACGGCAGACGGGCGGACCAGAGGTGACGCGGGAGCTGATCGACCACCTGCTGGAGTGCGCGAGACTGCCGAACGTCGACCTCCAGATCATGCCGACGGTCTGTTCGGAGCATGCCGGCACCGATGGCCCCTTCTGCCTCCTGGAAACCGAGGAACACGAGTGGATGGGCTACACCGAAGGACCTCAGACGGGCCAGGTCATCTCAGACCCGAAAGCTGTCAGCGATCTTCACCAGCAATATGCCAAACTTCGCATCCAGGCCCTCAATCCCACGGACAGCGTGGGCCTGTTGATGCGAATGCGAGGTTCCCTGTGAACAGCTCCCCCATGCGGTGGTTCAAGAGCAGCTACAGCAGCAGCCAGGGCGACAACTGCGTCGAGGTCGCCGCCTGCGCCGACGCCGTCCACGTCCGGGACTCCAAGGTGACGGCGGGCCCCGAGCTGGCGGTGGCCCCCCGTACCTGGACCGCCTTCGTGAGCGGGGTCGCGTCCGGCAGGGGCTGACCGGTCAGGACAGGATCTCGATGTACCCGTCGGTTCCGTGCACGCGGATCCGCTGCCCGTCCCGGATCAGCCGGGTGGCCTGCTCCACGCCCACGACGGCCGGCAAGCCGTACTCCCGGGCGATCACCGCCCCGTGGGTCATCAGGCCGCCCACCTCCGTCACCAGGCCCGCGATGCCGACGAACAGCGGTGACCAGCTGGGGTCGGTGAAGGCCGTGACCAGGATGTCGCCCGCTTCGAGGTCGGCGTCCGCCATGTCGAGGACGACGCGGGCGCGTCCCTCGACGGTCCCGGCGGAGACCGGTACGCCGGTCAGGGCGCCCTCCGGCACGTCGTCGCGCCGGTACGCCCCGGTGACGGCCTCGCCGTCCGAGGTGAGCACCCGGGGCGGGGTGAGCGCGTGGTACGACCGGAACGCTTCCCTGCGCTCCCGGACGAGCCGCTCGTCCACCCGGTGCGAGCGCACGGCGTCGTGGAGTTCCTGGAACGTGAGGTAGAAGGCGTCCTCCCGCTCGGCGAGCACGCCGGCCCGCACGAGACGTTCGGCCTCCTCCAGCAAGGCCTTCTTGTAGACGAAAGTGCGGCTGACGATGCCGTACTTCGGGTACTCCCGGTACCCGATGAAGGTCCGGACGCGGTCGATCATCCGCTGGGTCTCGTCGGCCTTGCGGTCCCCGTCCGGCAGGGCCCGCAGGCGGGACAGCACGTCCTGTTCCTTCTGCTGGGCCTTCTGCCGGCCCTGCTCGAAGCGGCGCCGTGCGGCGCCCGGTCCGAAGTTCCTGACGTGGTCGAGGATCACGGGCACGAGCGTCGTGGGGCGCTCGCGCCAGCGCGGCCGCGTGATGTCGATCTCGCCGACGCAGCGCATGCCGTACCGGTCGAGGTAGCCCTCGATGGCGTCGCGCGCCTCGGTCCCGCCCTCGACCTTCGCCAGGCCGTCCAGGAAGGTGTCGTCCTCGACGCCCTGGAGGAACGCCACCGCCTCCGGGTGCCGGCGGACCACGTCCGCGACGTCGAGCAGCTCCAGTCCCATCTCGGAGGTGATGTTGTCGGGGGCGGACAGCGTGAGCGTGTCGGCCGCGTTCTTCTCGCCCAGCCACTCCCGCAGCGTGTCGTTGAGCCACCAGGTGGCCTCCATCCCCGCCATGATCGCCTGGAGGTTCAGCGGGTCGGAAAGGACCCGCTTGTGCTCCTCGAAGGCCTCCAGCAGGAAGTCGAACAGCGCCGGTCCGCTCTTCGTCCGGATGTCGCGCTCCAGGGCGGCGACGGACGTACGGCTGCGCTCGATCAGCGCGGTGACGACGGCCGGATCCGTGGTGAGAGGCGCGGGCGGGGCGGGCGGGGCGGCGGCCGGGGGCCCGTCGGGGCCCGCGTCCGGGGGCGACGGGACGAAGCCGTCGCGGTCGAGGACGGTCTCCAGGGCGTCCCTGACCAGCGGGTCGGCCTTCCCCATGGCGTCCAGGAAACCGGCGCGGGCGACGGGCGAGGCGAGGCGCGCGGTGACGTCGACGAACAGCCTCCCGCCGGCCTCCTGCATCGGCACCATGGCCGTCAGCTGCCACATGGAGAGCCCCAGGGGCCTCATGGGGTCGGTCATCATCTGCCCGTGGCCCACGGAGACGTAGACGCGGTTCCCGTGGTCGCCGGTCTCGGGCACGGGCACGGGGAACAGTGTGGTGATCGGCCGGCTCTGGACGATCTGGAAGCCGTCGTCGGCCAGGCACCATTCGATGTCCTGCGGGCGGCCGAAGTGCGCTTCGATCCGCCGCCCGAGCTCCACGAGCCGTACGGCCTGCGCATCCGTCAGCGCCGGCTCCTCCTGCCTCCCCGCGTCGACCGCCACCTCCCGCGTACCGCCGTCCGGCAGGGCGTGAACGGCACGCTGTTTGGCGGCGATCGCCCTGGCGACGACCTCGCCGCCGCGCACCGTGAAGACGTCCGGATTCACCAGGCCGGAGACGAGGGCCTCGCCGAGGCCGAAGCCGGCGTCCACGGTGGCGAGCTTCCGGTTGCCGGTGACGGGGTCGGCCGTGAACAGGATGCCGGCCGCGTCCGGGAAGACCATCTCCTGGACGATGACGGCCATGTGGACCGTACGGTCGTCGATGCCGTTGCGCCGCCGGTAGACCACGGCCCGCTCGGTGAACAGCGAGGCCCAGCAGCGGCTGACGTGCCGGAGGACCTCCGCCGGCCCCACGACGTTCAGGTACGTGTCCTGCTGGCCGGCGAACGAGGCCGTGGGCAGGTCCTCCGCCGTCGCGCTGGAGCGGACGGCGCAGGCGGTCCGGTCGCCGAGGCGGGCGAGCGCGCCGGTGATCGCCGCCGCGAGGCCGTCCGGGACGGGGATCGCCTCGACGGTCCGGCGGAGCTGCGCGCTGAGCGTGCGGACGGCCTCCCGGTCGTCCGGGACCACGCGCGACAGCCGGTCGAGCAGGCCGTCGACCGACGGCGCCCCCTCCAGGACCCGCCGGAAGGCGTCCGTCGTCACGCAGAAGCCGCCCGGCACGCGGACGCCCTCGATCCGCGTGAGCCCGCCCAGGTGCGCGCCCTTGCCGCCGACGAGCGCGACCTGTGTCGCGTCGACCTCGTGCAGGTCCAGCACGTACTGCTCAAGCATGGTGAAGCCCCGTTTTCCGCAGGTGGTGGCACAGGCCGATGATTCTGCGCCAGGGCCCGGGCCTTGCGGCAAGCCCCCCGACGGGCTATAAGTTGAACGTGGCAAGGAGAGGGCTTCTCCTTGCCTTTGTCGTTTCCCGCGCCTTCGCCGGACTTTCCGCGACTGCCGCGACGCGGGGGCCCGCGCCTACGCTGCCCCCATGATCATCAATGCCGGTACCCACATCCGCGTCGCCCGCCCGTCCCTCGACCTGGACGCCGCCGAGCGGTTCTACGTGCACGGGCTCGGGCTCGACGTGCAGTGGCGCAGCACCGACAGCGGCCCCGGGGAGCACGACCTGCTGATGGCGGGTCCGGCCGGGGGCGGGTGGCACTTCGAGCTGACCCGGGACGCGGAGAACCCGGTGGCGCCCGCGCCCACCGTGGACGACCTGTTCGTGGTGTACCTCGGCGAGGTGCCCGACGAGGCCCTCGTCCGGCGGCTCGTGGAGCACGGCGGGACCCGCGTCGCCTCCCACAACCCGTACTGGGACGAGCACGGGGTCACGGTCGCCGACCCCGACGGCTACCGCCTCGTACTGTGCTCCCGCACCTGGGGCTAGGGCCTGCCTGACAAGTGATCATGTGGCTGGTTCGCGGAGCCAGAGGATCGGCGAGGCCAGGACGACGCCGGCGCGGTAGCGGTCAGCGAGCTTGTCGAACCTGATCGCGAACGCGCGGAACTCCTTGAGGCGTGCGAAGCATCGTTCGACCACGTTGCGGTCGCGGTAGACCTCCTTGCCGAAGGCGGGTGCCCCCGGCGGCGTGCTGGTGGGCCCGGTTGACCGTGGAGTCGACGGCGACGGTCCACTCCACCCGGCCCACCGCGTCGTCACGAACCTGCACATGCTCCAACAGCCTTGCCCACGTGCCATCCGCTTCCCAGCGGGCGAACCGATCGTAGACGGTCTGCCACGGCCCATACCGCCCCGGCAGGTCACACCACGGAGCCCCGGTCCGCAACCGCCACAGCACACCATTGACCACCTGCCGATGATCACGCCACGGCCGACCACGCCCGTCCACCTGCGGCAACAAGGGCTCTATCCGCTCCCACGCCGCGTCCGTCAACTCACCTCGACCTGCCACAAGATCAATTATCAGACAAGTCTTAGGGCGGTCAGCCGACCTTGGGGGCCTTCGGGAGGCCCCCCGCGAGGGCGCCGGCGAGGGAGCTGTCCATGGCACCCGTGGCGGAACCGGCCGCGGAGCCGGTGACCTCGACGGCCGTCTTCGTGTCCTGGATCGCCTGTCCGGGGTGGTCGACGATGTCGGTGACGCGCTGCGTGATCGGCGGCCCCTGGACGGCGGGCTCGTCGGCGGCGTGGGCGGCGACGGGGGGTGAGGGCGAGGGCGGCGCCGCCGGTGAGGACCAGGGCGGACAGGGTGCGCTTCATGGCGTTCATGCCCCGCCCAACGACCCGCCCGCTCCCCGGGTCACCGGTCGGCCCCGCATTCCGCGAACGGCCCACACCGGCCCCGGCCGCGCCCTAAGTACGGCAGCCCGGCCTCTTCCGCAGCTTCGGCGATGCGTCGGCGATGCGTCGGCGTCCTTCCCTTCGGCGGTTGCGCCGCTCCGGGAAGGCAAGGACGTCCGCGAGCCGTACGAGGCGACGGCGACTGCCCGGCGGACGGTCCGACGGGATGTCGCCCGAGTCCAGCAGGCGAACCGTGAACGGCCGGGACAGACCCAGCACCTCCGCCGCCTCGGCCGGCGTCAGACGCGTTGCCTCCGCGAGCACGCGCGTACGCGGCATCGCGCCCTCCTCTCACCAGCGCGCCATCGCAGCACGGCGGCGCGGGAACGGTCAGCCCAGTACGTACTGTTCGTCCCCGAACTCGGCAACGATCTTCAGCTTGCCGCCGAGGGCGCGGACGTAGGCGGCCAGCGTTTCGACCTCGCTGCGCTCCAGTTCGCCGTTCTCGATCCGGGAGACGGGCGCTTGGGTGACTCCCATGGCTTCGGCCACCTGTACCTGGGTCGTGTGCTGTCGCTTGCGGACCTCCGCCAGGCGGTGGGCGCGGACCGCCGCGATCATCTCCGCCGCACCGCGGTCGATCTCGGCCTGCTCGGCGGGGGAGAACTCGAACTCCTCGACGAGGTCGTCCCAGCGGGCTGCGGCCTTGGCTCGGCCGCCCGGCGCCGGGCCCTGGTGCTGGCTCACGGTGTGCCCTTCTGCTCGGCGACGGGGATCGCCCTGCGATACCAACCCTGCCACTCGCCGACCGTGCCCCGCAGCCGAAGGGGCCCGCAACGGCCGCGGCCCCGGATCGGGGTTCGATCCGGGGCCGGGGGGGGTGGCCCGGGGGCGACTCAGCCGTGGGGCGGGGCGGGTGGGGTCAGTTCTCGACCACCAGGGCCGGGGTGGACTTCGTCAGGACCTCGCCGCGGAAGAAGGCCGGGCTGCGGCGTTCGGTGACGAACATGACGACCAGGCCGAGGGCCAGCAGGCCGACGCCGATGACGAAGACGCTGCCGACGCCGAGCACCGTGGAGCCGGATCCGTAGGACGGGTCCCACATGTCGATCAGGGTCTTGCAGAAGACCGCCGCGAGCAGCAGGCCGCCGAGGACCGGGAAGACGCCCTTGAAGAACAGGTCGCGCGCCGAGCGGCGCAGTTCGCCGCGGAAGTACCAGGCGCAGGCGAAGGCGGTCAGCGAGTAGTAGAAGCAGATCATCAGGCCGAGCGCGAAGATCGTGTCGGTGAGGACGTTCTCGCTGAGCAGGGTCATCACGGTGTAGAAGGCGCCGGTCGCGACGCCCGCCATCACGGTGGCGCGGCCCGGGGTCTTGAACTTCGGGTGGACCTTGGCGTACGAGGGCGGCAGGGCCTCGTACGCCGACATGGCGAGGACCGTGCGGGCCACCGGGATGAAGGTGGTCTGGAGGGACGCGGTGGCGGAGGCCAGGACCGCGACGAAGAGCAGGATGCCGAGCATCGGGCCCATGACCGGGCCGGCGAGGGCGGCGAAGACGTTGTCGGAGGTCTCCGGGTTGGCGAGGCCGAGGCCCGTGGCGCCGGAGCCGACTGCCATCTGGGCGGCGATGCCGGTGGCCAGGTAGGAGCCGACGAGGACGATCATGGCGATGAGCGAGGCGCGGCCGGGGGTCTTCGTGGACCCGGTGGTCTCCTCGTTGGTCGCCAGGCAGGCGTCCCAGCCCCAGTACATGAAGATCGAGAGCGAGAGTCCGGCGGTGAAGGCCGCCATGGACTCGACCGCGAAGGGGTTCATCCAGGACCAGGAGAAGTCCAGGCCGGTGTCGAAGCTGCCGGCGGAGGCCTTCTGGAAGGCCATCGCGACGAAGAGGGCGAGGACCACGAGCTGGAGGCCGACGAGGGCGTACTGGACGCCCTTGGTGGCGGTCATGCCGCGGTAGCTGATGGCGGTCGCGACGGCGATCAGGGTGAGGCAGGTGGCGATGTGGACGAACTTGTTGTCGTCCAGGGCGGCGATCGACCCGTTGCCGGTGATCTCGCCCGCCAGGAGCCAGAAGTAGGAGGTGGCGACGCCGGCCAGGTTGGAGAGCACGATGATCGTGGCGATCACCAGGCCCCAGCCGCACATCCAGCCGATCCGCGGGCCGAAGGCCTTGACGGTCCAGGTGAAGGAGGTGCCGCAGTCCGGCATCGCCTTGTTGAGCTCGCGGTAGGCGAATGCGACCAAGAGCATCGGGAGGAACCCGGCGAGGAAGACCGCCGGCATCTGGACGCCGACCTCGCCCGCGGTCGAGCCGAGGGTCGAGGTCAGGCAATAGACGGGGGCGACCGTGGAGATGCCGATGACGGCACTTCCCACCAGTCCGACGGACCCCTTGCCGAGGCCCTTACCGCGAACATCGCCCTCGGCGACGCCGCTTACCGTGTCTCCGACCTGAGGCCGGACGTCCAGCTGAGTCATGGGTCAGGACGTTAGAGGGTGCGGTTTCCTCATACGGAGGGCTTAAGTCCGATACTTCACAGGGCTAAAATCCTTGGAATCCCGAGGCCGAATGTGTTCACACTCCCGCAATACAAGGTTCACTTAGGCATCCATTCACGGTTCGGAAGGCCTGAGACCAAAGCTTCCGGCATACGGAAACCGCAGGCGTGTCCGTTTTGCACCATTCAAAAGTTTCCCGTGCCAATTTCAAGGGCCCCCGAAACCCGGGCCCTGTCCGCCAGACTGGCCCCATGCCCACAGCCGACGAGCTTCTCAGCGCGGATACCGTCAGTAACCTGGCCCGGTTGCTCGCCCGCGCGGCCCGCAGACCCGACTCCCCGGCGCTTCGCGCCCGCGCCGCGACCCTCGGCGGCCTCGCCTTCAGCGGACGCGTCGCCGCCGTCCGCGACGCCGTCCTCGCCGACCTCCCGGAGGACTGGCCCGCCTTCGAGGCCGTCCTGCGCACCGCCCTGGAGGACCCCGGCTTCACCGGCTGGATGACGTTCCCCGTGAACGAGGCCGTCGGCGTCCGCGGGCTCGCGGCCTTCGAGCCGGGCCTGGCGCTCCTGCGCGACCTCACGCCCCGGCTGACCGCCGAATCCGCCGTACGCCCCTTCCTGCGCGCCGATCCCGCCCGCGCCCTCGCCGTGGTCGAGGGCTGGACCGGGGACCCCGACCCGCACGTGCGGCGCCTGGTCAGCGAGGGCACCCGGCCGCGCCTGCCGTGGGCGCCGCAGCTGCCCGCGTTCATCGCCGACCCCCGGCCGGCCGTGCCCCTGCTCGACGCCCTGCACCGCGACGGGTCCGAGTACGTCCGCCGCTCCGTGGCCAACCACCTCAACGACATCAGCCGCGACCACCCCGCGCTCGCCGTGGAGATCGCCGCGAAGTGGCGCACGGACCCCGCCCCCACGACGGATCGCGTCGTCCGGCACGGACTGCGCACCCTGATCAAGGCCGGCCGGCCCGACGCGCTCACCCTGCTCGGCCACTCCCCCGACGTCGAGGTCACGGTGACCGGCCCCGTCGTCACCACCCCGCACGTCGTCGTCGGGGAGTACCTGGTCTTCGACTACGCGGTCACCCACACCGGCGCGCTCCCCGCCGGACTGGTCGTCGACTACGTGGTCCAGCACGTCAAGGCCAACGGCGCCCGCACCCCGAAGGTCTTCAAGCTCACGACCCGCAGCATGGCCCCCGGCGAGACCCTCACCGGCACCAAGCGGCACTCCTTCAAACCGATCACCACCCGCCGCTACCACTCCGGCGAGCACCTGGTGCAGCTCCAGGTCAACGGCCGGGTGCGGGGCGAGGCCGCCTTCACCCTCGACGCCACCCCCTGAGCCCGCCCCGTGCACCCGTACCCCCGCCCCCCGGCGGGGCGGGGGACGGGGCACCGGCCGGCCCGGGGTCAGCCCGTCCAGACGATCGACTGCACCTCGCTGTACGCGTGCAGGGCGTACGACCCGACGTCCCGGCCCACGCCGGACCGCTTGAAGCCCCCGAACGGCGCCTCCATGTTCCGGCCGACGGTGTTCACGCCCACGCCGCCCGCCCGCAGCCGCCGCGCCACGCGGAACGCGCGCGCCGAGTCCCCGGACCAGACGTAGCTGATCAGGCCGTAGTCGCTGTCGTTGGCCAGCGCCACGGCCTCGTCCTCGCCGCCGTCGAAGGGGACGACCACGACCACCGGGCCGAAGATCTCCTCCCGGACCACCCGCATGTCGTTGGTGCAGTCCACCAGCAGGGTCGGCGCCACGTAGAAGCCGCGGCCGCCGCCCACCACCGGGCGTTCACCGCCGTACGCGATCCGCGCGCCCTCCTTGCGCCCCAGCTCGACGTACGACTCCACGCGGTCGCGGTGCGCCGCCGAGATCACCGGGCCCACCACCGTGCCGCGTTCCGCCGGGTCCCCCACCTGCATGAAGGCCAGGTAGCCGGTGAGCTTCTCGACCAGCCGGTCGTAGACCGACCGGTGCGCGATCACCCGGGTCGGGGCCGTGCAGATCTGCCCCGAGTAGAAGGCGAACGTCGTCCCGATCCCCATCACGGCCGCGTCCAGGTCGGCGTCCTCCAGGACGATCGCCGCGCCCTTGCCGCCGAGCTCCATCAGCTGCCGCTTCATCGTCCGGCCGCACACCTCGGCGATGCGCTGGCCGACGCCCGTGGAGCCGGTGAAGGACACCATGTCGACCTGGGGCGAGTCCACGGCCGCCTCACCCACCTCGACCGAGGTGCCCGAGACCACGTTCACCACGCCCGCCGGGACCCCGGCCTCGTCGAGCGCCTGCGCCATCCGGAACACCGACAGCGGGTCCTGCGGGGCGGGCTTGACCACCACCGTGTTGCCCATGGCCAGGGCCGGGGCCACCTTGCCCGCCGGGTTCGCCCACGGGTTGTTGTACGAGGTGATGCAGGTGACCACGCCGACCGGCTGGCGCACCTCCAGCGCGCCCAGCATGCTCGCCCGCCCCATCGGTCCGGCGTCCGTCACCTGCGGGGGCAGGCCCCGCTCGACCGGTTCCAGGGCGCCCTTCGCGTACCGCCGGAAGCGGGCGACCCCGACGCCGACCTGCATGCCGCGGGCGATCCCGGTCGGCGCGCCCGTCTCCGCCCGGGCGAGCTCGGACCAGGGCTCGTACTCCCGCTGGATGATGTCGGCGGCCCGGTCCAGGATCGCCGCCCGCTCCTCGGGCGCCGTGCGGGACCAGGACGCGAACGCGTCGGCCGCGGCCCGCGCCGCCTCCTCGACCTGGCCGCGGGAGGCCTCGGGCGCGAGCCCGACCACCGACTCGTCGGCCGGGTTGACCACCTCGTAGTGGCCGCCGTCGGGCTCCACCCAGGCGCCGCCGATGTAGAGCCGCTGGGGGCCGCCGGGCTGCTGCGCGCTCAACGGGTGCTCACCGTCCTCGTGTCCCGGCCCGAGCGGAGCACGATCCCGGGGATCGCGCCCGTCACCTCGTCGTCGCGGATGGTCTCCACCCCGTTGACCCGTACGGACACGATGCCGATGGCCCGCGCGTCCAGGCGCGGGCTGTCGCCCGGCAGGTCGTGGACGAGCGTCGCCGGGCCGGCCTCGATCCGCTCCGGGTCGAAGAGGACCAGGTCGGCGTGGTACCCCTCGGCGATCCGGCCGCGCTCGCGCAGCCCGAACAGCTGCGCCGGGTCGTCCGTCAGCATCTTCACCGCCTGCTCCAGCGGGACGAGCCGGCGCCCGCGCAGGCAGTCGCCGAGGAAGCGGGTGGTGTACGGGGCCCCGCACATGCGGTCCAGGTGCGCGCCCGCGTCGGACCCGCCGAGCATGACGTCCTCGTGCTGCCAGGTCTCCCGGCGCAGGGCCCAGCTGGCGGGGTCGTTGTCGGTGGGCATCGGCCACAGGACGGTGCGCAGGTCGTCGTTGGCGCATATCTCGACCAGGCAGTGGAAGGCGTCCTGGCCGCGCTCGGCGGCGATGTCGTCGACGACCCGGCCGGAGAGGCCCTCGTTCTCCTTGCTGTACGTGTCGCCGATGACGTACCGCCCGAAGCGGGCGAGGCGGCGGAAGACGCCGGCCTCCTTGCTGTCGGCGCGGCGCAGCATCCGCGCCCGGACGTCGGCGTCGCGGAGCTTCTCGATCCGTTCGGGGACGGGCAGGGAGAGGATCTCGCCCCAGCCGGGAATGAGGTTGAGCGCGCAGAAGGTGCCGAGCGACATGTTCATGGGGGTGAGGATCGGCATGGTGAGCGCGACGATCCGGCCGCCGGCCTTGCGGGCCCGCTCGCTGGGGATCAGCTGGCGCGGGACGCGCTCGGGGACGGAGGCGTCGATGGTGAGGACGTTCCAGTTCAGGGGCCGGCCGGCGGCCGCGCTCATGTCGACGAAGAGGTCGATCTCGTCGTCGGAGAACTGGTCGAGGCAGCCCGCGACGATGGCTTCGAGCTGGGTGCCCTCGTGTTCGGAGACGGCCCGGGACAGGGCGAGGAGCTCCTCCGGCTTCGCGTGCCGGGAGGCGACCGGGGAGCCTGCGCCGTCGGAGTGGGTGGAGGACTGGGTGGTCGACAGGCCCCACGCGCCGGCGTCCATGGCGTCGTGGAAGAGGGCGAGCATCTCGTCCAGCTGCTCGGGGGTGGGCTGTCCGCCGACGGCCGCCTCGCCCATCACGTGGCGGCGCAGGGCGCAGTGGCCGACCATGAAGCCGGCGTTCACGGCGATGCGGCCGTCGAGGGCGTCGAGGTACTCGCCGAAGGTGGACCAGGTCCAGTCGACGCCCTCTTCGAGGGCCTTGAGGGCCATCCCCTCGACCTTGCTCATCATGCGGCGGGTGTAGTCGGCGTCCTCGGGGCGGTCCGGGTGCAGGGGCGCCAGGGTGAAGCCGCAGTTGCCTCCGGCGACGGTGGTGACGCCGTGGTTCATGGAGGGGGTGGCGTACGGGTCCCAGAACAGCTGGGCGTCGTAGTGCGTGTGGGGGTCGACGAAGCCGGGCGTCAGGACGAGGCCCGTGGCGTCCTCGCCGGTACGGGCCTCTTCGGTGACGGTGCCGGGGTCGCCGACGGCGACGATCCGGCCGTCCCGGATGCCGACGTCGGCGACGCGCGCGGGTGCGCCGGTCCCGTCGACGACGGTCGCGCCCTTGATCAGGTGGTCGAGCATGACGTCCCTTCTGCCGGATTTCGCGGTGCGGGCCGTGTTCTGGGGCTCCGCCCCGGACCCCGGGGTACGGGGGCGGAGCCCCCGCGGAGCCCCCGCGGAGCCCCCGCGGAGCCCCCGCGTGCCCCGGCCGGAGGCCGCCCGGCCGGGGCACGTGCGGGACGGCGGTCCGGGAAGACGCCGCCCCTGTTTCCCCGCCGGGTCAGACGGCCTGGCGGAAGCGGGTCGTGCGGTGGACCGGGTCCGTGTCGATGTGCGGGATGACGTGTTCACCGATGAGCTTGATGGTGTTCAGCGTGTCCTCGGGCGAGACCCCGGTCGGCAGTCCGAAGGACAGCTGGTCGGCGCCGGCCTGCTCCCACCGCTTGCACTGGGCGCGCACCTCGGACGGGTCGCCGCAGATCATCAGCTCCTCGGCGATCAGCAGCTCGATGATCTCCGCGTTGTACTCGGGCAGCAGCTCGGGCCACTGCGGGATCGCCTCGGGCCGCGGGAAGGTGTCGTGGTAGCGGAAGACCAGCGACTGGAAGCGGTTCATGTTGGCGTTGACGGCGATCTCCACCGCCTTGTCGTGGGTCTCGGCGCAGATCGCGGTCGAGGTGACCATGACGTTGTCGTTGACGAAGGCGCCGATGGCCTTCGCCTCCTGGATCGCCGTCTTGTACTGCTCCAGCACCCACTCCATGTCGGAGACCTTCTGCACGCTGAAGCCCAGCACGCCCAGGCCCTTCTTCGCCGCCATCGCGTACGAGGAGGGGGAACCGGCGGCGTACCACATGGCCGGGTGGGCCTTGCCGTACGGCTTGGGGAAGATCTTGCGCGGCGGAAGGGACCAGTGCTTGCCCTGGAACCCCTCGTACTCCTCCTGGAGGAACATCTTGGGGAACTCCGCGATGGTCTCCTCCCAGATCTCCTTGGTGCCGTTCATGTCCTCGATGCCCGGGAGGAAGCCGAGGATCTCGTGGCTGCCCGCACCGCGCCCGGTGCCGAACTCGAAGCGGCCCTTGGAGAGGTGGTCGAGCATGGCGACCTTCTCCGCCACCTTCACCGGGTGGTTCACCGGGGCGAGGGGGTTGAAGATGCCGGAGCCGAGGTGGATGCGCTCGGTGGCGTGGGCCAGGTAGCCGAGGAACACCTCGTTCGCCGAGAGGTGCGAGTACTCCTCCAGGAAGTGGTGCTCGGAGGCCCAGGCGTACTTGAAGCCCGACTTGTCGGCCTGGATGACGTACTCGGTCTCCTCGATCAGCGCCTTGTGCTCTGCCTCGGGGTCGACCTTGGACCGTGACTCGGCCACGTATCCCTGCACGAAGAGCCCGAATTCCAAGGGGGTTCACCGTCCTTTGATTTCTGACGTACCGTCAGATTGAATGCCCCGACTGTTCCACCGCCAGGGCCGGAGCGTCAATACCTGACGCCCCATCAGATCACTTGCCGGGGCCTCAGGCGATGCTGACGCCGGCCATCCAGCCGCCGTCGATGACGAACGGCTGGCCGGTGATGTACGAGGAGTCCTCGCCGGTCAGGAAGAGGGCCAGCTTCGCGACCTCCTCCGGCCGCCCGACCCGCCCCATCGGCACGACCCGCCGGTACAGCTCGGCCATCGCCTCCCGGGCCTCGCCGGTCATCCCGGCCGGGTCCAGCAGCCCCGGGTTGGCCATCGGGGTGTCCACGGCGCCCGGGCACATCGCGTTGACCCGGATCCCCTTGCCCGCCAGCTCCATGGCGGCGACGCGCGTCAGCCCCAGGATCGCCGCCTTGGTCGCGGCGTACGCGCCCACGTACGCCATGCCCGTCAGCCCGGTGTACGAGGAGGTGTTGACGATGGTGCCGCCGCCGGCCGCCTCGATCTCCGGGGCCACCGACTTGATGCCGAGGAAGGCGCCCACCTGGTTGACCTCGACCACCTGGCGGAACTCCTCCAGCGGGGTCCCGGTCAGCTCGTTGAAGCGCAGGATGCCCGCGTTGTTGACCAGTCCGTCGACCGGGCCGAAG
Organism: Streptomyces sp. NPDC058619; assembly: GCF_042717785.1. Taxonomy (NCBI): domain Bacteria; kingdom Bacillati; phylum Actinomycetota; class Actinomycetes; order Kitasatosporales; family Streptomycetaceae; genus Streptomyces; species Streptomyces sp. NPDC058619. The sequence goes on from NZ_JBHXQN010000042.1 coordinate 22,344, forward strand.
GACTCCTTGGCGGCGGCGATCGCGGCCGCCCAGTCCTCCTCCCGGCTCACGTCCATCCGTACGTACCGGGCCCGGTCCTCGCCGATCTCCTTGGCCACGGCCGCGCCCTGGTCGTCCAGTACGTCGCCGAGCAGCACCCGGGCGCCCTCGGCGGCGAACAGGCGGGCCTCCTGCTCGCCCTGGCCGCGTGCCGCACCGGTGATGATGACGACGCGCCCGTCCAGCTTGCCCATGCCGGTGTCTCCCTGGTCGTTGGGGTGGTGGTTTTGAGGTGGTGGTCGTTGGTGCTGCTCGTTGGCGCTGGCCGTCGGCGCTAGTCGTTGAGGTGCGGCGCGACGTCGGCGCCGAACGCGGCCATCTGGTCCGTCAGTTCGGCCCGGTCGCGACTGCGGAAGCGGACCTGGATCTGGTCCACGCCGAGTGCCTTGTACTCCCGCAGCGACTCGGCGAGCGCCTCCGCCTTGCCGGTCAGGGTCCGGCGGCCGGTGTCCCAGCCGGGTTCGCCCACGTACAGCGCCTCGGTGATCGCGCCGATCTCGATCGGCTCCCCGATCCCCGCCGCGGCGCGCAGTTCCCTGATCCGGGCGATCTGCGCCGGCAGCGCGTGGCGCGGGTCGCCCTGCGGGAGCCAGCCGTCGCCGCGGACGGCGGCCCGGCGCACGGCGGGGCCCGAGGAGCCGCCGACCCAGACGGGGATCCGCCGCTGTACCGGGCGGGGCAGCTGGCCCAGGTCCTTGAACGAGAACAGCTCGCCCTCGAACTCGGGGTACTCCTCCGGCCCGAGCGCCACCCGCAGCGCGTCGAGGGTCTCGTCGAGGACGGCGCCGCGCCGCGCGAAGTCCACGCCGAGGATCTCGAACTCCTCCTGGACGTGCCCGGCGCCCACCCCGAGGATCAGCCGGCCGCCGGAGAGGTGGTCGAGCGTCGCGTACTGCTTGGCGCTGATCAGGGGGTGGCGCAGGCCGAGGATCGCGACGTGGCTGAGCAGGCGCACGTGCCCGGTGATCCCGGCGAGGAAGGAGAGGGTGGCGACCGGGTCGTACCAAACCGTGCTCATGGGCCCCGCGAGCCGCCGCGGGATGGCCACGTGGTCACAGGTGGCCAGGTACCCGAAGCCGGCCCGGTCGGCGGCCCGGGCCACCTCGGCGAGGTCGAGGGCGGTGGCCGACGCCTCCCAGGGTTCGGCGTAGATGGTGCTCTGCGACTGGATCGGGAGCTGCATCCCGTAGACCAGCCGACCTTCCGGAAACACGCGCGCCATGCCGGACCCGCCTCGCCTTCGTCTGCCGATTCGTCCGCCGATTCGCCATACCGGTGCCGGGCCATCGTCGTAGCTGACGGTCCGTCAGGCAAGGGGTACGGCCGACCACGGTGGCCCGGCGGCCCGATCCCGCGCACCCCGTGCACCCCGCGGGCCGGGCGCGCCTGGGTGCGGTTCGGCCGCGCCGAGCTGCCGGCTTCGTCACCCGGCCGGTGTTCGCCACCTGGACGGCACTGGTGTTCGGCAGCGCGTTCGCCGTCCAATGGCTGTTCCTGGCGCACTTCGGGACGCACGACGCGACCCGGTACTCGGCGTTCCTGCAGAACCTGCTGATGTCGGGCCTGTTCATCGCCCTCTTCGCGAGCCGCGGCGGCGCGCACGGCCGGTCGCTGCTCATCGCCGTAGCCAAATGGCTCGGCACCCTCGCGCCGACCGTGCTGTTCGGCGTGGTCGAGGACGCGCCGTTCATCCTCGGGCTCGGCGTCCCGTGCTCGGTCTTCGACCTCGCCTACATCGGGCTGCTGCTCCGGGACCGGGCGGCCTCGGCCGCCGGGCGGGGCCGGGTCAGAACCCTTCCGGCCCCATCACGATGAAGGGCTTCGCCGCCGGATCGAGGGTCTCCAGGACCTTCTTCATGGCCTCCTTGGGGATGCCGACGCAGCCCTGCGAGGGGCCGTCGTGGTCCACGTGGAGCCAGATGTTGCCGCCCTTCTCCTCGCCCTCCGGCTTGGACGGGTCCAGCGGCGAGGTGCCCGGCCTGCGGTTGAAGTCGATCGCCACCACGTAGTCGAAGGAGCCCGCCAGGGACTCGCCGTTCACCCCGCGGCCCGAGGCCACGAAGGAGGCGTCCTTGTCGTACGGGAGGCGGGTGCCGGCCGGGGCGGCCAGCAGGCCGCCCGCGTCGGTGAGCGCGAAGACGCCCTGCGGGGACGTCAGATCGCCGTACGTGCGTTCCGTGGACCAGCCCTTGGCGCCGTTGCGGGCCGGCCAGCTCTCGGCCCGGACCCAGTCGGCGCCGGCCGCCGGACGGGTGTACAGGGCGGCCGTGGACTCCGAGGAGTCGCGGCCCTTACCGGTGACCAGGATGAGCTGGCGGGAGTCGGCCGGGATGCGGTTGCGGGTCTCCTCGCTGATGCCGGACAGGCCCTGGAGGAGGTCCCGCTGGGCGTCGCGCGCGGCGCGGCCGGCGGCCTGCGGGCGGGCGTCCGAACGGGTGGTGGCCGCGGCGGCCGCCTTGTCCGGGCCCTGGGCGAGGTAAACCCAGCAGGCCCCGGAGGCCAGCAGGCCGAGGGTGGCGGCCAGCACCACCCGGCGGGAGGCGCGGGACGTACGGGGTCGGCGGGAGCGGGCCCGGGCGTGCTTGCTCATTGAACCGACCGTACAGCAGCCGGTCTTCAGCGGCGCTGAACCGCCGCCCCCCGTGGCCCGGAACACCGGGAACCGGACGCGGACCGTCAGCCCGCCCTCCGGCTCCGGGTTGGCCCGCGCCACCAGTTCGGCCCCGTGCGCCCGGGCGACCGAGGCGACGATCGACAGCCCCAGACCGGCCCCCTCACCTGCGGTGTGCCGCCGCTCGGCGCCCCGTCGGAACGGCTCCAGCAGCCGCGGGACGTCCGCCGGATCCACCACCGGACCCGTGTTCGACACCGTCAGTTCCCCCTCTCCGGAAACCTCCGGGACGATCCGGCCGTCCGGGCGGTTGTGACGCACCGCATTACCGACGAGGTTGCGCACCAGGTGGCCCAGCAGGGCCCGGTCGCCCCGTACGGTCAGCGGCGCGAGGGTCCCTACGACGGTCAGGCCCTCCCGCGGGCAGGCCGCCAGCTCGGCCGCGGCCAGATCCGCCAGGTCCACCGGACCGGTGGACTCCAGCCCCTCCTGCGACACCGCGAGGAGCAGCAGCGACTCGACGAGGTGCTCGCCGGATTCGGCGACGCCGATGAGCCGGTCCCGGATGCGGGCGGCCTTCTCCGGCGGCGGGTCCCCGGCCAGCCCGATCTCGGCGGCCGCCCGCTGCACCGCCAGCGGCGTGCGCAGCTCGTGCGCCGCGTTCGCCGCGAACCGCCGCTGGGCGGAGACCAGGTGCTCCATCCGGCCCAGCATCGCGTCGAAGGTGTCGGCGAGTTCCTTGAGCTCGCCGGGCGGCGCGTCGAGGGAGATCCGCTCGTCGAGGTTCTCGCCGCAGAGGCGGCGTGCGGTCTCGGTGATCACCCCGACGGGGCGCAGCACCCGGCCGGCCATCCACCAGGCGAGCCAGATCGACAGCACCGCGAAGACGGCGAGGGCGAGGAGCGAGACGACCAGCAGCCGGTGCTGCGTGGCGTCGGTGACGGCGTCCGAGACGTTGCGCGTGAAGGCGTAGCTCTTCAGCTGGTCGGCGGTGGGGGCCGCGCCCGGGGGGAGCCTCTGCGCCGGTGCCCACGCCCCCGCCGGTTCCACCGCGGCGCCCTTGGTGAGGTCCTGGTAGGCGGGGCTCACCGTGCGGACGACGCCGGTGACGCTGGAGTACAGGCCCTGCCCGACCAGGACGTAGACCAGCGCCACCAGGCCGCCGCCCGCGAGGAGCAGCAGCGACCCGTACAGGGCGGTGAGGCGGCCGCGCTCGGTCCGCGGCAGGAGGCGGGGCCGGCGCCTCACCGGGCGATCCGGTAGCCCGCGCCGGACACGGTCTCGATCAGCGGCGGCTCGCCCAGCTTCACGCGGAGCTTGCTGAGGGTGACCCGGACGGCGTTGGTGGAGTAGCTCGTGCCGTCCTCCCACACCTGCTCAATCCTGATCCTGTCCGGGCTGGGCGGCCTTGCCGGCATCGCCCTGGGCGGCGCGGCCACGGCCGTGTACGCCGCGGCGGGCGACCTCCCCTGGGTGGTCCCCCTCTGGGCGGTACGGGCGGCTTCGCCGCCACCCTGGCGATCGGCACGGTGGCCGGCCTCTACCCCGCGGTCCGCACCGCCCGCCTCTCGCCGACCCTCGCCCTGCACCAGGGCGTCCCGGTCCGCCAGCACGAGCACATCTACGTCACCACCGGCCCGCGGCGCGAACCGGTCCTGGAGTCCCCCGGCATCCACTGGCAGTGGCTCTCCCCGGAGCACCTGGCCGCCCTCGGCGAACCGCTGTGGCCCCCGCGCCTCCCGGAGCTCCTCGCGGACACCCCCGCGGAACCGGTCCACCTGGGCCTGCCGGCCTGAGCCCCGGCGCGCCCGCTGCCGCGCTGCCCCGCTGCCGCACTACCGGCCGGCGGTGGCCTTGGCGTACAGCGAGGCCGCGTACGGCCCCAGGACGGTGCTGGTCGACACGTCGTCGGTGTCGCCGCCCGTCAGGATGCCGATGATCTTCCCGTCGCGGGCGATCCAGGCGCTGCCGCTGGTACCGCCGGGGAAGTCCGCGCAGTCGAAGCGCTGCTCGGTGGCGCTCTCGCGGACCGCGACCGCCGTGCAGGTACGGGGCACCTTGCGGTCGGCGGGGTAGCCGGTGACGGTGACCTCCTCGCCGACCCGGCCGCTGGTGTCCAGCGGCGCGGCGCCGGTCACGTCCTCGACGGCCCGGCCCCGGTCGTCGGGGGCGAGGCGGGCGAAGGCCAGGTCGTAGGCGTCGTCGGTGCCCTCCGACCAGCGGTCGTCCTCGAAGACCCGCTCCAGCTTCCACGTGCCGTACGGCGCGACACCGTTCGCGTACGCGGGTGCGAAGACGGCACCGCCCTCACCCTGCTCCCCGTCGAGCAGGCAGTGCCCGGCGGTGATGACGAGGTTGCGGCCGGGGCTCTGCACGACGGTCGCGGTGCAGAAGTGGTCGCCGTCCAGGCCCTTCGTGAACAGGGCTCCGGTGAACGCCGCGGGCCCGCCCGGCTTCGGCACCACGGCGGGCGGCAGGGTCAACGTCGGCGGGGTCGAGAGCTGCGGCTTCGCCGCTTGCGATCGTGACGAGTCCCCGGCGGTAGCGGTCGGCGCGGCCTTCGCCCGTACGGGAGCGGCCCCCTCGGGCGGCGGCGCCAGCTCGGCCACGACGGCGGAGGCACCCAACGCCGCCACGGCACACAACACCGCCGTCACCACGGACCGCTTGTCAACCGGCACGATGATCACTCCCCTTTGCCCCGGCGAAGCATGCCCCGCACCCCCCGCCCGGTGCAAGGTGAGCCACTGGGCGAAGACGGGGTCACCTCCCGTCACGTGCGGTCACACCGGAGCACATCCTCGCGAGCCGAAACGCCAATGCGGTGCTGGTCAGATGCCTCCACCACTGCGGCGTCCTGACATCAACATCCCTCGTCCGACGACTCGGACGAGGGATGTTCCTGGCATTCCCTCACGGGCGCAGCGGGTGTGGCCCGTCGCTCCGGCCCTCCGCGCGTCCCGCACCATATTCGTCACTGTGACGCGAATTTGCTTGAACCCCACCGGAGTTCAGCCTGGCTCTGCGATGCTGGAGGCCGATCGAGAGGGGCCGCAGCGATGCAGTGGAAGATCCACGGGGAACGTCCGATCTACGAAAACAAGTGGGTGAACCTGTGGCTCACCGACATCGAGACGCCGGACGGCCACCGCTGGGAACACCACGTCGTCAAGCTCCGCCACCTGGCCGTGGCCGCCGTGCTCAACGACCGCCAAGAGGTCCTGATGATGTGGCGCCACCGCTTCATCACGGACGCGTGGGCCTGGGAACTGCCCATGGGCCTTGCCTCGAAGGCAACTGCGGCCGGCACCTCGCGATAGGGCGCAAGCTGCTCGTAGAACTCGCGAAGGTGCCCGGCCACCCGCTCGGACGACACCGCTGCGGCAGGCACCAGGGCCTCTATCGCCGTGTGGCACGCCTGGTCGAGCTTGCCCCGCTGGAGCTGCGTGCGGGCCAGCCAGAAGGCATGGAACGCCCGGCCACGCTGGTTCGCGGGATCCTCCCGCGCCAGCGCATCCGCGATCAGCGGTTCGGCAATCGCTGCCTCGCCAAGACGGCCGTGCGCAATGCCGGTGTCCACGATGAGCTTCGGCTCATCGAAGTACGTCACCCATGCCGGGTCCGGGGCGCCCTCGTGGATGCGCTCGAACTGACTGTGGGCCTCGGAGATCGCGTTGTGCGTCGCCTTCCGGTCCCCCAAGGTCGCGTGGGCGAAGGCCTCGCGCATGGCCAGCATCGCCCGCACTCTCGGCGTCGCCCCGCCGGCGGTACGGGCCTGGTCCTGGGCGGCAGACACCAGTGCCAGCGCGTCCGCCGGCTTGTCCTGGTAGGTCGCTTGCAGACTCATGCAGGCCAGCACGTTGGCCATGAACGGCTGGTCGTCAGTCTCTCTGGCCAGTTGCAGAGCCTCCGAGAAGTACGCGCGGGCCTGCTGGTACTGGCGGGCATCGAAGTACGTCCAACCCGTCAGCCGCGCCAGCTCCGCCGCGATGCCGTAGAGGCCGTTCTGTATCGGCGTCGGCCGCTGGCCCTTCAGAAGCCCTTCGACGTAGCGCAGCTGGCCGACGACGGCCGGTCGAAGGGTCTCCCCTCCGTGCTCGTCGTCGCGTCGCCAGTAGTCCTCGATCGCGGACCGGAGCGCCTGAAGAGTGGAAGGGCTCGGCTTGGTCCCGGCAGCCAGGGCAAGGATGCTGTCGACCTCCACCCCGGGTAAGGCTGCAAACGGCCTGAGCCCGGCAGGCGGGTGCACCGACTCCGGTGGCTCTCGCTCTGCCACGGCGAGCGCGACCGGCGTCTCCCACTCCCGTCGGGCAAGCCCGAGCATGTGCCCCGGGATGCGCAACCCATCGGCAATCCGCTCGACCACGTCCATGTGGAGGAGCTGCCGCCGGCCCGCGATCACCTCCCCCACCCGGCTCGGCGTCAGCTCACACTGGCGCGCGATCATCGACGGATAGATGCCTGCGCGTCCCTTGACCAGGCGAAAGACGCTCGCGCAATCGCGCGCGCGGCACGCGTCGATCATCTCGGGATCAGTGAGCAGACGTGCCGGTAGCTCCTTCGTCCGACGTGACTCGGGCATCAGGCACGCTCCGGAGGAAGACTACGGATCGCTTCAAGGACTCAACCGACTGTGATGTTACCCAAGTTGGGTAATCCGCTGGGCCTTTCTGCCCCGTCGCGCTGATCGCGATGCTTCTGGACATGGCGAAGCGACCGAGGACGACCACCTTGAACCATGGGGCGAGCACTCCTGACACAGAGCGAACGGCCCTCGGGAGATCCCCTGACCTGGGCTTAGAACCCCGCGTCCTGATGAGCATCCGGGTGTCGAGGGACTCGGGCCGGACGTGGTCGCCGAGCACGCGGGTCCTGGAAGGCGACCCGTTCGACATCCTCTCCACCCGCGGCCGCTACCCCCCGTGCGAGTGCCCCCGCTGTGGCGGTACGTCCTCGTCGGCCGGTGCCCTTCGGCCGGCATCCATCACGCCGGGGACGGCGCGGTGACCACTTCCCGACGGTGAAAACCCCTTGAGAGCGGGATTCCCGGGTACGTGGCCGAGCTCCCTGGGGCTGGCGCCAACACATCGCGGTGCTCCCCTGCGCCGCTGCCGTCATCGTCCTGGTGGTCACCCTGGCCATCGCCGGTGATCCCGGCCTCTGACGAGCAACCCGCTTCCGGCACAGTCCCGAGGTCGCTCGATCCGTGGCCTCATGCCACCCCTGCTCCTCACCCGCCCGCACACAACAGGGCGGGTGGGGCACGCCCCATCGGGGGCTGGGCCGGCACCCGTCGGCCCTGGACTTCCAGGAAACGGAGACACACATGGCAGCGCAGAAGGAGGACCTGCTGATCGACGTCGAGAGCCTGATCAAGGTCCAGGACCGCTTCACCGCCGCGGCGGCGGAGTCCGACTCCACGGGCACCTCCGCGGGCGACGACGGCGAGAACCGCGACGGCCTGAACCTCCCGCAGGAGTAGCGCCACCAGCACGCCACAGCACCAACCGGGGGCTCGTCATCCACGGCGGGCCCCCGGCCTTCACGCCTACGACGCAGACCGGAGGAACACGTGGAGCACCACTTCGTCACCGCGATGGAGAAAGCCCTCGGCTGGGACGGCCCCAGGGAACTCGGAGCCGCTTTCGCCCGGGGAACGATCGAAGATCTCGATCTGCTCGATCGCCTGCTCAACCCCAGGAAGCTGCTGGACCTGGTGATGCGCCGCAGCGTCACCACGCCCCAGTTCCGCATCTTCCAGGACGGGGCCGAACTGCACCCCGGCCGCTACATCCACCCCTCCGTCACCCGGCGGGGACAGGCCATCCCCATGGCCGACATGCGCCGCGTCGGTGGGCTGATGCGCGAGGGCTGCACCATGGTTCTGGACGAGGTCGACTTCTTCGACCCGGCCATGGAAGCCACGTGCCGCGCGCTCCAGTGGTGGGCCCGTGAGCTGGTGCAGGTGAACGCCTATCTGACCACGCAGGACGCCAGCGGCTTCAAGCTCCACTGGGACGACCACGACGTCGTGATCGTCCAGCTCGCAGGCCGCAAGAGCTGGGGAGTCCGCGAGACCTCGCGCAAGGCGCCGATGTACCGCGACTCCGCCCCCAACTCCGAGCCCAGCGACGAGATCGTGTGGCAGGGCGTCATGGAGCCCGGCGACGTGATGCACATCCCCCGCGGCTTCTGGCACCAGGCCACCCGGGATGACCAGGGCGATGGCTACAGCCTGCACGCCACCTTCGGCATCGTGAAGCGTGTCGGAGTGAACTGGCTGGCCTGGCTCGCCGACCGAGCCCGCACGCAGGAGCTGTTCCGGTACGACCTGGACCGATGGAACTCCCCCGGCCAGTGGGAGGGGCAGCAGCGGCTCCTGGCCGACGCCGTCGCCGAGATGGCCACGAAGCTGACCCCGCAGGACTTCTTCGATGCCCGCGAGCGGGAACGCCTGGCCGCCCGGCACGTCCCGGCCACCGGCCTGTTCGGCAAGCCCGCGGCCGTCGTGTGCGTCACCGACTTCGAGCCCGTGATCGAGCAGCACCGCGACACCGTGGATGTCCTCGCCGCGGGCAAGAGCCTCTCCTTCTCCGGCAAGGCGTACCCCGCGCTCGCCCTGCTGCTGAGCGGCCACCCCGTCGATATCGCCGACGCCGCCGAGAAGACCGGCCTGGACGTGGAACAGCTCGCCGAGATCCTGCTGAGGGAGGAACTGTGCACGGAGCTGACCCCCGCCTTGTCCTCGGCCTACACCGGTCTCGTCACCACCGCGACATCCTGACGGCCGCACTCGACCTCGGCGTCACCGCCCTGGACACCGCGATTGCCTACCTCGGCTTCCGCTCACACGCGGTACTGGCCGAGACGGCCGCTGATCTGCTGCCGAAGTTCGCCCTCTCCACGAAAGTGGGCTTCTTCCCGGGCGCCGGAGGGGTTGAGCACTCCCTCGATCCGAGCAGGCTGCGCCCGGCCATCGAGAAGGCGGCCCGAGAACTCGGCAGGGAACCTGACACCGTGCTCCTCCACAACCCCGAACGGAGCCTCACGAGCCTGTCCCCGGCCGATGCCCACGCCCTCCTCGGCAGCGCCTGCACCGCCCTGGTCGACGCGGCCCGCGACGGCCTGTGCCACACATGGGGTGTGTCTTCCTGGGACACCCGGCCGCTCGGCACGGCCAGGGTGGACGACCTGCCGTCTCCGGACGTCCTCATGATCCGGGCCGGGTTCCTCGTGGGCATCGACCTCCTCGACTCCACGGCGGTCCTGCGCCATGCCTGGCAGGCGGGCGAGACCTGGGGCATGAGTCCCTTCGGGGGTGGCAACGTAAAGGTCTGGGAGGACTTCGACCCTCGCCCGTTCCTCCGACCGCCCCACGATGGCCTGTCCCGCGTGCAGGCAGCGTTCCGTACGGCGTTCCACCTGCCGAGTGCTGCCGCGGTGGCCGTCGGCACCGACAACCCCGGCCACCTGGCCCAGCTGGTCCAGGCCCTGGGCGCGGAGGTGGACACCACTGCCGTCAGTCAGTACCTGCGCGCCCTCCACGGGCACCCTCAGAGCTGAAGCTGGGCCACCAGACGCTCGGCCTCCTTCCGGGCCGGCACCAGCAGCGGATCCTCCTCGTACGCGTGGGGTCCGACGATCTTCGACAGGAAGAACAGCGACATCAGCTTGCCGTCCCGGCCTTCCAAGTCCGCACGCCGCTCCTGGTGGACGCGGTCCGCGAGCGCCGGGACGGCCAGCGCATTGCCCCACAGCGTCGCGGCGTCCAGGCCCCGGGGCGCCACGCCCCAGTCCTCCCAGTCGATGACGGAGAACTCCGGTCCCATGACGTTGGCCCAGGTCAGATCCGCATGAGCCGGCGCCCACCGCTCGATCCGCGTATCGGTGACAACGGGGAAGACCTCGCCGAGTTTCTGCGTCACCTGCTCCTGGGTGATCGTCACCGTGTCCGGCGTCGCGATCCGCGGTGTCCGTTGTCCGGCAAGGGCGTCCAGAGAGCCGTTCAGCGCCTCCCACCACGTATCCGGCAGACCCGGATCTTCGAGCACCAGGGCGCCCTTGGCGACAGGCTGCGATGCAAGCAGCTCCAGCTCATCCGCCCGCCACATCACCGGTTCGCCCGGCTCGCGCCACGCCACGCCCTGGTACCACTCGGGCATCGCGACCCCTTGCAGGACGGCGGCGGCCTCCGTCCCGTTCCAGCCCTGCGGGCCGATCCGCTCGAATCCCCGCCGCTCGATACGCACCCACGTATCCCGCTCCGTTCGGCCGCCCAAAGAACGGCGCTTACGTACCAGCGCCTGCCGATCCAATCGCACGTGCAGGGCCTGCTCCACGCGCCCCAGCACGTCTTCGACCGGATGACGGCGCAGGTCCACGCGGGCAGCGACAGGCAGGGAAGCAGTCATCATGACCTCCTCGGCGAACGGGTGACCGTAGCAGGAGCGGGCCCTCCAACACGACCCGCTCGTCAGCGCCCGCAGCGGCAACGCCGCCAACTCCGGCTCCCCGTGCACGACCAGCCGCCTCCGCGACAGGGAGGCAGGCCGGCGAGGTCCACCGTGCGCGCCGTCCGGTCCCCACCGCGGGAGGCGGTATCGAGACCCGCAGCCCGCTCGGGCGCCTGCGCGGGCAGCGGTCGGGCGTTGCCCGGGATCAGGCCCGTCTCACGCCCCCGGCCCCGGCCACAGGCCGTCCTGGGTGAGGGACAGGAGGTCGATCGCGTTGCCGCGGACGATGCGGTCCACCACGTCCGGGGCGAGGTGGCCCATCTGGGCCTCGCCGACCTCGCGGGACTTGGGCCACGTCGAGTCCGAGTGCGGGTAGTCCGTCTCGTACAGGACGTTGCCGACGCCGATCGCGTCCAGGTTCTTCAGGCCGAAGGCGTCGTCGAAGAAGCAGCCGAAGACGTGCTCGGCGAAGAGCTCCGACGGCGGGCGCAGGACCTTGTCGGCGACCCCGCCCCAGCCGCGGTTCTCCTCCCAGACCACGTTCGCGCGCTCCAGGATGTACGGGATCCAGCCGATCTGGCCCTCCGCGTACATGATCTTCAGGTTGGGGAAGCGCTCGAACTTGCCGCTCATCAGCCAGTCGACCATCGAGAAGCAGCAGTTGGCGAAGGTGATGGTGGACCCGACCGCCGGCGGGGCGTCCGCCGAGGTGGACGGCATGCGGGAGGAGGAGCCGATGTGCATGGCGATGACCGTGCCGGTCTCGTTGCACGCCTCCAGGAAGGGGTCCCAGTCGTCCGTGTGGATGGACGGCAGGCCCAGGTGCGGGGGTATCTCGGAGAAGGCGACGGCACGCACGCCCCGGGCGGCGTTGCGGCGGACCTCCGCGGCGGCGAGGCGGGCGTCCCACAGCGGGACCAGGGTGAGGGGGATGAGCCGGCCGTGGGCGTCGGGGCCGCACCACTCCTCCACCATCCAGTCGTTGTAGGCCCGTACGCCGAGGAGTCCCAGCTCCCGGTCCTTGGCCTCGGTGAAGGTCTGGCCGCAGAAGCGCGGGAAGGTGGGGAAGCAGAGCGCCGACTGGACGTGGTTGACGTCCATGTCCGCGAGCCGTTCGGGAACCGAGAAGGACCCCGGGCGCATCTGCTCGTAGGTGATGACTTCCAGTTTGATCTCGTCGCGGTCGTACCCGACGGCCGTGTCCAGCCGGGTGAGCGGGCGGTGCAGGTCCTCGTACACCCACCAGTCGCCGATCGGGCCGTCGTCGCCCCTGGCCCCCATGACGGGGGCGAACTTCCCGCCGAGGAAGGTCATTTCCTTCAGCGGGGCGCGGACGACCCGGGGGCCGGCGTCCTGGTACTTGGACGGGAGCCGGTCCCGCCAGACGTGGGGGGGCTCAACCGTGTGGTCGTCCACCGAGATGATCTTCGGGAAGGTCTCCATGACTCATACGGTAGCGCCCATCTGACGAACCGTCAGCTAGTTGGACGCGGATCGGCACGTGACGGGCTGACGTGTGCGCGCGACACAGGGCAGACTGGCCCTTACAACCACGGAAGGCAGGGGGGACGACAGATGGACGGCGTACCGGCCATCCCGCAGCCGCGGAACCACCCCGAGGCGGCCCGGACCGGCTCCGCGGGCACCAGCCCCGCGGCCACCGGCGCCGGGGCCACGGCCGTCGGCGCCGGGACCACGGCCGCCGCCACCCACGCCGCCGCCCGTTCCCAAGCCACCCGGCCCGCAGTCGGCAGAGCCCGCCCCGCCGGTTCCGGCCCCGCGACGGCCGGAGCGGGCCCCGCCACGCCCGCCGGAGGCCCCGCCGCCCACGCCGCCACCGCCCCCGGAACCGGCGCCGCCGCTCCCGAGGCCCCCCCAACCCCTGTCCCCGGGTCCCGGTTCGCCGTCCTCGGCCCCGTCCGGGCCTGGCGCGGCGCCGAGGCGCTGCCCTCCGGTACCCCCCAGCAGCGCGCCCTGCTCGCCGCGCTCCTGCTCCGCGACGGCCGCACCGCCACCGCGCCCGAGCTGATCGACGCCATCTGGGGCGATGACCCGCCCCAGCAGGCCCTCGCCACCATCCGTACGTACGCCTCCCGCCTCCGCAAGGTCCTCGACCCCGGGCTGCTCGTCACCGAGTCCGGCGGCTACGCCATCCGCCTGCGCTCCACCGCCACCCTCGACCTCGGCGTGGCCCGCGCCCTGGCCGCCGAAGCCGAGACGGCCCGTACCGCCGGGGACCGCGGCCTCGCCCGTACGCTGCTGGCCCGCGCCCTGGACCTGTGGGACGGCGAGCCCCTCGCCGCGGTCCCCGGGCCGCACGCGGAGACCGAGCGGACCCGGCTCGCGGAATGGCGGCTCCAGCTCGTGGAGACCCGGCTCGACCTCGACCTAGAGGTCGGCCAGCACGCCGAGGCGGTGTCCGAGCTCACCGCGCTGACCGCCGCGCACCCGCTGCGCGAGCGCCTGCGCGAGCTGCTGATGCTCGCCCTCTACCGCAGCGGCCGCCAGGCCGAGGCCCTCGCCGTGTACGCCGACACCCGCCGGCTCCTCGCCGACGAGCTCGGCGTCGACCCCTGCTCCGAGCTCTCCGCGCTCCAGCAGCGCATCCTCAACGCCGACGCCGACCTCGCCCGCGCCGAGGACCCGGCGCCCGCAGCGGCGTCCGTCCAGGTAAGGCCCGCCCAGTTGCCCGCCACCGTCGCCGACTTCACCGGCCGCAGCAGCTTCGTCGACGAACTCGGCAGCATCCTGTCCGGCACCGCCGGCGCGGGCCAGGTCATGGCCGTCTCCGCGCTCGCCGGGATCGGCGGCGTCGGCAAGACCACCCTCGCCGTGCACGTGGCCCACGCCGCCCGCCCGCACTTCCCCGACGGCCAGCTGTACGTCGACCTCCAGGGCACCGAGCCGCGCCCCGCCGAACCCGTCGCCGTCCTCGGCTCCTTCCTGCGCGCGCTCGGCACCCCCGACACCGCCATCCCCGACTCCCCCGCCGAGCGGGCCGCGCTCTACCGCTCGACCCTCGACGGCCGCCGCGTCCTGGTCCTCCTCGACAACGCCCGCGACGCAGCCCAGGTCCGCCCGCTGCTGCCCGGCACCGCGGGCTGCGCCGCGCTCGTCACCAGCCGCGTCCGCATGGCGGGCCTCGCCGGAGCCCACCTCGTCGACCTCGACGTGATGAGCCCCGAGGAGGCCCTCCAGCTGTTCACCCGGATCGTCGGCGCCGAGCGCGTCGGCGCCGAACGCCAGGCCGCCCTCGACGTGGTCGGCGCCTGCGGCTTCCTGCCGCTCGCCATCCGCATCGCGGCCTCCCGGCTCGCCGCCCGCCGCACCTGGACCGTGTCCGTCCTCGCCGCGAAGCTCGCCGACGAGCGCCGCCGCCTCGACGAGCTCCAGGCCGGCGACCTCGCCGTCAAGGCCACGTTCGAGCTGGGCTACGGCCAGCTGGAGCCCGCCCAGCAGCGCGCCTTCCGCCTCCTGGGCCTCGCCGACGGCCCCGACATCTCCCTCGCCGCCTCCGCCGCCGTCCTCGACCTGCCCGAGCAGGACACCGAGGACCTCCTGGAGGCTTTAGTCGACTGCTCCCTGCTCGAATCCGCCGCTCCCGGCCGCTACCGCTTCCACGACCTCGTACGCCTCTACGCGCGTGCGTGCGCCGAGCGCGACGAGCAGCCCCCGAGCGGACGCGAGGCCGCCCTCGACCGGCTGCTGGACTTCTACCTGGCCACCGCCTCCGGGGTGTACGCCCTGGAGCGCCCCGGCGACCGGCTGCCCGCGCACCTGTCCGCCACCCGCCACCCCGGGCTGGTCTTCACCGATCCGCGCGCCGCGCTGGACTGGCTGTACGCCGAGGCCGACCCGCTGCTGGCCTGCGTCCGGCAGGGCGCCGTACGCCAGGACCGCGACGGGACGCGGGTCCTGCGCCGGGCCGTGGACCTGCTGTGGGCGGCCAAGGACCTCGCCGAGTCCGGCGCCAACTCCAAGCAGTACGAGTCGGCCGCGACCGCCCTGCGCGACGCCGCGCACGGCGCCGGCGACCCCCGCGCCGAGGGCCGGGCCCGCACCACCCTCACCAACACCCACCTCGTCGCCGGCCGGTTCGCCGAGGCGGACGAGGAGGCCCGGCAGGCCACCGCGCTCGCCCGCGCGGCCGGCGACCCGCTGCCCAGCTGCTGGGCGCCCAACGACCGCGGGATCATCGCCCTCTACCAGGGCCGCCACGCGGACGGCGAGCGCTACCTGCTGGAGGCCATAGAGAACTTCCGCGCCGACGGCAACCACATCGGCGAGGCGAGCGCCCTGTGCAACCTCTCCCGCATCCACGTGGAGCTGGGCCGCCTGACGAGCGCGATCGACCTCGCCCGGCAGGGCATCGCCGTCTACGACCGGATGGGCCTGACCCTGCGCCTGGCCAACGGCCGCTACGCGCTGGGCATCGCGCTCACCCAGGCGGGCCGGCTCGGCGAGGCCCTGGCACAGCTCACCGAGGCACTGTCGCTGTTCCACGACAACCGCCAGCCCCTGTGGGAGGGCGTGACGCACTTCCGGCTCGCCGAGGCCCATCTGGCCGCGCGCCGGCCGACGCTGGCCGCCTCGCACGCCGAGCAGGCCATCGCGCTGCGCGGGATCGGCGGGGAGTGGCGCCGGGCCACCGTGCTGACGGTGCTGGGCAAGGCGCTGCTGCGGCTGGGCCAGTCGGACCGGGCGCGGGCCTGCTGGCGGGACGCCGAGGCGGTCTTCGAACAGCTGGACTCCGCGGAGCTGTCCGAGGTACGGGCGCTGCTGGACCCCGAGATCGCCGCCTGACCGGGCCGGCGCCTGACCGGTCCGGCGCCGGACCCGTACGCCCGGAAGCGGCCCTGACCTGCGCCGCCGGGCGATGAACGGGACGTTCATCGTTCGTTTATCGCCGCCCGGCACGATTAGTGCATCGACCCGCCGCGCCGGGGGGACTGGAGGGTCGGTTGGAGGACCACCCGTTCGGCGGTCCGCGGGGGAATCGCCGAACGGGCCCTACCCACCCATCAGGAGATCCGATGACGACGAACGAGAACATCGTGCCGCTCGACAACCACGCCTCGGGCGTCGAGATCAAGCCGCTGGAGAGGCCCGCGGCACAGCCCGCGGAGGTACCGCTCGACGGTAGCCAGCCCGCGGAGGAGCAGATCCAGACGCTGGACAACCACGCGTCCGGCCCCCGCCCGTAACCCGGGCGGACACGGCACGCGGCACGAGAGCTTAAGAGGACTTACGGGGGACAACGGGGGGGGACGGCGGTCGCGGTGGCCCGGAGGGGGAGCCATCGCGACCGCCGCACGCCCATGTCCGGACCCGGATGCGGGCGGCCGGCGGCATCCCGCGTACGGACGGCGCCGGTCCGGGTCACAGGACCCGCCGGGCAGGGCCGGTCACTACGCTGGGGGGGTGTTCACCTCCCAGGGGCCGAGCGTCCGCGAACTCGCCGTGCAGGCGTTTTCCTCCGTCGAGCGCGGTTACGACCTCCTCGCGCCGAAGTTCGACCACACCCCCTTCCGCACCCCCGACCGGATGCTCGACGCCGTCGAGGAGGCCCTCGCCGCGCGGGAGGGCTCCTTCGGCGCCGGGCTGGACCTCTGCTGCGGGACA
Source organism: Streptomyces sp. NPDC058619 (assembly GCF_042717785.1). Classification (NCBI taxonomy): domain Bacteria; kingdom Bacillati; phylum Actinomycetota; class Actinomycetes; order Kitasatosporales; family Streptomycetaceae; genus Streptomyces; species Streptomyces sp. NPDC058619. Next base: position 39,069 of record NZ_JBHXQN010000042.1, read on the forward strand.
GGCGCCGCGATCGGCATGCTGCGCCGGCTCTGCCGGGAGCGGGTGACCGGGGTCGACCTCAGTGCGGGCATGCTGGCGCAGGCCCGGCGGGCGCATCCGGACGAGCGGGTGGACTTCGTACGGGCCGACGCGCTGGCGCTGCCGTCAGGGCTCGGGGACGCGTACGACCTGGCGGTGAGCTTCGGGGCCTTCGGACACTTCCTGCCGGCCGAGCGGCCGGCTCTCTTCGCCGGGGTGCACGGCGCGCTCCGCCCGGGCGGCCTGTTCGCCTTCCCGATCGGCGCGCCGATCCCGCTCCGCCACCCCGCGTGGTGGGCGCTGGCGGGCTTCGACGCGGCGATGCGGGTGCGCAACGCCCTTTGGCGGCCGCCGTTCGTCATGTACTACCGGACGTTCCCCCTGGGCCCGGTCCGCGCCGACCTGGAGGCGGCGGGCTTCACCGTGGAGACGGCCCCGCTGGAACCCTTCGGCCGCCTCCCCGGCGGCGCCCCGCGCTGGCGCCTCGTCCTGGCCCGGAAACCGGCCGGCCGGGGGTGTGGTGAAAGCGCTGGTCACCACCCCTAGATGAAGGCGGCGACCAGCACGGTCGCGACCACGGTCGCCGGGCCCGCTCCGGTTGCGGACGCGGTCCGCGGGCACCGGCATCGTGGCCTTAGCCGAGGTTCTCGATCTGCTCGACGATCCAGCCACCGAGTTCCGCGGTCATCAGGGTGTGCGGCTGGTTCTGCGAGGCGAGCCGGAAGTCGTCGAGTTCGCTCGACTCCGGCGCGAGGCCGTGGATGTCGACGTACAGGTCGGCGTCGGTGGTCACGTCGCGGACGGCGACGGCACTGACGGAGGGCACGAACGCGTGGTGCCGGATGGGGGCGTTGGTCTTGAACCCGAGGAACGGGGGCAGCTCGTTGAGCTTGTCGGCCAGGATGCCGAAGCCCTCCAGAGTGCCGCCGGGGGCCCCGTCGATCTCGGGCAGGCCGTCGGTCCGCACCTCCTTGGCCGGCGGCGGGGTCACCAGCCGCAGGTTCGCGACGAGCTGGTTGTCGCCGCTGCGCTGCGCGTAGAGGTGGGTTCCCAGGATGGTCAGGCCCTTGCCCTCGACCGCGTGGCCGCCGGGCTTGATGCCGTTGCCCTGACCGGTCGCGACGCCGTTGGCGACGCCGATCTTCAGGGGGATCGCGGGCCAGTTGCCCATCCGGTCCAGCTCGGCGAGGAGCTGTTCGCGCAGTTCGTCCTGGCGGGGCTTGCCGTCCCACTCCTCGATGTGGAGGGCCAGCAGCTGCCGGGCGGCCGGGCTGTTGATCTGGTTCGAGAAGCCGTCGTTGAGCTTCCGCGAGTAGTGCGCGAACGCCTGGAGGCCGAGGGGGATCCAGGCGCCGCGGTGCGGGGTGTCGTACGACCAGTAGAGGCCGGTCTGGTGGTCGATCCGCTCGTGCTCCATCTTGGTGAGGGCGTAGCGGGTGACGAGGCCGCCCATGCTGAAGCCGCCGACGGCGAGCCGGTGGTCACCCTCCCGCGTGGCGACGGCCTGGAGGATCGCTGCGATCACGGTGTCCGCGTTCCGCTGGATCGCGGCGCTGCGCTCGTGGAAGCCGAGGACGATCAGGTCGTGCCCGCGGCGGCGCAGCTCACTGAAGAAGGCGTACTGCCCCCAGTCCAGGCCCTGCCACAGCATCTCGATGCTGCTCGGCCCCACGTTGAAGCCGTCGGCGGCGATCACGGGCCTGGTCAGCCGGTTGCTGCCCTCGGCGTAGTACACCCAGGCGGTACCGCCCGGCAGCTCCCAGATGTCGTTCGGGGTTGGCGGGGTCTGGGTGGGCGGCTCCTTGGGACCGGGGGCCAGGATGATGGGCGCGGCGGCGGAGAAGGCCTCGCGGATCTGCTGCTCGGTGGCCTGCGGCTCGCTCATGGACGGGTCCTTCCGTCGGGCAATCACAGTGAGTGTCCATGTGGACACGCAGAGTATGCCGCAATCCCGTGCGGATGGTGCGGACGGGTGGGACCGGAGAGGGCGGCGGCGCCCGCGACGACCCCACGAAACCGTCGACGCTTTCACCCGTCCGGATGCCCCTGGCACACGGCCGCGTAGCGGACGGTGGAGCACGCCGGGCCCCTGGGAGCAGCACTGTCACCACACCCCTAGACCGCCGCCCCCGGGTCCCGGCGGGTGCGGAGTTCCCGTTTGAGGACCTTGCCGCTCGCGTTGCGGGGCAGTTCGGCGACGAACTCCACGGCGCGCGGGACCTTGTAGTTGGCCATCTCGCGCCGGGACCAGGCGATCAGGTCGTCGGAGGTGAGGGTGGAGCCGGGGCGGCGGACGGCGTACGCCTTGCCGACCTCGCCGAGGCGCGGGTCGGGCACGCCGACCACCGCGACGTCCGCGATGTCCGGGTGGAGGCCGAGGAGCTGCTCGATCTCGGCGGGGTAGGCGTTGAAGCCGCCGACGATGAACATGTCCTTGATCCGGTCGGTGATGCGCAGGTTCCCGCCCCTGTCCAGGACTCCGACGTCGCCGGTGCGCAGCCAGCCCTCGGGGGTGACGGCCGCCGCCGTCTCGGCGGCGTCCTCGAAGTAGCCCCGCATGACGTGGTGTCCGCGTACCCACACCTCACCCGCCGTCCCGGCGGGCTGCGGCGTGCCGTCGGGGCCGGCGATGCGCAGCTCGGTGCCGGGGATGGGCCGGCCGGAGGTTTCGGCGATGACGCGGGCCGGGTCGGCGCGGCGGCACATGGTGACGATGCCGCTGGCCTCGGAGAGCCCGTAGGCGGTGAGGACGGTGGCGATGTGCAGCTCGCCGCGGAGCCGTTCGACGAGCTGGAGCGGGACCACGGCCGCTCCGGTGACGACGAGGCGCAGGGCGGACAGGTCGTGGTGGTCGCGCTGGGGGTGGTCGAGGAGCGACTGGTGGAGGGTGGGCGGCCCGGGGAGCACGGATATCCGCTCGGCGGCGACGTTGGCGAGGACGGTGTCCACGTTGAAGACGGGCTGCGGGATCATCGTGGCCCCACGCATCAGGCAGGCGATGATCCCGGCCTTGTAGCCGAAGGTGTGGAAGAAGGGGTTCACGATCAGATAGCGGTCGCCCTCGCGCAGTCCGGCGAGCTCGCTCCAGACGGCGTAGCAGCGCAGGGACTGGGCGTGGGTGATGACGGCGCCCTTGGGGCTGCCGGTGGTGCCGGAGGTGAAGATGATGTCGGAGGGGGCGTCGGAGGGGATTGCCTCGGCGCGCTCGCGGACGGCTTCGGCGCTCACGGTGTCCCCGCCCGCGAGGAAGTCCTTCCAGGTGCGGAAGGAGTCGGGGGCGTCGTCGGCGAGGACCACGACCTGTTCCAGGTGCGGCAGCCCGGGCAGCGGCCCGGCGCCGGGGCCGTCGGCGGCGGCGCGGCGCAGGGAGGCGACGTACGAGGTGCCGAGGAAGGTGCCGGTGACGAAGAGCAGCCGGGCGCGGCTGCGCCGGAGGACGTACGCGGCTTCGGCGCCCTTGAAGCGGGTGTTCAGGGGGACGAGCACGGCGCCCGCCGAGACGGCACCGAGGGCGGAGACGATCCATTCGAGGGTGTTGGGCGCCCAGACGGCGACCCGGTCGCCGGGCTCGACCCCGGCGGCGGCGCAGGCGGCCGCGGCGCGCTCGACGCGTTCGCCGAGCTGGGCGTAGCTGATCCGCGTGCGGCCGTCGACGACGGCCTCGCGGTCGGCGTACCGGGCGGCGGACTCCCTGACCAGCCGCGCGATGCTGCCCCAGCGCAGGTCGCCCCGCGGATCCCCGCCGGGGCCGCCGTCGTGCCCGTCAGGACCTGCGGCGGCCTCGCCCGAGCCCCCGTTGTCGCGGCCCGGACCCGCGCCGGCCTCGCCCCGGCCGCCGGTGGCCCCGGTGGGCCGGGTGGGCCGAGCCAGTCCCGCGCGGGGGTCCCGGGCGGCGGGTCCGCGCGGGGGCGCGCCCGGGTCTTCGTACCGGTCTTCGCGCAGGCCGTCGCGCGGGCCGTCACGCAGGCCGTCGCTCGGGCCCCCGTGCAGCTCTTCGTTCGCGCCCTCGTCCATCGTCCGCCCTCCCCGACACCAGTAGCTGACTATCCGTCAGATTAGCTGTAGCCTTCGCGGCTGTCAGTACTGGTGCACCCGGAGGTGGCGATGGCGGCAACGCTCAAGGACGCTACGGCGATAGTCGGCATCGGCCAGACCGCCTTTGCCAGACAACTGCCGCAGTCCGAGAAGGAACTGGCCTGCCGGGCCATTCTGGCGGCACTGGCCGACGCGGGCATGGATCCCGCCGAGGTCGACGCGTTCTCCTCGTACACCATGGAGGAGACCGACGAGGTCGAGGTGGCCAAGGCCATCGGCGCCGGTGACGTCACCTTCTTCTCCAAGATCGGCTACGGCGGCGGCGGTTCCTGCGCCACCGTCGGCCACCTCGCGGCCGCCGTCGCCACCGGCCAGGCCTCCGTCGGCGTCGCCTGGCGCTCGCGCAAGCGCGGCTCCGGGCCGCGCCCCTGGAAGAACACCGCCGTCCAGCTGCCCACCCCCGGGCAGTGGACCCGGCCCTTCGGCCTGCTGCGCCCCGCCGACGAGATCGGCATGCTGGCCCGCCGCTACATGCACGAGTACGGCGCCACCCGCGACCACCTCTTCAACGTGGCGATGGCCTGCCGCAACCGGGCCAACGAGAACCCGGCCGCGATGATGTACGAGCGCCCGCTGACCCGCGAGATGTACATGACCTCCCGCATGATCAGCGACCCGCTCTGCCTCTTCGACAACTGCCTGGAGACCGACGGCGCGCTGGCCTGCGTGATCGTCTCCGCCGAACGCGCCCGTGACTGCCGCCAGAAGCCCGTCTACGTCCACTCCGCCGCCCAGGGCCTGCCCGCCCAGCACCACGGGATGGTCAACTACTGGAACGACGACCCGCTGACCGGGCCCGCCTGGACGGCCGCCCGGCACCTGTGGAAGCAGGCCGACTTCGGCCCGCAGGACGTGGACGTCGCCCAGATCTACGACGCCTTCACCCCGCTCATCCCGCTCTCCCTGGAGGGCTACGGCTTCTGCGGGCGCGGCGAGGGCGCCGCCTTCACCGAGGGCAGCGCGCTGGAGATGGGCGGCCGGCTCCCGATCAACACCGGGGGCGGCGGGCTGAGCGAGGCCTACGTCCACGGCTTCAACCTGATCAACGAGGGCGTCAAGCAGCTGCGCGGCACCTCCACCGCCCAGGTGCCGGACGCCGCGACCTGCCTGGTGACGGCGGGCGAGGGTGTCCCGACGTCCGCGATCCTGCTGAGAGCCTGAAGGAGCCGACCCATGACCGCGCCCCAGACCACCCCCGTGACCACGCCCGTGCCGGGAACGGGCTCCCCGCCCGCTCTGCCCACCCCGCCCGCCCCGGCCGCCGACGCGCTGCTGCTCCCCGTGCCCGACGAGGACGGCGCGCCCTTCTGGGAGTACGCCGCCCGGGGCGAGCTCCGCGTCCAGGCCTGCGCCGACTGCGGAAGGCTCCGCTTCCCGCCCCGCCCCTGCTGCCCGCACTGCCGGTCCTTCGCGAGCGAGTGGCGGCCGATGAGCGGCCGCGGCCGCATCTGGTCCTACGTACGCCCGTACCCGCCGCTGCTGCCCGCGTACGCCGCGCAGGCCCCGTACAACGTGATCCTCGTGGAGCTCGCCGACGCCCCGCACATCCGGCTGGCCGGCAACCTCGTCACCTCCGCCGACGCCCCGCTGGACTCGGTGGACCCGGCGCGGCTGCGCATCGGGGCGCGCGTCCAGGTGGTGTTCACCGGGACGGGCGCGATGGCCGTGCCGCGCTGGGTCCTGGAGAAGCCGTGACGCTGCGGGTGGAGCGCGACGCGTCCACCGGGGTCGCGGTCGTCACCCTGGACCGGGAGCGCCGGCACAACGCCGTCGACCTGGAGACGGCCGCCGAACTGACCGCGGTGTGGCAGGAGTTCCGCTTCGACGACGCGGTCCGGGCCGTCGTGCTGACGGGCGCGGGGACGGCCGCGTTCTGCACCGGCATCGACCGGGGCGTGGACGTGCCGCAGCCGGGGTCCCCGTACTCGGTGGACGATCCCCTGGTGGCGATCGGCCCCAAGGCGGGCGACCTGTGGAAACCGGTGGTCGCCGCCGTCAACGGCATGGCGTGCGGCGGGGCCTTCTACCTGCTGGGCGAATCGGAGTTCATCGTCTCCTCCGAGAGCGCGACGTTCTTCGACCCGCACACCGCCTACGGCATGGTCAGCGCGTACGAGGCCGTCTACATGGCGCAGCGGATGCCCTTCGGGGAGGCCGCCCGGATGTCCCTGATGGGCACGGCCGAACGGCTCTCCGCCCGGCGGGCGTACGAGATCGGCCTCGTCTCGGAGCTGACGGCGCCCGAGGAGCTGCTTCCGGCGGCGCTCCGGTCGGCGCAGACCCTGGCCGGCTTCCCGACGGAGGCCGTGCAGGGCACCGTACGGGCGCTGTGGTCCGCGAAGCGGGCCGCGCTCCGGCAGGCCCTGGACCAGGCGCCGGCGCTGATCACGCTCGGGAACCTGGCGCCGGAGCGGCAGGCGGAGCTGTTCGCCTCCCGGCGGCCGGGAGGGGAGTACCGGCTGCGCTGACCGCCGGCACGGGCACGGCAGGGCCGGGCCGAGTGGGGCCGGGCCGGGCCGAGTGGGGCCGGGCCTTCCGGGGTTCAGGAGCGCCGCTTGGTGGCCCTCGGCTTGGGCTTCGACGTGGACCCGCTCGTGGAGCCGCCCGAGGACGAGGTGGGCGCGGGGCTGCCGGTGGCGGACGCCGAGGAGGACACGACGGAGACCGAGCCGGTCCGGCAGGTCTTGACCTCGGCGGCGCGCGCCGGCTCCTTGAGGGCGACGTCGACCGTGCCGCTCGCGCGTGCCTCCAGGGTCACCCGGGCGGTGCTCGCCTCCAGGACGGAGCCGGAGGCGGTCTCCCGGTACAGCTCCACCTCGAAGGTGGCTCGGCGCTCGAGCCGGGAGGTCACCCTGACCGTGGTGATCGGCGGGGTCGCGGCGGCGCAGGAGACGACCACGGCCGTGGCCGGGTCGCCGCTCGGGCTCGCGGACGGCGTGGCGCTCGCGGAGCTGCCGCTGCCACCGCTTCCGCTCCCGCTGTGCGTCTTCTTCTTGCTGCTCTTGGAACTGGAGCAGCCGCCACCACTGCTCTTGCTCTTCCCGCTGCTGCCGCTCCCGCCGGTCGACGAGAAACCGGTCAGCGCGAAGACGACGGTGATGAGCACGGCCGTGAGCCGCGTACGACGTCCAGCCATCATGGCCAAACCCCTCCCCCTGGACAACGGCGGGTCACGGTACCAGCCACCCGCCCGGCGCAGACCGTCCGCACGGCATCTCCGCAACCCCGGCGCCCCGCTCCGCCCGCGTGCGGCGGTGGCTGCCCGGGCGTAGCGTCGGTACGGGGCCGCTCTCCGGAAGGGCCTGGCATGATCCGCAACGCACTCGGTTCGCTGCTGGGGCTGATCGGCGCGGCCGCCGCCGTCTGGAGCCCGTTCCGTGCCTGGTACGGAAGCCGCCAGGGGCGCGACTACCGCGTCGAGGAGTTGTTCTCCGGCGCCGGCATCACCGACGACGGGGCCCCGCTGTTCGGGTCGATCCTGCTGCCCTTCCTCATCGCCGCCCTCCTCGCGCTGGTCGCGGTCGTGCTCCGGTCGCGGCTGCTCATGGGGCTGGCGGGGGTCGTCGTCCTCGGGTTCGCCGTGCTGTGGATGGTCCGCCAGGGCCAGGCCCAGGACGGCCTCTCCGTCGGCGGTGACGGGCAGGGCCTCGGGGACGGCCTCGCCAACGCCTTCGGCGGAGGCGCGCTGCTGCTCCTGGGCGCGGCCGTGATGAGCGGCCGCCCCTCCCGCCGCCGTCGCCACGCGGACGCGCCCGCCGGCCGGGACGAGGCACCGAACGGAACCCCGTACCCGCCGTCCCACCAGGACCCGCGCGCGTACCCGCCCGCCCACCAGGACCCGGACGGCTCCCCGCGCGAGACCTACCCGCCGGAACCCACGGACACCAGAGGCTCCACGGGCCCGGCAGACCCCTCAGGCCCCACAGGCCCCACCGGCTGGGGCCCGAGACCTCCCAAGGACCAGCAGCCGTAAACCCGTCCGCCCCGCCCCCATGAGCCCCGCCCCGCCACCCCGCGCCGGTAACGGCGGCGGCCCCGCCCCCCGTGAGGGGGCGGGGCCGGCCGGCACGGGGGTGCGGGGGTCAGGCGGCGTCGACGACGCCCGAGGCCGCGATCTCGACCTTGCCCTTGGGGGCACCGGACTGGGAGCCCAGGGCCTCGATCTGGTCGACCAGCGCCTGGCCCTCGACGACCTCGCCGAAGACGACGTGCTTGTTGTCGAGCCAGGAGGTGACGACGGTGGTGATGAAGAACTGCGAGCCGTTGGTGTTGCGGCCGGCGTTCGCCATCGACAGCAGGTACGGGCGGTCGTGCTTCAGCGTGAAGTTCTCGTCCTCGAACTTCTCGCCGTAGATGCTCTTGCCGCCGGTGCCGTTGTGGTTGGTGAAGTCACCGCCCTGCAGCATGAACTGGGGGATGACGCGGTGGAAGCCGGAGCCCTCGTAGCCGTAGCCGTTCTGGCCGGTGGCCAGCTCGCGGAAGTTGCGCGCGGTCTTCGGGACGACCTCGTCGAAGAGGTTGAAGACGATGCGGCCCGCGGGGGCGCCGTTGATGGTGATGTCGAAGAAAACGTTGCTCATGGGGTCCATCCTGTCACTCCCGGTGCGTTCCGCTACCGGGAGGGGGCCGAGTCGCGTCAGCCCGCCGTACGGGTTCCGGTGCCCTTCGCCGCGTCAAGGGCGTACACACAGCGGTCCTTGCTGCACGCGTAGACCACGCCCGCCTCCGCCACCGGGGCGCCCGTGATCTCGCCGCCCGTGGCCAGTTTCCAGCGGAGCTGGCCGCCCGCCGCGTCCAGTGTGTAGAGGCAGTGGTCGGCCGATCCGAAGTGCACCCGGCCGTCCGCGACCGCCGGGAGGCCGGTGATCTCGCCACCCGCCGCGAAGCGCCACTTCGGGGTGCCGGTGACCGCGTCGAGGGTGTACAGCGCGCTGCCCGCCCCGAGGTGCACGTTGCCGTTCGCCACCAGCACCGGGTCCGCGGAGGACCGTGACTCCGTCGCGATCCGCCAGCGGTCCTTGCCGGTGGCCGCGTCGAGGGCGTAGACGGTGCCGAGGTAGTCGGCGAGGTAGACGCCGCCGCCGGTCACCGCGGGCCCCGGCGCGAACGCGGGGGCGGCCAGGAACACCGCCGGGGCCTCGAAGTGCCAGCGGACCCGCCCCGAGGACCGGTCCACGGACAGCACCCGGGTGCCGGCGCTGACGTAGACGTTGCCGTCGGGGGCGGGGGTGACCCGTACGGGCACGTTCCCGCAGGCGGCCGCGTCGCCGACGGGGTACGACCAGGACTCACGGCCGCTGCGGGCGTCCACGGCGCGCAGCCGGGCGTCCTGCCACACGTACACGGTGCCGTCGTGGAGGACGGGGGCCGCCTCCGGGGTCTCGAAGTCGGTCTGGGCGCCGGACAGCTCCCACAGCCGCTGCCCGGTGGACGCCTCCCAGCCCTGTACGCCGCCGCCGCGCGTGGCGGTGACGACGGTGCCGCGCTCCGCGCTCAGGGCGTACACCCAGGCCTCGGTGGACAGCCGCCACCGCTCCGAGCCGTCGGTGGCGTCGAGCGCGTACAGGGAGGGGCCGTCGGAGGCGTGGATGCGGCCCTCGGAGACGGCCATGGACCAGGCCACGTCGCGGGTCTTGAACTGGCGGCGGCCGCTGGCCACGTCCAGGGCGTGGACCTCGAAGGAGGTCACGTACAGCAGGTCGCCCGCCACGGTGGGGGTGCCCCACACCTCGTTGGACATGCGGAAGCGCCACGGGCGCCAGCGGCCGCTGTCCGGGGCCGGAGCGGGGTTCGGCACGGCTCCCACCACGGAGGGGGCCGCGGTGGCGCCGCCGGGCGGGCGGATCCAGCCGGTGGCCGAGTCCGCGGCACCGGCCTGCCGGGCGGGGGCCGCCGCGGTCGCGCGCGGCCCGGGCCCGATCGGCACCGGGGACCCGCCGAGCCGTACGGGCTCACCGGACGGCACCGGGGCCATCGGCGGGTGGTGGGGGCGCTGCGGGACGGCGTGCCCGGTGCGCGGGTCCACCCACGGCTCGGCGCCGCGCGGCCGGCGGTGCGTAGCGGCCCCGGAATCCGGGCCGCGGGAGCCGCCGGGGCGGGGCGCGGGGGCGCGGACCACGGCGGCGGGGGGCGTGCGGTTGCCCGACCGGCGGGCCTCGATCATCGCGACGACCCGCTCGGGCAGCCACGCCGAGGCGGTGCCGCTGTCGTCACCGCCGTCGAAGAGGTGCGGGGCGAGCTGCGCCTGGAGGTCGGCGGGGGTCGGCCGCTGGGTGGCGTCCATCTGCATGCAGGAGTCGATGAGCGGCCGCAGCTCGTCGGGCAGCCCCTCCAGGTTGGGGCCCTCGCGCAGCAGCATGAAGACCGTCTCCACCGGGTTCGCCCCGTGGTACGGCGGGTGCCCGGTCGCGGCGAAGACGAGGGTGGAGCCGAGCGAGAACACGTCGCTGGCGCCCCGGACGCTGCGCGAGTCCTTCGCCTGCTCCGGCGACATGTACGCCGGGGTGCCGACGGCGACGTTCGTCATCGTCAGCCGGGTGTTGGAGACGCCGCTCGCGATGCCGAAGTCGATCACGCGCGGCCCGTCCTCGACGACGAGCACGTTCGACGGCTTGAGGTCGCGGTGGACGAGGCCGGCGCCGTGGATGGACTGGAGCGCCTCGGCGATCCCGGCGGCGAGCCAGCGCACGCCCTGGGCGGGCATCGGCCCGCACTCGTTGACGATCTCCTCCAGGGAGGGCGCCGGAACGTAGGCGGTGGCCAGCCACGGCACGGCGGCGCGCGGGTCGGCGTCGACGACGGCGGCGGTGTAGAACCCGGAGACGGCGCGGGCGGCCTCGACCTCGCGGGTGAAGCGCACCCGGAACAGCTGGTCCTCGGCGAGCTCGGTGCGCACCGTCTTGATCGCGACCCGCCGTCCGGACGCGGACCGCGCGAGATAGACCAGCCCCATGCCGCCGGCGCCGAGCCGTCCCAGCACCTCGAAGGGGCCGATCCGTCTCGGGTCGTGCTGCGTCAGCTGCTCCACCACTCGCCTCCACACCTCCCCGTACGGGCCCTCGCCGGGTCCGCTTCCACCAGCGCGCGCGAGCCCGGCCCGGGGCCGGGCCCCGTGCAGCGTCTCACCCCCGGGCGCCGCCCGGGGTCGCGCAACCCCGATTCTGTCAGGCCCGCGCCCGGTCCGGCCCCGGGACGGCCCCGGGGCGCCGCGCGGCTAACCCGCGGACCGGGTGCGCGGCTCCGAGAGCAGCCCGAAGACCGCCCCCTGATTGTCGGCGACGACCGCGATCCTCCCGTACGGGGTGTCGAACGGATCGGCGGTGACCCGGCCGCCCAGCCGCTGCACCGCGGCCACGGAGGCGTCGCAGTCCGGTACGGCGAAGTAGGCGAGGAAGTGCGCCGGCATGACCTCCGGGAAGGCGTCGGTGATCAGGCTGCGCCCCATCACGGCGGTGTGCGTGCCGGGCGCGCTGCCGGGCGGGGACCAGATGCGGTACTCGACGCCCGCGTCGTCCTGGTCCTGGGGGACGTAGCCGAAGACCTTGGCGTAGAAGACGTCCACGGCGTCGCGGGCCCGCGTGTAGACCTCGGTCCAGCAGTACGTGTACGGCTCCTGCTGCACGTCGAAGCCGTGGTGGGTACCCGGCTGCCACAACCCGAAGACGGCGCCGCCGGGGTCGGCGGCCAGGGCGGCGGTCCCGTACGGGCCGACGGGCATCGGGTCCATCACCATCTGGCCGCCGGCGGCGCGGATGCGCTGGGCACAGGCGTGGGCGTCGGTCGTGTAGAGGTAGATCCCCCAGACGGTGGGCATGCGGCCGTCGGGCTTGGGGGCGAGGGCGGCGACGTTGCGGCCGCGGCTGTAGGCCTGCGTGTAGTGGCCGTACCGGGCGCCGGCGCCGGCGGCGAAGGTCCACCCGAAGAGCTCACCGTAGAAGCGCTTGCCCGCCTCGACGTCCGGAAGCGAGGCGTCGACCCAGCAGGGTGCGCCTTCCGCGAATGCGGCCATGAGCCCGTTTCCTTCCGTTGTGCGGCGGTTCGTGCCCTCTTCGCCCCTCCCCGCCATGATCCGCCCGAAAACTTGTCCACAGCCTGTTGATAAGACTATTCGGGGGACACCGGCGGGTAACCGGCGGGCGCCGGCTGTGCGCAGGACCCGTACCGGTTCGCACGGGCGGGCACGGGCGGCACGGGGGCCGCTGCGGCCCTCCGGGGCCGCCACCTCGGGCCGAAACCCGGCCCCACGGCCTCTCAGGACCGGCTCCAGCCCTGGCCGGAGGCCTCGTCACCCCATTTGCAGGCGGCCGAATAGCGCCCCGATCACCCCTCGGTAAGCTGACGGCATGACAGGACAAGTACGCACCGTCGACGGGCGTGTCGCCGGCCGGCGCGGCCAGGCGACGCGGCAGAAGCTGCTCGACTGCCTCAGCGAGATGCTCAGCTCCTCGCCGTACCGCGACGTCAAGGTGATCGACGTCGCCCGCAAGGCCGGCACCTCCCCCGCGACCTTCTACCAGTACTTCCCGGACGTCGAGGGCGCCGTCCTGGAGATCGCCGAGCACATGGCCACCGAGGGCGCCCAGTTGACGTCGCTCGTCGAGGGCCGCACCTGGGTCGGCAAGGCCGGGTGGTCGGCGGCTGAGGAACTGGTCGAGGGCTTCCTGGACTTCTGGCGGCGCAACGACGCGATCCTGCGGGTCGTCGACCTCGGCGCGGCCGAGGGCGACAAGCGCTTCTACAAGATCCGCATGAAGATCCTGAACTCCGTCACCAACTCCCTGACGGAGTCGGTGAAGGACCTCCAGGCCAAGGGCAAGGTCGACAAGGACGTCAGCCCCGCGGCGATGGCCGGCTCCCTCGTCGCGATGCTGGCCGCGGTCGCCTCGCACCAGAAGGGGTTCCAGACCTGGGGCGTCAAGCAGACCGAGCTCAAGCCGAACCTGGCACTGCTCGTCCACCTCGGCATCACGGGCAAGAAGCCCACCAAGTAACGGCGGACCCTCCAGGGTCCGCCGTCCCGGGGCGGTCTCGTGCCGCCGCACGCCTGTGATCAGCGACGCTCCAGGCGGAACAGCCGGATCTCGCGCTCGATGCGCGCCTGGTACGCCGCGTACGGCGGCCAGAACACCAGGGCGGCCCGCCACGCCTCCGCCCGCTCCTCCCCCGCCAGCAGCCGGGCCCGTACCGCGATGTCCTGGCCCTTCCAACTCACGTCCGCGTCCGGGTGCTTGAGCAGGTTCCCGGTCCACGCCGGGTGCCCGGGCCGGCCGAAGTTGGAACCGATCAGCAGCCAGGTCGCCCCGCCGTCCTCCGGCATGCAGGCCAGCGGGGTGGTCCGCGGCGCCCCCGTCCTGGCCCCCTTGGCGGTGAGGATCACGCCCGGCAGCATCTGCGCGCTGAGGATGACCCTGCCGCGGGTCAGTTTGTGCACCGCCTTGTCCACGGCGGGGATGAAGTGCGGTGCGACCTTGGCGAACAGCCTGGTCGAGGAGACCTTCTGCATCAGCTTGACGCCGACTCCGGGATCCACAGCCATCAGACGGCCACCTTCTCCTTCTCGGGTTCCGCCCCCGCGGGCGGGTTGAAGAGACCGGCCCGGTGCGCGGCGTGCGCCCGCAGCCGGTGGACCGGGCCGAACAGCAGCTCGTCGGCCGCCGCCCGCTTGAAGTACAGGTGTGCGTCGTGCTCCCAGGTGAAGCCGATGCCCCCGTGAAGCTGGATGGACTCGCCGGCGGTCACCCGCAGGGCCTCCAGGGCCTGGGCGAGGGCGAGTCCGCCCTGCGCCGGGTCCCAGGCGGCGTAGTAGGCGGCCGAGCGGGCCGCCTGCACCTGGACGTAGAGGTCGGCGAGCCGGTGCTTGACCGCCTGGAAGGAGCCGATCGCACGGCCGAACTGCTCGCGCCCGCGCACGTGCTCCACGGTCCGGGCGAGGGCCTGGCCGGCCGCGCCGACCGCCTCGGCGGCGAGCACCGCGGCGGCCGTGCGCCCGGTTGCGGCGAGGGCCGCCGCGACGTCGGCCCCCTCGTCGCCGAGCAGCTGCGCCGGGACGTCCCGCAGCTGGACGGCGGCCTGCGGCCGGGTCTCGTCGAGCACGGCCTGCCGCGCGCGTACGAGGCCGGGCGCGTCCTCCCGTACGAGGAACAGCAGCGTACGGGCGCGCGAAAAGCCGCCGGTGTGGGCGGCGACCAGCAGCACCGACGCGCTGTGGCCGTCGAGCACCTGGGCCGCCTCCCCGTACAGCCGCCAGCCGCCGTCGGTGTCGGCGCGGGCCTGGACCCCGCCCGCCCGGCCGCCGCCGGCCCACTCGCCGTCGGTGTTGTCGCCGGTCAGCCCGAGGGCGGTGGCGAGCACCGGGCCGGGTACGGCGAGGGCGGCCGTCAGCCCGCCTGCGACGAGCGGCGGCAGCAGCGCGGAGCGCTGCGCCCCGGTGCCGAGCGCGGTGATCAGCGGTACGCAGAGCCCGGCGGTGGCGAACAGCGGCGAGGGCAGCAGCACCCGCCCGGCCTCCTCACAGGCCAGGGCCAGGTCGGCGGGGGTACAGCCGACGCCGCCGTACTCCTCGGCGACGGCGAGACCGGGCAGCCCGAGCCGCTGGGCGAGCTGCTGCCACAGCTCGCGGTCGTGTCCGGCGGCGGTGCGGACGGCGGCCTTGACCTCGTCCGGGCCGCAGCGTTTGCCCAGGATTTCGCGCAGGGTGCGGCGTATCTCTTCCTGCTCCGCGGTGAAGGCGGCATCCATCGTCGGGCTCCTCCCCGTATCTGACGGTCCGTCATGCTAGGGCGGCGGAAGCCAGATGCACAGGGGCGGACGCCGGGGGGTTGCCGTCCGGGGCGGGCCGGCGCGGTCAGCGACCGCCCCGGACACGGGCGAACCCGGCGGCCACGAGGGCCGCACAGCCGAGGCCGGTCACGACGGCGTAGCCGAGGACCTCGTGGCCGTCGGGGATGAGGAAGCGCAGGAACCCCAGGAAGCGGACGAAGCCGAACCACTCGTGGAGGAGCCCGGTGCCGCCCGCGACGAGGAGCAGCGCGCCGAGCCCGCCCAGGAAGGCCGCCGGTGAGCTGCCGGACGAGGAGGAAGGGGAGGAAGAGGAGCAGGGTGAAGACGTCATGCACCGACGGTAGGAGTCGGGGCCCGCGCCCGCATCGCACTTCCGGCGCGAACGGCCACAACGAAAGAGAACACCGCCCGGCACGGCGCCCACCCAGCCACCCGGGCGGCCCGCGCCCGGGCGGCCCGCGCCCGGGCGGCCCGCGCCCGGGCGGCCCGCGCCCGGGC
>NZ_JBHXQN010000043.1:0-53245 GCF_042717785.1 Streptomyces sp. NPDC058619
CGGGTTGGCGCCCCGCGGCCCGCGGGGGGGGCCGCCGGGGGCCCCCCGGGGCGGCCGCCCCCCCCCCCCGCCCGCCGCCCCCCCCCCCCCCGGGGGGGGGGGGGGGGCCCCCCCCGGCCGGAGCCGGACGCGGTCAGGAGCCGCTGAGCGTTTGGATGGTGCCGGCCGTGCGCAGGGACTCGTACCGGCTGCCGCCGGGGCGATGGGTGGCGGTGACCGTGCCGCTCACGTCGTCCGCGGCCCAAACGGTTGCGAACTCCTGGAGGACGGCGACGTTTGCGGCCTGGGGAGCGCCGTTGGGCAGGCTGCAGAGCGTGTCGGTGCTGGCGCCCTCGGCGTCGCAGTGCGAGCCGGTGCTGAGCCGGATGCCGAGGAAGTCCCGGTGGACGTCGGTGGTCAGCTCCTTGGTGCCGGAGGCCTGGCCGTTGGCGAGGTAGGGAGGCGAGGAGATGGCGTGCATGGGCAGGTTCGTGGTGTTCAGTCCGTTGAGGGCGTTGGCCATGTTGAGGCCGGTGAAGGAGTTGACGGGGTCGAGGAGGACGAGCCCGGACAGGCGGGCGAAGGCCGCCGGGTACTGGGTGCGCAGCCGGTTGGCGACGTAGCTGACGGCCTCTCCGCCGGCGGAGTGGCCGGAGAAGACGAACTTGGCGGGCAGCTGGAGGCCGGGCCGGCCGGCCTTGGCCGCGGCGTCGGCGAAGCTGCGACCCAGCTTGTCGTTCGGGTCGGCGGCCTTGCCGAACAGGTCGGCCACGTTGTTGAGGAAGGCCGTGTTGTTGCCGAGGTTCGAGACCGTGCAGCCGAACATGTCGGAGGACGGCAGGGTGGGGGCGAAGACGACGAAGCCGGCGGCGGCGTAGCGGCGGGCGATGTCCTCCAGGTGGTCGTTGGCCCGGCTGAAGCCGTGCTGGAGCCAGACGGTGCCCTTGGGGGCGCCGGCCGGGAAGTACCAGTCGCCGGCGCGCTTGTAGACCAGGAAGGCGCAGCGGACGTCGACCGTGTTGGATACCTTCACCACGTCGGCGGGGGCCTGCTCCGCGGCCGTGGCGGGCGAGAGGGCGGTGAGCATCGCGACGGCGGCCAGGGCCGTGGCGAAGAGGGTGCGCGGGAGGGGGGTTCGTCTGTGCGAGGTGGCGCGCATGGGGACTCCCAAGGGGGAATGGCCGCGTGGCGTCGCGGCGTCGCCTGACCTGCCCGAAGAGGGCGGGCGTTTCCACTGTCGTAACGTTGTTTCTCCAGCGATCCCATTGGGCCCGAGCGGGGTCACGGCGTCAAGCAGTGCGGCGCTGATTGTTTCGGCGCGCTCCGCATGGGCTCAGGGCATGGCGAAAGCCCCGGCGCGCGTGACGCGGTGACGGGGTGACAGGGCGGATCCGCGCTGATCAGCCGGGTGCGTTTGCGGGCCGGAAGCCGGCGAGGACGGGGCGCACGAGCCGCCCGATCGCGGTGATGCGGGCGGCCCGGTCGCCCCGCGGCAGGGCGACGGGGCCGGCGACGGCGGGGAAGAAGGGAGCGAGGGCGGTGTGGGGCAGCAGCAGGAGCAGGAGGGAGAGCAGCGCGTCGACGTCGGCGTCGGCGCGCAACTCGCCCGCGGCGAGCGCCTTCTCGACGAGCGGGCGCAGCCCCGCGAGGTAGAGGTGCAGGACGGGTTCGAGGACGGCCTGGCGGACGACGGGGTCGATCTCCATGTTGGTGGCCGCGGTCACGCCCCGCTCCAGGGGGTGCGTCTCGAAGTAGGAGACCCAGGCGTCGATGGCGTCGACCAGGTACGCGGGGAAGTCCTGGGCGGCGGCGGCCCCGTCGGCGCGCGGTCCGCCGCCGGGGTAGCCGTCGAGCCAGGGGCTCATGGCCTCGAAGATGCGCAGGGAGGTCTGCTCGGCGACGTAGGTGAACAGGTCCAGCTTCCCCGCGAAGTACTGGAAGAGGGATCCCTTGGCGACGCCGGCCTGCCGGGCGATGACGTTGAGGCTGCCGGTGGAGTAGCCGTGGGTGCCGAACTCGTCCATCGCGGCGACCAGGATCCGCTCGCGCCGGTCGGGCGGCAGGTGGATCCAGGTGGTGGTGGGCATGTGCGCTCCCCGACAGCGTGACCGGGCGGCCTGGTGACCGCCCGGTCATGGTCGGGGGCGCACGGCCGCCCTGTCAACGCGAGCGGGCCGCCGAGCGCTGCCCGTTCAGCGGGCCAGGTAGCGACCCGCGGGGGCGGCGGTGACGGCCCCGTCCCGGTAGGCGACGCGACCGCCGACGACGGTGACCGTGGGCCAACCGCGCAGCTCCTGGCCCTCGAAGGGGCAGTGGTCCTGCCCGGACAGCAGCAGCTCGGCGGTGACCGTGCGCACGGCGTCCAGGTCGGCTATGACCAGGTCGGCGTCGGCTCCCACCATCAGCGAGCCCTTGCCGGCGAGGCCGTACGCGGCGGCCGGATTGGCGGAGAGCAGCTCCGCGACGCGGCGCAGCGGCAGGCCGCGCTTGTGGTGGCCTTCGGAGAGGAGGATCGGGTAGAGCAGGGCGGTGCCGCCGAAGCCGGGCAGGGCGGGCCACAGGGCGTCGCCCTTCGACTCCTCCATGCAGCAGGCGTGATCGGAGGCGATCCAGTCCACCGTCCCGTCGAGCACGCCTTCCCACAGTGCGTCGTTGTCCGCGCGGGTACGGATCGGCGGGTTGACCTTGGCGCCGAGGCCGCGGCCGGCGGCGTCCAGGCTCTCGTGGTCCAGGCACAGGTGATGCAGGGTCACCTCGGTCCGCAGGTCCAGGCCGGGCGAGGCGGCACGCGCCGCCCGGGCGCCGGCGAGGGCGGCGGCGCTGGAGAGGTGCAGCAGGTTGACCGGGCAGCCGGTGGCCCGGGCCAGGGTGGCCGCTTCCCCGATGGCGACCTCTTCGGTCAGCGGCGGGCGGCCGTCGTGGTAGGCGCGCAGGGTCTGGGGGTCGCCCGCGCGGCGCACCCGGTCGATGAACAGCCGCATCAGCTCGGACTGTTCGCAGTGCAGGGACAGCGAGACGCGGCTGGCGGGGCGGGCGGCTCCGGCGGCGGCGACCGCCTCCATCAGCTGGTAGAGGTGGCCGAGGTCGTACTCCTCGCCGTCCGCGGCCATGCGGAAGCCCTTGGCGTCCCGGGAGTCCGCAGCGAGGTTGAACCCCTTGTAGAACATGTAGTACTTGAAGGAGCTGACCCCGTGTTTCGCGACGAGGTCGGGTATCTCGCGCACCTGGGCGGTGTCCATCGGGGCGAGGTGGAAGCCGTAGTCGGTGTGGCTGCGGCCGTCGACCGCCGCGAGGACCTCCGGGAAGATGTCGCCGTAGGCGCCGGTCCGGTTGAGGTAGTGCTCACCCGTACGGAAGTAGGACAGCACGCTCGTCGCGCCGCCGACCAGGGAGGAGCGGGTCTCCTCCGCCGCGTCCTGCTCCAGGGAGCGGTAGATGCCGAGGTGGAAGTGGGCGTCGACCGCGCCGGGGAGGACCACCCGCCCCGCGGCGTCGATGACCTCGGCCGCCTCGGCGGCGTCGATGCGGTCGGCCAGGGCCGCCACCTTGCCGTCGCGCACGGCGAGGTCCGCGGTGATCTCGCCGAGGTGGGGCTGGACGAGCGTGCCGTTCTTGATGAGCAGGTCGTAACGAGACATGACAGGCCGGGCAGGCCGCCCTCAGGCGCCGCCGCCCGTACCTCCCTTCCGCTTCCATGGGCTCAGGGGAAACACCGTTTCTCTTCTGCGTGACGGAGAGTCATGCTAGCTTTTCGAAACAGCGTTCCACAAGGAGAAACAGCGAGGCGTACAGCGCGACCCCCTGCATCCGTGCATCCCCGAAGGTGTGTGAGCCCCGATGGAGACCCCCCTTCCCCCCGCAGCCCCGCCCGCCGCCGCAGCGCCGCTGTGCGGCGTCACCGTGCTGGACTGCGCCACCCTGTTCGCAGGGCCGCTCGCCGCGACGGTCCTCGGCGACTTCGGCGCCGACGTAGTCAAGGTGGAGCACCCCACCCGCCCCGACCCGGCCCGCACCCACGGCCCGTCCAAGGACGGCGAGGGGCTGTGGTGGAAGATGCTGGGCCGCAACAAGCACACCGTCACCCTGGACCTGAGCCGTCCCGCCGGCGCCGAACTGCTGCTGCGGCTCGCCGGGCAGGCGGACGTACTGATCGAGAACTTCCGGCCGGGGACCCTGGAGCGCTGGGGGCTGGGCCCTGAGGAGCTGCACCGCGCCAACCCCCGGCTGGTGATAGCCCGGGTGACCGGCTTCGGCCAGTACGGCCCCTACGCCCGCAGGCCGGGCTTCGGTACGCTCGCCGAGTCCATGAGCGGCTTCGCGGCGCTGACCGGCGAGCCGGACGGCCCGCCGACGCTGCCGCCCTTCGGGCTGGCCGACGGGGTGGCCGCGCTGGTCGCCGCCTCGGCCGTGCAGACCGCCCTCTACCACCGCGACGTGCACGGCGGGCCGGGCCAGGTGGTCGACCTCGCGATCATCGAGCCGCTGCTGACGCTGCTGGGCCCGCAGCCCACCGCCTACGACCAGCTCGGCACCGTGCCGCCGCGCACGGGCAACCGGTCGGTGAACAACGCCCCTCGCAACATCTACCCCACACGGGACGGAGCCTGGGTGGCCGTCAGCACCTCGGCGCAGTCCGTCGCCGAGCGGGTCATGAAGCTGGTCGGGCACCCGGAGGTGACCGCCGAGCCCTGGTTCGCCGGGGGCGCCGGCCGCGCCGCGCACGCGGACCTGCTCGACGCCCACGTCGGGTCGTGGATCGCGGCCCGTGACCGGGACGCGGTGATCGCCGCCTTCGAGGAGGCCGAAGCCGCCGTCTCCCCGGTGTACGGCATCGCGGACATCTTCGAGGACCCGCAATACCGGGCCCTGGACTCGCTGACGACGGTGGAGGATCCGGTGCTGGGTCCGCTCCGGATGCAGAACGTCCTGTTCCGACTGTCCGCCACGCCCGGAGCCATCCGCTGGACCGGCCGTGCGCACGGCCACGACACGCGCGCCGTCCTCGCCGAGCGGCTCAGCCTGTCGCCGCGCGAGCTGGACGGACTCGCCGCGGACCGCACCATCTGACCGTCCGACCGCACCGTCCCTTCCGGCCGCGTGGCCGCCTTCCTCCTGGAGGTTCCATGAACAGCGTCCACGGGTACCGCGGCGGCCTGGTGCCCCTGGCCGGCGCTCCGGTGCTCGACCTCGCCCAGCCGATGCGCCGGGGCATGCCGCAGTCGCCCAACCACCCGCCCTTCCGGATGCTGCTGGAGCGCCGCCACGGCGACCACGTACGCGCCGACGGCGGATCCGCGGCCAACGAACTCATCGTCACCGGGGGCCACGTCGGAACCCACGTCGACGCCCTCGCCCACGTCTCGCAGGACGGGCTGCTGCACGGGGACGTCCCGGCCGGCTCGGTCCAGAGCCACGAGGGCTTCTCCCGGCTCGGCATCGAGGAGTTCCCCCCGTACGTGGGCCGGGCGGTCCTGCTGGACGTCGCCGCCGCCCACGGCGTCCCGGTCCTGCCCGCCGGGTACGAGATCACCGTCGCCGACCTGGAGAAGGCCCGGGACGCGGCCGGCGTGGACGTCGGGCCGGGCGAGGCGCTGCTGCTGGGGACGGGCTGGTCCCGGCACTGGGCGGACCCGGGGGTCTTCACCGGCCAGGAGGGTGGGGCGCCGGGCCCCGGGCCCGCCGCCGGGGCCTGGATCGCGGAGCGGGGGGTGCGGGTGACCGGCGGCGAGACCATCGCCTACGAGCACATCCCGGCGGGGCGCGGACACGCCGAACTTCCCGTGCACCGGCAGCTGCTGGTCGAGGCGGGCATCCACATCGTCGAAACGATGCGGCTCACCGGGCTCGCCGAGGCCGCCGCGCACCGGCGGCGGGCGGACTTCCTGCTGGTGCTGGCGCCGCTGCCGGTGGTCGGCGCCACCGGCTCCCCCGTCCGGCCGCTCGCCGTCCTGCTCGACCACGCCGGGGAGGGCCGGGCATGAGCGGGGAGGGCGAAAGGTACGCGGCGCGGCTGGCGGCCTTCGCGGCGGCCTGCCGGGACGGCGGGATACCGCGGGAGATCACGGCGGACGCGGCCGCGCGGACGCTGGACTGCCTCGGCAACAGCCTGGGGGCGCTCGGCCCGCACACCGGGGAGGCCGCGGGCGCCTCACCCCAGGCGGCGGCGCTGGCCATGGCGCGCGCCTCCGGCGGGGCCGGGGAGGCCACCGCCGTGGGCAGCGGTGTGCGGTTGCCGGCCGATCGGGCCGCCCTGGTCAACGGCACCCTCGCACACGCGCTCGACTTCGACGACACCCACCTGCCGTCCGTCCTGCACCCCACCGCCGCAGTGCTGCCCGCGGCGCTCGCCGCCGCCGAGGCCACCGGGGCCACCGGCGCGGCGCTGCTGGCGGCGCTCGCAGCGGGCGGTGAGGTGTGCTGCCGCCTCGGGATGGCCTCGTACGACCCGCAGCTGCGCAACTCGGTGTTCTTCGAGAAGGGCCTGCACGCCACCTCGATCTGCGGGACCGTGGGCGCCGCCGTCGCCGCGGGACTGCTGTACGGGCTGACCGCGGCCGAGCTGGCGCACGCCATCGGCATCGCCTGCTCGATGGGCGCCGGGGTGATCGAGGCGAACCGGACCGGCGGCAGCGTCAAGCGCCTGCACTGCGGATGGGCCGCCCACTCCGGGGTGTGCGCCGCCCAGTTCGCGGCGGGCGGAGTAACCGGGCCGCCCACCGTGCTCGAAGGCCGCTTCGGCTTCCTGACGGCGTTCCTGGACGAGCGGTGGACGGCCGGGCCGCTGCTGGCCGGCCTGGAGGAGATGGGCGCGGCCGGGAACTGGCAGTACGCGCGGACCGTGTTCAAGCCGTACCCCTCCAACCACTTCACCCACCCCGGGATCGACTGCGCACTGGCCCTGCGCCGGGCGGGGCTGCGGGCCGAGGACGTGCTGAGCGCGCAGCTCGGGGTGGCCGCCGCGCCCCGGCGCACGATCGGCGAGCCGCACGCCGACAAGGTGCGCCCCCGTACGCCGTACCACGCCAAGTTCTCCGGCCCGTACACGGTCGCAGCGGCGCTGCTGTCGGAGGCCGGCGACGCCGCCGGGCCGGGTCTGGGGCACGCGGACTTCTCGCCGGCGGCGTTCACCGAGCCGCGCCGGCTCGCGCTGGCGCAGCGGGTGGAGGTCGTGGCGGACGCGCAGTGCGACGCGGAGTTCCCGCACGCCTTCAGCGCGGTGCTGCAGGTGCGCACGCGCGGCGGGCAGGTGCTGCAGGAGCGGGTCGACGGCTCGCTGGGCGGGCCCGGTGCGCCGCTGTCGCGGGAGCAGCTGGCGGGGAAGTTCCGGCTGAACGCGGAGCCCGTGCTGGGGCCGCCCCGGGCGGCCGAGGTGGTGGCGGCGGTACGGGCACTGGAGACGGCGCCGCGTGGCGCGGTCGGGGCGCTGCTGGCGCTGACGCGGATCGGGTGACGGATCGGGGGCCGGGCCGGGCGGCGGGTCGGGCGGCTTCGGGGCGCGGCCGGCCCGGCCGGTCAGCGGCGGGTGGCGAGCACCCGGCGGGCGGCCCGTACGACGGCCTCGTCCACCATGCGGCCGTCGGGTCCGGTGATGACGCCGGAGCCGTCCCGCGCCGCCTCCGCGAAGCGGTCCAACAGGGCCCGGGCGGCGGCGACCTCCTCCGGGCCGGGGGTGAATGCGGCGTGCACGGTGGCCAGTTGGCGGGGGTGGACACAGGCCCGGGAGCGGTAGCCGAGCCCGCGCAGGGCCCGGGTGCTGCGGGCGAGCGCGTCGAGGTCGGTGAAGTCGGTGCTGACCGGTCCGACCGGCGGCAGCAGTCCGGCGGCGGCGGAGGCGAGGAGGACCTGGGTGCGGATGGCGGTGAGGGCCGCGCCGCCCGGCCCATCGGGTGCGTCGGGTGCGGCCGGTGCGTCCGGTGCGGTGATGCCCAGCTCGGCGCACAGGTCGGCCTCGCCGAGGTGCAGATGGCGTACCCGGGGGGCCTGCGCGATCGGCCGTACGTCGAGCACGGCCGAGGCGGTCTCCAGCAGCGGCGCGAGGGCGATGGCGCCCGGGGCGAGCCCGTGGCGTTCCTCGGCGGCGGTCAGGATAGCGTCCTGGGCGGCGATCCCGTCGGCGCCGGAGCACTTGGCGAGGCAGAAACCGGTCACCGCGGGCCCGGCGAGCACGGCGCTCTCCATGCACCCCTGCTCCCCCGGGTTGACGCGGATCCAGACCTCCGGCGGCGTGCGGCCCGGGGCGGCCGCCTCGGCCAGCCAGGCGCGGACGAGTGCCAGGGCCCGGTCCTTGCACGAGGCGGGCACGGCGTCCTCCAGGTCGACGATCAGGGCGTCGGCGCCCCGGGCGGCGGCCTTGGCCAGCGTCTCGGGGCGGTCGCCCGGGACATAGAGGTAGGAGCGAGGCACGGGGGCGGTCCGGTCGGCGGTCATGGCGCGGCGCTCCGATTCGCTGGGGGACACGGCACCGGCCGCAGGGACCGCCCGCAGACGGTAAGCGCGTGCCGGGAAGGGGAGTTGGGCGGCCGCCCCACCCTAGGAGCGCGGACGGCCCCGGTCAATGGACGCGTTTCCCTGAGGGATCCGCCGTTTCGCACCGGACGTACGTCTCGGAAACGCAGCTTTTACCCGAGCGGGCGTCCGGACCCTTGACACGCCGAGCGCACGGCGGGCTGTATGGGAACCAAAGCGAAACAAAGTTCCGTACAGGGAAACTCATGGCTCCCTCCGAGAGGAACCCACGGCTCATGCACCCACGACCCACCAGATCCGCCCGGACCCGGGGCGGTGCCTCGCTCGCCGCCCTGGTGGTGACGGCGGCCGGCTCGCTGGTCCTCGCCGGATCGCCCGCCCACGCCGGCAGCGCCTCCGTGACCTACGACTGCGTCTTCAGCTCCTCCCACTCGCTCTTCACCGCCACCGCCACCCTCACCGCCCCGGCCACCGCGGCCGCCGGCGAGAGCGTGGACGTCAAGCTCAGCCTCGCCAACAAGGGCCCGGCCAACGGCCCCGTCGCGCTGCCCGCGGCCAGCGTCGTCCCCTCGGCGAAGATCCTCGTCTCCGGGCAGGCGCCGCTCACGCTCACCGCCCCGGCCTCGAACCCGCCAGTACCAGCAAAGGGCGAGATCCCGATTCCCGACCTGACCGGCAAGCTCACCGTGGCGCAGCCCGGCACGGTGACGCTGACCCCGGACCAGCTGACCCTGGACATCCCGAGCTACGGACTGTCCCTCGGCTGCACCCTCCAGGGCGCGCCTCCCGTCCTGCACACCCTGACCGTCACCCCGGCGGCCGGCAGCACCACCGCGGCCGTCACCGGCATCTCGGGCCGCCCGGCCTCGAACACCACCGGGGCCCGCCCCGGGGACGTCCTGACCCTGGCCGGGATGGGCTGGCAGGCCGGCGCCCCGGTCGGCGCGGTCGAGCTGTGCTCGCTGGCCGGAACGGGCTGTTCGGGCGCCGACCTCATACCCGACCTGCGGGTCGGCGCCGACGGGAAGCTGGCCGGTACGGTGACCGTCGGCGCGGGCGCCGCCCCCGGGCCGCACCGCCTGAAGATCACCCAGGGTTCCGCCTCCGTCTCCCTGGTCCTCGGCGTCCTGGGCACCCGTACGCTCCAGGTCGCGCCCGGCGGCGGCGGACCGGGTACGAGCGCCACCGTCAGCGGCGCCAGTTTCGACCCCGGCGACGAGGTCACCGTCACCACCCTCGACAAGGACGGCAAGCCGGTCGGCGGGATGGGCCTCACCGCGCCCGTCGACGCCCGGGGCAACTTCACCGCGACGCTCGTCCCGGCCGTGGGGGCCGTGAAGATCGCGGCGAAGGAGAAGGACGGCGGGGACACCGCCGAGACCCCGTGGTCCGGCAGCGCCAACGGCGGCGGCTCCGACCAGACGCTGAAGGTGGTCGTCAGTGGCGGCGCGCTCACCATGTCGGCCGAGCCGGGCGAAGTGGTCCTCTCCCCCGTCACTGTGGACGGCACCGCGCACGACTCCACCGGCAGCCTGCGCGCCCTGGAGGTCAAGGACTTCCGTGGCACCACGGAGGGCTGGTCGCTGGTCGGCACGGTCACCGACTTCCGCAACGCCGCCGGGGCCTCGATCCCCGCGAACCGGCTGTCCTGGACCCCGCAGTGCGCGGTGCACCCGGGGTCGGCCGCGGCCTCCGCCGTCGTCCCGGGCAGCGCCGGGCCGCTCAGCCCGACCACCGCGGCCGCGCTGTGCACCCAGGCGGCGAGCGCCGACCCGGCCTCCGTCACGGGTGGCCACTTCGACGCGGGCGCGGCCCTGAACCTGCGCGTCCCGGAGATCGTGCAGAGCGGCGAGTACGCGGCCGTCCTGCGGCTGACCCTGTCCTGACCCCTCCCCACGGCAGCGTGCCGGCGGCGGGCCCCCCGGTCAGCCGCCCGGCCCGCCGCCGGGCACCGGCAAGAGCGGAACCATGAAACCTGTGCGCAGTGACCGCCCGCCCGGACGGGCCCCGGGAACAGCCCGCGCCGTAGCGGCCGCGCTGCTCGCCGTCGTGATGACCGCCCTGCTCGCGGGCGCACCGCCCGCCGCCGGGGCGGCGCGGACCGCCGTCGGCGCCGACGGCGGCAGTTCCTGGTCGGTACGGCCGGCCGGGACCGCCGACCGGGCCGCCTTCGTCATGGACTCCGCGCCCGGCACGGTCGTCAAGGACGCGGTCCGGATCAGCAACCTGTCCGACGCCCCGCTCTCCTTCCAGGTCTACGGCTCGGACGCCTACAACACCCCGCGTGACGGGGCCCTCGCCTACCGGCAGGCCGGCGAGGCGCAGAGCGGGCTGGGCGGTTGGCTCTCCCTCGACACGAACGCCCTGGTCATCCCGCCCGGCCGGGCCGCCGACATCCCCTTCACGCTGAACGTGCCCGCCGACGCCACCCCGGGCAGCCACGTCGGCGGGATCGTCGCCCTCAACAACGCCGTCGAGCAGGCGGGCGAAGCCGCCGGGGTCGACGTGGGCATCCAGCGGGCCATCGCGGTCCGGATCCAGCTCACCGTGGAGGGGCCGCTGACCCCCGGGCTCGCCGTCCGCTCGGTGCGCGTGCACCACCTCCCGGCGGGCGCGCCCTTCGCCGGGGCCCGCGCCACCCTCACGTACACGGTCGTCAACACGGGCAACGCCGCCCTGCGGCCCACCGTCTCGCCGCGCGTCAGCGGGCTGTTCGGGCTGCGGCACAGCGCCTTCGCCGACCGCACGCTCCCGCTGCTGCTGCCCGGGCAGAGCGCCGACCTCAGCGCCGACTGGCCGGACGCCCCCGGCGTGGACTACCTCACCGCCACCGTGCGCGTCACCGCGCCCGGCCTGCCCGCGACCACCGCGCAGAGCAGCCGGGTCGCCGTGTCCTGGCCCACCCTCGGCGCCGTGGCCGGGCTGCTCGCCGTCCTCGCGGTCGCGCTGGGCCGGCTCCGCCGCGACCGGTCCGGCGCTACCTCCCGTACCGGGGCGGTCTCATGACGCTCCGCCGGGCGCTCGCCGCCCTCCTGCTTCCCGCCCTCCTGCCGCCGGCCGCGGCGGCCCTGTCCCTCACCGGCGCCGGCCCGGCCCTCGCCGCGGCCGGGCCGGACGTCAGCGTGGACGACGCCCGGGCCACCCCCGGCCGGCCGGTCAAGGCCGCCGGTGCGGGCTGGCAGCCGGGCGCGACCGTCCAGGTCGAGATCTGCGGGGGCGGGGCACTGCGCGGCAGCGCGGACTGCGACACGCTGCGCGGCGCGGTCGCACTGGTCGCCGCGGACGGCACCTTCCGCCTGACGCTCATCGCGGGTGCGCCGTCCGCCGCCTGTCCCTGCGTCCTGCGGGCGGTGGCCGCGCAGGGCGGGGCCCGGGCCCAGACCCCCCTGTCCGTCGCCGGCGCGGCCGACGCGCCGACGGCGGCCGCCCCGGCGCCGGCCGTACGGGTCGACGTGGCCGCGGCCACCCTGTCCGGCGGGCCGCGGTTCGCCGAGCTGTTCGGCGCCCCCGCGCACCGGACCCTGACGGTGACCCTGCGCAACCCCGGTGACCGACCGCTGGGGCGGGCGCCGCTGATCGTGGCCTGGGGGCCGGGGGGGAGCGCCGACCTTCCCGTGGGCAACCCGGTGACGGCGGAGCTGCCCGCGCGGGCGGAGCGGACGTACCGGATCCCCGTGCGACTGCCGGCCGCCGCGTTCGGCCGCTACTCGGTGGGCGGGCGCTACGCCTCGGCCGAGTTCGCCGTCACCACCGACCTCTACCCGTGGGGGCTGCTGGGGCTCTCCTTCGTCGCCGTCCTGCTGACCCTCTTCACGGCCTCGGTCGCCGTGCGCCGGGGCGCCGAGCGGCGCCGGGCGGGGCCAGCGATGCGGTCGGGGCGGGCGGCAGCGACGGCCGTGGCGGAGCTGCCCGCCTTCGTCGCGGCGGACCGGCTGGCCGGCGTCCTCGCCGCCGGGGCGGCGGACGGGGCGCGGCCCGGACTGGTCAGTACCCGTGCGGTGGTCCGCGCGCTGGCGGGCGAGGCCCCGCTCGTGGACGCGGGCGGGCTGCGGGCACTGACCGACGCCTTGCGGACGGCACCTCTGGAGAAGGAGCGGTGATGGCCTCCCTCACCTCCGTACTGACCCGTCCGCGCTCCGACCTGGCCGCGGGCGCGGCCGCCGGGCTGGCTGGCGGGGTGTACCTCACCTCGGCCCCGCTGCTGGGCGGGCCCGTCGGGATGCCCGGCGAGGCCGTCCGCTACCTGCTGCTGACGGGCCTGCTGCTCGCCGGGGCGGTCGGAGCGGTGCTGCGGCGGCGGAGCCGGGACCGCACCCCGGCCGGGGTGGCGGCGGCCGCCCGGCGGGCGGTGGCGGTGTGCGTGCTGGCCGGCGCCGCACCGCTGCTCGCGCCGCTGTTCGGTTCGCCGATGGTGTTCGCGGTCCTGCTGGTCGCGACCGCGGCCCTCGCGGGCGGCTCGCTCGGCCTCTACCGGCCGGAGCACTCCTGGCACGCGGCCTGCCTCGCGGGGGCGGCCGCGGCGGGGGGCACGACGGTGCTGCTCGCGCAGCGGCCGCAGGTCGCGTGCGCGCTCGCGTGCGGGCTCGCCGCGCTGTTGCTGCTGCCGGCCTGCCTACGGGCCGACCCGGACTGCGGGCGCGGAGGGCACGCGGCCTGGTCCCGGTGGACGGCGGCCGCGGTGGGGGCGGCGGTGTTCGGCGCGGTGTTCGCCGGGCAGAGCCTGGCCGTCTTCCGCTGGGAGCTGCTCGGCGGCGCGGGCGCCCGGCCCTTCGCCTACGCGGCCCTGCTGGCCGCGGCGCTGACGGGCGGGCTCGGCGTGGCCGCCCGGCGCCGGTCGGGGGCGGACGCCGGTCCGCGCGGGGCGCTGTTCGCGGCCGGGCTCACGGCAGCGGTGGCGGCGTGCGCGAGCGCCGCCCGGCCCTGGCAGCTCACCCTGGCCCTGGCGGCCGCCCTCACCTGCGGGGCCGCGGCGGCGGCGCGCCCCGAGTCGCCCGGACCGCGGGACTCCGGCCACGCGGTGGCCGGACTCCTGGGCGGGGCGGCCGCCATGACCGCGGTGGCCCTGTCGGGCCACCTGCTGGGCGGCCCGGACACCCTGACCGCGCTGGGCCTGGCCCCCACGCTGGCGGCCTCCGCCACCCTGGCCCGGCGCAGCCACGCCCGGGCCCCGGACCCCCACCCCACCGCCGCCGACGCCGTGGGCTCCGCCGGTGCGGCCGGTGGTGCCGGCGGCCCCGGCGGCGGGACCGCTCCGCTGTCCGTGCGGGGGCTCGGGGTACGGGAGGGCGGGGGGCCGGCCGTGCGGCGGTTCGCGGTGACGGTCGAGGCCGGGGAGATCGCGTACCTGACCGACACGCTGCCCGGCCGCCGGGCCGGAGCCGTCCTCGCCGTCCTCGGCGGGCTGCGCCGGGCCGACGCCGGGACCTGGTGGCTGCGCGGCCACGACGTGTCGCGTGTCGGTGAGCAGGGCCGGTGGGACCTGCGGATGTCGGCCCTGGTCGACCCCGCGGACGCGGCCCGGGCGGGCGCCCTGTACCGGGGTCATCCGGCGGTGTCGGTGGCGGACGCGGTCGCGTCCGCCACCGCGCACCTGGGCCCCGGGCGGGCGGCCGAGCTGACGGCGGGCACCCTCGCGGCCTTCCCGTTCCTCGGGGCCAAGGGCGCGGACGCCTGCGCCCGGCTCGGCCCCGACGAGCGGTGCGTCCTCGGGCTGGCCCAGACGCTCGTCGCGCAGCCGGCGCTGCTGCTGCTGGACCTGACCGGGCCCGGCTGCGGACCGCTCGCGGCCGATCCCGCCGTCA
The DNA here is from genome assembly GCF_042717785.1 of Streptomyces sp. NPDC058619. Taxonomy (NCBI): domain Bacteria; kingdom Bacillati; phylum Actinomycetota; class Actinomycetes; order Kitasatosporales; family Streptomycetaceae; genus Streptomyces; species Streptomyces sp. NPDC058619. The sequence continues at coordinate 14,247 of NZ_JBHXQN010000043.1, forward strand.
CGGCCGTCCTGCGCCACATCGCCGACCGGGGGACGGCCGTGCTCGTGGCCGCCCCCGCGGGGCAGGCCGTACCCGGGCCGCTCCCGATCGTGCTTCCCGCGCCCGGCGGCTCCCGGGCAGCCCTCCTGCGACGGAACGGAAAGGCCATGCCGTGAGGACCTCCAGGAAGAACCGGACCGGCCGGGGGGCCCTCGCGGCGGCCGCGGTGCTCGCCTTCACCGGGGCGGGCCCGGCCGCGGACGAGGCGACCGTCCGGGTGTCGGCCGCGACCGGCCTGACGGAGGGCCAGGAGATCACCGTCGACGGCGCGGGCTTCCGCGCCGGCCTGACCTCCGTCGCGGTCGGCCTGTGCAAGAAGGGCTACACCGGCAACAAGGACTGCGACCTGGGCGGCGGCGCCCGCCTCGTCACCATCGGCCCCGACGGGGTGCTCCCCCGGGTCACCCTCACCGTGCACGCACGCGTCGCGGACGTCGACTGCCGTACGACGCCGTGCGTGATCGGTGTCGCGCCCCTGCCCACCGGAACCCCGCCTTCGCTGATCGCCGCCAACAGCGTGCAGGTCGCCGTCGGGTTCGAGGGCGGCACGGTCCCCGGCGAGGCGTCCGGCACCGGCCGGGCCGCTCCGGCCGGCGCCGCCGCCCCGGGCGCCGTACGCGGCGACGACTGGAGCGGGCCGTCCACCCCGATGTGGGCGCTGTCCCTCGGCGTGGCCGGCGCCGGTCTCCTGCTCGGCGCCCGCGCGCTCGTCCGGGGCCGCCCGGAGGCGGCGCCCGTGAGGCCCCCGCTGTCCCCTTCTGACTCTGGAGGAAACCCATGACATCGCTTCGTAGAAGCCGCTGCGCGGGCGTGCTCGCCGCGGCATCGGTCCTGGCGGCGGTGGCGGCCGGGCCGGCCGCCGCCGCCGGGACACTGACGGTCAGCAAATCGACCGGACTCGCGGTCGGGGACAAGGTGACGGTGTCCGCGAAGGGACTGAGCCCCAATCAGGGCTTCGTACCGATCGGACTGTGCAAGCCCAAACCGGCCGGTCCGGCGGACTGCGAGACCTCGCCCGACGCCGCGGTCATCGGCAAGACCGACGCCTCCGGGGTGTGGCACTCCGCGGCGAACGGCGCGACCAGCGCCCAGATCACCGTCAAGGCCAAGGCGGGCGGGGCGGACTGCGCGGCCAAGGCGGGGAACTGCGTCATCGCCGTGTCGATCTCCGCGACGAAGGAACTGGTGGAGGTGGCGCTGGCGGTGGGGGCGGGCGGCCCCGGCGCGAGCAGCCCACCGCCCTCGGGCACGGCCACGACCCCGGCTCCGGCCACCGGCGGCGGAGGCACGGCCGCGGCCGGCGGCGGGAGCAGTGCGGGGTCGCTGCCGCAGACCGGTACCACCGACGGCCTGCCGGTGGCCGCCCTGCTGGGCGGCACGCTGTTCCTGCTCGGCGGCTGCACGCTGGTGCTGCTGCGGCGCGGCCGTCGGACCTGAGCGGCGGCGGCGCGGCGCGGCCGACCCGGCATGTCCCGACGCGCAACGGACCGGCCCGCTAGGGCCCGGCCCGGCGCCGGGTCAGGTCCGGGCGAACCGGTCCGTGTGGTCGGCGAACTGCGCCGCCATCGCCTGGTCACCGTGGGACGGGTGACGCTGACCGCCCGCAGGTAGTCGTCCGTACGCGGGTGGCAGCGGCGTCCCGCGGAGCAGCGGCGGAGGCGGCCGTCAGGCCCGCTCGGGGCGGGGGTGCTGCGGCTCTCCGAGGCGGCGGCAGGCGGCGGCGAGGCCGACGACGTCGGCGTACTTGGAGTCGAGGTCGAAGAGGTTGCCCTCGTGGGGGCCGGCGTCCCGGTCGGCGACGGCGTCGCGGACGACAATGGGGCGCAGCCCGTACTGGAGCGCGTCCAGGGTGGTGGCCCGGACGCAGCCGCTGGTGGAGAAGCCGCCGATGACGACGGTGTCCACGCCGAGGACGGTCAGGACGTCGCGCAGCCGCGTCTTGAAGAAGGCGCTCGGGTAGTGCTTGTGGATGACGATCTCGCCCGGTTCCGGAGCGCAGAGCGGGGTGAAGGCGGCGTGCGGGTTGCCCGCACGGAAGGCGTCGAGGCCGGGCACCTTGCGGGCGAAGTGGGGTGCGTCGGCGCTCGGTTCGGCGTCGTAGTGGACGGCGGTGAACAGGACGGGGAACTGGGAGCGCCGGGCGGCGCGGGCCAGGCGGGCCATGGCCTGCAGGGCGGCTTCGGCGGTGGCGAGGTGGAGGCGGCTGTCGGGTGCGGCATAGGCCAGGACGGGGTCGACGAGCAGGACAGCGGGGTGTTCGCCCCAGCCGATGCGGCGGCCGAATCCGGCCGCCTCGTAGTCATCGGCCAGGGGCGTGCCGGTCATGTCAGATCACTCCGTCCGCGGTGAGTTTCTCTCGCTCTTCCCGGGTGAGGCCGAGGAGGTCGCCGTAGATGTCGTCGTTGTGCGCGCCGAGTTCGGGGCCGGCCCAGCGGACGGCGCCGGGGGTGGCGGAGAGCTTGGGGACGACGTTCTGCATGGGGATCTCGCCGAAGTCGGGGTGCGGGAGGCGGACGATCGCGTCGCGGGCGGCGAAGTGCGGGTCGGTGAGCATGTCGGCGGCGGTGAAGGTCTTGCCGGCCGGGACTCCGGCGGCGTGCAGGGCGCCGAGCAGGGTGTGCGCGTCGTGGCCGGCGGTCCAGGTGGTGATGAGGTCGTCGAGTTCGCCCTGGTGGGCGCCGCGCGCGGTGTGCGTGGCGTACTTGGGGTCCTCGGCGAGGTCGGTGCGGTCCATGACCTCGGTGAGGCGGCGGAAGACGGTGTCCTGGTTGGCGGCGATGAGCACGACGGCGCCGTCGGCGGTCGGGTAGACGTTGCTGGGGGCGACGTTGGGCAGCACGGGGCCGGTGCGTTCGCGCTGGTAGCCGCCCACTTCCCACTCGGGCAGCAGCGATTCCATGTACGCGAGGACGGCTTCGTAGAGGGCGGAGTCGACGATCTGGCCGGCGCCGGTACGGGTCCGCGCGTGCAGGGCCATGACGGCGCCGTAGGCGGCCATGGTGCCGGCGAGGGCGTCGCCCAGGGAGATGCCGGTCCGGGACGGGGGCCGGTCGGGCTCGCCGGTGATGTGGCGGATGCCGCCCATGGCCTCGCCGATGGAGCCGAAGCCGGCGCGGGGCGCGTAGGGGCCGTTCTGCCCGTAGCCGGTGACGCGGACCATGACGAGCCCGGGGTTGACGGCGCGCAGCTCCTCGTAGCCGAGGCCCCAGCGCTCCAGGGTGCCGGGGCGGAAGTTCTCGACGAGGACGTCGGCGCGGGCGACGAGGCGGCGGACCAGCTCCTGGCCCTCCGCGTGGCGCAGGTTGCAGGTGACGGACTTCTTGTTGCGGGCGACGACGGGCCACCACAGGGACTTCCCGTAGGGGCGCTCGCGTCCCCACTGGCGCATGGGGTCGCCGCGTCCGGGGTCTTCGAGCTTGATGACCTCGGCGCCGTGGTCGCCGAGGAGCTGGCCGCAGAAGGGACCGGCAAGCAGGGTGCCGGTCTCGATGACACGGATGTCGGAGAGGGGTCCACTCATGCCGCGAGTGTAAGTTCGGGAAACACCGTTTCGCTAGAGGAATCGACGCGGCAGAATGTGGCGCATGGACGATTCCCTGGACGACTCCCTGGACGGTTCCCCGGCGGCCGGGCCGCCCACCGGCCCCGGCGTGGTGGAAGTGGCCCCGCGCGACGGGCTGCAGAACGAGGCACGCGCCCTGTCGCCGGCGCAGCGCGCGGACCTGATCGAGCGGGCCGTGGCCGCCGGCGCGCGGCGGGTGGAGGCGGTGGCGTTCGTCCACCCCGGCCGGGTGCCGCAGATGGCGGGGGCGGAGGAGGTGATGGGACTGGTCAAGCGCGGGGGCGGCGTGCGCTACAGCGGCCTGGTGCTCAACGCCCGCGGTATGGAGCGGGCGAGCGCGAGCGGCGTGGACGAGGTCAACTACGTGGTGGTGGCGAGCGATTCGTTCTCACGCCGCAACCAGGGCGTGGGCACGCGCGAGGCGCTGGCCGCCTGGGAGGCGATCGCCGCCCGGGCCCGCGCGGAGGGGACCGGGCGCTCGCTGACCATCGCGGCGGCGTTCGGCTGCCCCTTCGAGGGGGAGACCCCGGAGGCGACGGTGGCCGAACTGGCTCGGATCGGAGCGGAGTCGGGTGCCGAGGAGATCGTGCTGGCCGACACCATCGGCGTGGCCACGCCCGACGCGGTCACCCGGCTCCTCGGGGCGGTACGGGAGCAGGCGCCCGAGGTGGTCCTGCGCTGCCACTTCCACAACACGCGCAACACCGGCTACGCGAACGCGGTCGCGGCGGCAGCGGCGGGCGCGGCGTGGCTGGACTCCTCCCTCGGCGGCATCGGCGGCTGCCCCTTCGCCCCGGCCGCCACCGGCAACATCGCCACCGAGGACCTGGTCTACCTGCTGCGCCGGATGGGCCTGGAGCCGGGCATCGACCTGGAGTCGGCGGCCGCGGCCGGGACGTGGCTGGGCACCGTGCTCGGCATCGAGGTGCCGGCCCTGCTGGGCCGGGCGGGCCCCTTCCCCGGGGCCGGGGCGCCTGCTGCGCGGCGGGAGGAGGGATAACCATGGGAGCGCATCCGCACGGCGCGTGGATCCTGCTCCACCTGCTGCTGTTCGTCTTCTGGCTGGGCGGCGACCTGGGCGTCTACGTCTCCAGCCGGTACGTCCTGAAACCGGACCTGCCCTTCGCCGCCCGCTCGACGGCCCTGTCGATCATGAGCGTGCTGGACCTCGGGCCGAAGATCTGCCTGGTGCTGATCCTGCCGAGCGGCATCACGCTCATGGCGCTGGAGCCGCACGGGGCGGAGCACCTGCTGAACGGCTGGTCCGCCGGGGCGACCTGGCTGTTCGCGGCGTTCTGGCTGTGGCTGACCGTGCGGGAGCACCACCACCCGGGCCGCCACCCCTGGATACGCCGGGCGGACTGGACGCTGCGGGTGGCGGTGACGGCCGCGCTGTGGGGCGTCGGGCTCTACACCCTGCTGGCCGCGGAGCCGTTCGGGGTGGACACCGATCCGCGCTGGCTGGGCGGCAAGGTGCTGCTGTACGCGACGGCGATCGCCTGCGGGCTGGGGATCCGGCTGACGCTGCGGCCGTTCGGGGCCGCGTTCGTTACGCTGGCGGGCTCGGGGAGCAGCCCGGGCGTCGAGCGGGCGCTGCGGCGGGCGGTCGACGGCTGCGTCCCGTACGTGCTGGGGATCTGGACGTGCGTCCTGGCCGCGGCGGCGCTCGGGGTGTTCAAGCCCGGCGCCGACCTCTGAGCCGGGGCCCGCCTTTGAGCCCGAGCCGGCCTTTGAGCCCGGGACGGCTTTTCAGCCCGGGACGGCCGGCCTCCGGGCCCGGGTCAGCCGGCGCCGGGCCGGTATCCGAACTCCGCCGAGAGCCGTTCCGTACTGGCCATCAGCAGCGGGGCGCACTCGGCCAGGCGCGGCTTGAAGCGGGTCTGGGGGCCGGCCAGGCTCACCACGGCGATGACGTGCCCGTCGTACCCGAAGACCGGCGCGGCGAGGGAGGCCGAGCCGCTCTGGCGCTCCCCGACCGACATGGCGTAGCCGCGCCGCCTGACGGCCGCCAGCTCCTTGCGCATGCGCTCGGGGTCGGTGATGGTCCGGTCGGTGATCGCGTCGAGCCCGTGACGTTCGAGATAGGTGTCAACCTCGGCGTCGGGCAGGAAGGCGAGGAACGCCTTGGAGGAGCTGCCCGCGTGCAGGGGCAGCGGGATCCCGAGGGCCACCTCCATGCGCAGTTCCTGCTCGGGGACGACCTGGTCCACGTAGAGCCGGGTGTCGCCGCGGCGGATGGAGAGGGTGGCGGTCTCGCCGCACTGGGCGGCGAGCCGGCGCAGTTCGGGGGCGGCGAGCACCCGCAGGTCGGTGCGGGCCAGGTAGGCGCGGCCGAGCGAGATGGCGGCGGGGCCGAGGGCGTAGCGGCGGGTCACGGAGTCCGCGATGATCAGGTCGCGGTTGCGCAGGGCCGTCAGGATGCGGTGCACGGCGGCCTTGGTGATGCCCAGTTCCTGGGCGATCTCGGTGACGCCGAGATCGGGGCGGCCGCTGCGGCCGAACATCAACAGTACGTCCATGGCCCGCTCGACGGCTGCGACGGACCGGCTACTGCTCGTCTCCTCGGTCACGGCTGTCCTTCTGCACGATGGTCTCGGGGGTGCGGCGGCAGCCGTCCTCCCCGACGTGCCGACAGCATAACGTCGATTTCCCCATGGGAAACAGCGGGGTTCGCGGGCGTCCGTTTCGTTGACACCACAACGGGCCCGTCGTTACGCTGGGGGATACAGCGTTTCACTAGAGGAAACAACGACCAGCGGGGGTGCGATGACCACCGTCATCGACGAAACGACCTTCCGTCAGGTGCTGTCCCGGTGGCCCAGCGGCGTGGGGATCGTCACCACGGCCGGGGCGGACGGGTGGCACGGAATGACGGCGAGTTCGTTCAGCAGCGTGAGCCTGGAACCACCTCTCGTCCTGGTCTGCCTGGACCGGGCGATCCGCTCCCACGATCTGCTCATACGCAACGGCGTCTTCGCCGTCAACGTCCTGGGCCGCGACCACCTCGCCCTGGGGCGCCGGTTCGCGGGCATGGAGGCCGGCGTCACCGACCGCTTCGCGGCGGGCGACTGGCTGCCCGGCGCCACGGGCAGCCCCGTCCTGACGGACTCGGCCGCCTGGGTGGACTGCCGGGTCCTGCACCGGTATCCCGGCGGGGACCACACCATCTTCCTGGGAGAGGTGGTCGCCGCGGGAGTACCGCGCATCACCTCCCCGCTGCTCTTCCACTCCCGCTCCTGGGGGCAGTTGGCCGATCCGCTCCCCGACTGGGTGGACCTGGCCGACACCGGCCTGTCCGGCGCGGCCGCGGCCGCGCCGCACACCGCGCGGCTGGCCCGCGCCCTGCGGCTGGCCGGCGTGCGCGTGCGCACGGCGACTCCCTCAGGCACGGCCGGTGGCGCGGACGGGGCCGGGCCCGACGGCCTGGGCTGCTCCTCGGTCCACGTCGTCGACAGCGCGGCCGCCGTCGCCGCGGCCGCGGCCGGCTCCGCCGCCGTCGAGTTCACCGTCGCGCCGGACGGCGACGGCGCGCGGGCCGCGGCGACGGTCCGGGCGGTGCGCGGCGCCGGACACCCGGACACGCTCGTGGTGGCCCGGATACGCGACGCGCTGCGCCCGGGGCTGGCCCGGGCCTGCCTGCTGACCGTGCAGCGGCTGACCGCCGCAGGCTGCGGGGAGATCGTGCTGGAGGAGCCCGCGGAAGGACTCGACGACGCGGACGGCGCCTCGCCGCTGGCGCTGCGCCGGCTGCTCCAGGACGCGGTCCCCGAGGCCGGGGCCGTGCCGCTGCGCCTCGCCCTGCGCGACCACCACGGCCTCGGCCTGGTCAACGCCCTGACCGGCATGAAGAGCGGGGTCCGCTGCTTCGAGACCGCCCTCGGCGGCCACGGCGGCGCGCTGGCCACCGAGCGGCTCGTCCTGCTCTGCTCCCGCATGGGCGTCGCCGCCCCCCTGGACGGCGCCGCGCTGCGGGCCCTGCGCGCCGAGGCACGTGTCCTGCGCCCGCAGCCGCCCGCCGCACCCGCACCCTGCTCCCCCACGCCGGCCGCTGCCTCCCGCGCCCCGGAGCCCCAGTAACCAGGAATCCCAGTAAGGAGACACCGCTGATGACCACGCTCCAGCTCACGGGCGCGCACCTGCTCGACCGCATGACGCCGACCGAGCGGGCCCGCGCCGAGCGCGTCGAATCCGTCCTGCCCGCCCTGCGGGAGGCGGCCGCCGACGCCGACGCGCAGGCCGCCTTCCCGGCGGGCCACACCGGGCTGCTGCGGGAGGCGGGGCTGCTCGGACTCGTCGTGCCCGAGGAGTACGGAGGCCTGGGCGGCGGTCTGCGCGACCTCGCGGCCGCCACCTACGCCATGGGCACGGCCTGCCCCTCCACGGCGCTCGCCTTCTTCTTCCACAACACCAGCGCCTCGCGCGGTCTGCTGCCCCTGGAGGCCATCCGCGCGGGCCTGTTCACGCCGGAGGAGATCCCGGTGGTCACCGCCTTCGCCGAGCGGGTGCTGACCACGATGGCGGCCGGCTCGTGGCTCGCCAACTTCGCCAGCGAGTCGGCCAAGAGCTCCGCCGCGAACATCTCCATCGCCACCACCGCCTCGCGCGCCGAGGGCGGCTGGGTCATCTCCGGGGAGAAGTCCTTCGGCTGTGCGACCGGGGTCGCCGACGTCTACCTCGTCACCGCCCGGCTGGAGAAGACCGACTCCGCCGAGGGCCTGGCCATGTTCCTCGTACCGCGCGACGCCGCCGGAGTGTCCTCCCGCCCGCCCTGGAACGGGCTCGGGATGCGCGGCAGCGCCAACCACGGCATCCGGCTCGCCGAGGTCTTCGTCGCCGACCGGGACGCGCTCGCCGTGCCCGGCGCCTTCACCCGCATGCTCCAGGTCAGCCGCGGCAGCTTCGTCGGCAACCAGCTCGCCATCGCCGCCGTCTACACGGGCGCCGCGCAGGCCGCGTACGACTACACGCTGGAGCTGCTGACCCGCAAGACCTTCGCCGACACCGGACGGCCGATCGCCTCCTCCCCCATGCACCAGGTCCTCATCGGGGACATGACGCAGAACCTGGAGACCGCCTACCAGTGGCTGCGGCGCCAGCTCGAACTGGAGACCTCCGAGCCGCCGATCAGGCCCAAGCCGGAGGTGTTCAGCCAGTGGCGGCTGGGCAAGGGCGCGGTCACCGAGGCCTGCTTCGCCGTCGCCCTGGGCGCCCTCAAGGCGTCCGGGACGTCCGAGGCGCGGCTGGACGGCGTGATCGGCCGCACTCTGCGCGACCTGGCGATGGGGCTGGTGATGACGTTCCCCGCCGAGCGGGGCCGCCTGGAGGCCGCGAAGATCGCCACCGAGGCGCAGGAGAACGCACTGTTCGCGACGCTGGGGGAAAGCCGGTGACCCCGCCGCCGCCCGAAGCCGGCGCGGCCGTCTCCCCCGGTCCGCCCGCCGCCCCACTTACCGGGCTGCCCGGTACGGCCGACCTCGTCGGCGGTGCGTGGGAGCCCTGCACGGTACCCCTCGGGTTCGACCTGGAGGATCCGGACACCGGCGAGCCCGTCCGCCCGGCCCTCAGCAGCTCCGCCGAGCGGGTCGAGGCGGCGCTGGCGGCGGCCGCCGCGCTGCACGCCTCGGGGGCCTGGTCCGGCCTGCCGGACGAGGACCGCGCCCGCGCCCTTGAGAGCGCGGCCGCGGCGGCCGAAGCGGCCGCGGAGCACATCGTGGCGGCGGAGGCCTTCGCCACCGGGGTGCCGCTCGGCCAGACCGCCGCCCTCGGCGTCATCCTCTCCGGCGCATTCCACATCGCGGCGGCCCAGTTGCGCTCCGGACTGCTGCGGCGCACGGTCACCGGCCACGGCGGCCACCCGGTGCTGGTGCGGCGCGCGCCGCTCGGGCCCGCCCTGTGCGTGGTGCCGTACAACGCCCCGGCGCCGATGGCCGCCCACAAGGCGGCCAGTGCGCTGGCCGCGGGCTGCCCGGTCATCGTCAAGGCACCGGAACTGGTCCCGTATGGAACCCAGTTGCTGGTGGAGGGCGCCGCCCGGGGGCTGGCGGCGGCGGGGGCGCCGCCGACCGTGCTGCAACTGGTGCACGGGGACGCCGCGACCGGGGCCCTGCTGGTGGCCGACGAGCGGACCCGCGTGGTCTCCTTCACCGGCGGCACGGAGGCGGGCCGCCGGATCGGCGCCGTGTGCGGCCTGGCCCTCAAGCCGGTCCAGCTCGAACTGGGCGGCAACAACCCGCTGCTCGTGCTGCCGGGCGCCGACCCGGAGGCCGCCGGCCGGATGGCGGCCGGGCTGCTGACGACGCTGAACGGCCAGTGGTGCCGGGCCCTGGGCCGGCTGATCGTGCCCGCCGCCCTGGCGCCGGAGGTCCTGGAGGCCGCCGGCCGCGCACTGGCCGCGCTGCGGGCGGGCGCCCCGCTGGCCCCCGGCACCGGCTTCGGCCCACTCGCGCACTCCCGCCACCACACCGCCCTGACGGCGGCCGTGCGCGAGCTGACCTCGGCCGGGGCCGAGGCCCACACATGGACCGAGATACCGGCGCGCGGCAACCACTTCGCCCCGCACCTGATCACCGGGGCTCCCGAGGAGGGCACCCGCCGGGAGCTGTTCGGCCCGGTGGCCGCCGTCCACACGTACGAGCGGGAGGAGGAGGCCCTGTACCTGGCCAACTCCACCGGCTACGGCCTGGAGGGGTACGTGTGCGCCGCGGACCCCGAGCACGGGCTGCGCGTGGCCGCCCGCATCGCCGCCGGGGAGGTCAAGGTGAACGGCTCCTCGGTGATGAGCCTCCACCTCGACACCCCCCGCCCGGCCTGGGGGGCCTCCGGCCTGGTCGACGAGGGCAGCGCCGAGACGCTGCTGCACTTCACCGGCGCCCGGGTCACGGGCGTGGAGGCGGCCCGGTGAGCGCGGCCGAGCCGGTCCTGGTGGCCGGGGCGGGGCCGGTGGGCCTGACCGCCGCACTGGTCCTGGCCCGCCGGGGCGTGCCCGTGACCGTCCTGGAGGCCGGCGAGGAGCTGGCGGCGGAGTCCCGCGCCTCCACCTTCCACCCGCCCACCCTGGAGATGCTGGCCGCACTGGGCGTCGTGGACGCGCTGCTGGCGCGGGGCCTGGTCGCGGACGCCTTCCAGTTCCGCGACCGGCGCACCGGGCCCGTCGCCACCCTGGACCTGTCGCTGCTGGCCGGGGACACCCCGTACCCGTACCGGCTCCAGTGCGAGCAGAACAAGCTGACGCCGCTGCTCCTGGAGGCCCTCGGCCGCCTGCCGCGCACCGAGGTGCGCTTCGGGACGCCCGTGGCCGGGGTGGAGCGGACCTCGCGGGGCGTCCACGCGGTCCTGGCCGACGGCAGCCGGGTGCCCGGCGCCTGGCTGGTCGGCGCGGACGGGGCGCATTCGGCCGTGCGGCGCGCGGTGGGGGCCGAGTTCCACGGGATGACCTATCCGGAGCGGTTCTTGGTCGCCTCGCTCGACGAGGATCCCCGGGCCGTCCTGCCGGACCTGGCGCCCATCGCCTACGTCCTGGACCCTGACGAGTGGATGGTGCTGCTGCGGACCCCCGACCACTGGCGGGTGCTGCTGCCCACCCCGGACGGCACCTGCGACCGGAGCGAGCTGGCCCGGCTGCCCGGCCGGCTGCGGGAGGTCACGGCGCGTGCGGACGGGCCGGCCCTGGCCCACGCCAGCCTGTACCGGGTCCACCAGCGGGTGGCCGGCACCTTCCGCAGCGGCCGGGTGCTGCTGTGCGGGGACGCCGCGCACGTGAACAACCCTCTGGGCGGCATGGGCATGAACAGCGGCATCCACGACGCCGTGCTGATCGGCGGCGCGCTGGCGGACCTCCTCACCGGGGAGGGGACCGAGGAGGACCTGACGGACCGCACCGAGGAGCGCCGCGCCTGCGCGCTGCACTACGTAGGGGCCGACACGCACGCCAACTGGGAGCGGCTGCGCGCCCGGGACCCGGCACAGCAGGCCGCGCTGGTTGCGGAGTTGCGGGCGACCGCCGCGGATCCGGTGGCGGCGCGGCGCTCCCTGCTGCGCAGCTCGATGATCGACTCGCTGCGCGGGGTCGGGTGGTCGCGGTGACGCCGACGCCGCGGGAGGCCGCCACGATCACGGTGGAGAATCCGGCCCGCACGGACCGGCCGGTGGGGAGCGTACGGGCGCACACCGGCGCGGAGGTGGACGCCGCGGCGGTGGCCGCAGCCGCCGCGGCGCCCGGCTGGGCCCGCACTCCGGAGGCGGACCGGGCGGCGGCGCTGCTGCGGATCGCCGCCGGGCTGGAGGCGGCCGCGGAGGACCTCGCGGTGCTGCTGGCCCGGGAGTCGGGCAAGCCGCTCGGCGACTGCCGGGGCGAGGTGGGCTACGCCTGCGCGGTACTGCGCTGGTATGCCGAGCAGGCCCCGGCGCTGCTGTCGCGGCGCACGATCGACGACGCGGGGGGCCGGCTGGAGCGGCGGCTGCGGCCGTACGGGGTGGTCGCCGCGCTGACCCCGTGGAACGCACCGGTGATCCTGACCGCCGTCAAGCTGGCCCCCGCGCTGGCCGCGGGCAACGCGGTGGTCGTCAAGCCGTCGCCGCTGGCGCCGCTGGCCGTCTCGGCGTTCCTGGCGGGGGCGGCGCGTGAACTCCCGCCGGACGTGGTGCGGGTGTGCCACGGGCACGCGCCGACCGCGCTGCGTCTGGCGGGCCATCCGGGGGTGGGGAAGCTGTCCTTCACCGGCGGGGCGGTGGCGGGCCGGGCGCTCGGCGCGGCCGCCGCGGCGGCGCTGACGCCGACCACGATGGAACTGGGCGGCAACGACGCGGCCGTGCTGCTGGACGACGCCGCGCTGACGGAGGCGGACCTGGACCGGCTGGTCCTGGCGAGCTTCGCGACGGCCGGGCAGGTGTGCATGGCCGCCAAGCGGCTCTACGTGCCGCAGGCCCGGCTGGAGTCCTTCGCCGAGCGGTACGCGGCGGCGGCCGCGCGGGTGCTGCGGCTCGGGGACCCGCTGGACCCGGGGACCACCGTGGGGCCGGTGATCTCGGCGGAGGCCACGGACCGGATCCGCGCGCTGGTCGCCGACGCCCGGTCGCGCGGCGCCACCGCCGTCGAGCTGGGCACCGTACGGCCCGGGACGGACCTGGACGCCGGGCACTTCGTGCGGCCCGCGCTGGTGCTGGGGCTGCGGGAGGACGCGCCGCTGGTGTGCGAGGAGCAGTTCGGGCCGGCGCTGCCCGTGCTGGGCTACGCGGACGAGGACGACCTCGTGGAGCGGGTCAACGCCGGGCCCTACGGTCTGGCGGCGTCGGTGTGGAGCGCCGACGAGCAGCGGGCCTTCGCCCTGGCGGCCCGGCTGGACGCGGGCTTCCGCTTCGTCAACACCCACAACCGGACGGGAATGGCGCTGCGGGCCGCCTTCGGCGGGGTCAAGCGCAGCGGGCACGGCCGGGAGTACGGGGCCGAGGGGCTGCTGGAGTACGTCCAGCCGGTGCTCACGCACGCGCCCGGCGCCTTCCGGGCGGGGGGCGGGGGCATGGCGCCGGGGGCCTACCCGGTGGGCGGCCCGGCGCGCGCCTCTGCGAGCTACTCCGCAAACGGCCCCGCAGGCGCTCCCGCCGGCGGTCCCGCGGCCTGAGGGCGTCAGGGCTCCAGGTGGTCGACGACGGCGCGGTGGGCGAGCCGGGGGCCCAGCCAGGCGGCCAGCGCCAGGTGGTCGGGGTGGCGCTGGTAGGCGGTGAGTTCGCCGGGGTCCGTGTGGCGGGTGGTGAGGGCGAGGTCGTAGGAGTGCTCGGAGCCGGTGACGTCGAGGCCGACGTCCAGGGACGTGATCTGCGGGACGGAGCCGGCCAGCCGCCGCAGCCGCTCGGCGGCTTCGGGGGCGTCGGCGGGATCGGTGAACCGCATCAGAACGACGTGCACCAACACGGTAGTTGCTCCTTCGCTCGATGGCGCCTCCCCCTGTCGCGGGAGGGCGCAGCGAGTGTATGTTCGGGAAACACTGTTCCGCTAGAGGAACCAACGGAGTTCACCATGGACGAAGCGCGCACGTTCCGCGTCGCGGCCGCCCAGTTCGCCGTGAGCCGGGACCGGAAGGCCAATCTGGCCGCGTGCCTGCGGATGATCGGCGCCGCGGCGGAGCAGGGCGCGATTCTCGTGGTCCTGCCGGAGTTCTGCAATCACCTGTCCTGGTACGACGACCGGGAACAGGCGCTGGCCGCCGCCTGCCGGCCCGGGGACGACTTCCTGCGGCCGGTCGCCGAACACGCCGCCCGGCACGGCCTGTACGTCAAGATCCACGTCACCCTGGCCCGATCCGGCGGCCCGGCCGGGCCGGAGCGCATCACGGCCGCGAGCCTGCTCTACGGGCCGGACGGGGCCCTGGCCGGAGCGGCGGACAAGCAGGTCCTGATGGGCAGTGAGAACGACCACCTGGACCCGGCCACCGAGCCCGGCCCGGTCGTCGACACCGCCCTGGGGCCCGTCGGCCTGTACTCCTGCATGGAGGGGGTCCTCCCCGAGGTGTGCCGGGGCCTGGCCCTGCGCGGCGCCCACCTGCTGCTCAACAGCCTCAACTCCTTCGCCCTGGACGAGGCCGCGTTGCACATCCCGGTGCGCGCCGCCGAGAACCGGGTGTGGGTCATCGCGGCCAACAAGGTCGGGCCGCTGCTCCCGGCGGACCGGATCGGCGCGATCAGCACCGCCATGGGGGTGCCGGCCGAGGCCCTGGACGGGGCGGGCGAGAGCCAGATCGTCGCCCCGGACGGCACGGTCGTCGCCAGGGCCCCCCGGTTCGGGGAGGCCGTCGTCACGGCCGACATCCGGCCGGCGGCCGCCGCCGACAAGCGCCGGGCGGACGGCACCGACGCCTTCGCGGCGCGCCGACCCGCCCTCTACCGGCCGATCGCCTCCCCGCCCGCCCCCGCACCCGCCTTCGCGGGGAGCCGCGCCGGGGAGGTCGCGGCCGCCGTCGTCCGCCCGGCCGGTAGCGGCCCGGCGGCCGTCGAGGACGCCGCCCGGCTGGTACGGGAAGCCGTCGGGCGGGGCGCCGCCCTGATCGTGCTGCCCGAGCTGTTCTGGTACCCGGGCGGCGTCCTGCCCGGCCCGGGGCGACCGGACACCGAGGAGGCCCAGGCCGTGCTGCGGACCCTGCGCGGCGCGCTGGCGGGCGGCGCGGCGTACCTCGCCTGCACGCTCCCGCTGCCCACCGGCCACGCCGGTGTGCTGCTCGACCGGGACGGACCGGTCCTGACCCAGCACCAGCTGCACGACGGCGCCCGCCACCGCGGCTGGGCCCGCGCGGGCGAGGCGCCGGCCCTGCTGACCCACGACACGCCGTGGGGCCGGGTCGCGGTCGTCCTGGCCGACGACGCCGTCCAGCCGGAGACGCTGCGCCTGGCCGCGCTGGCGGGCGTCGACACGGCCGCGGTCTGCCTCGGCGGCGCGGCCGAGCCCTGGGAGTACGCCCTCGGCCTGCCCGAGCGGGCGGCGGAGAACCGGATCAACCTCGTGGCGGCCGGCCACGGCGCCGGCGCCGTCCACGCGCTGCCGGTGGAGTTCGGGCTGTGGCGCTCCCGGGACGCGCCCTTCGACGGCACCATCAGCACGCCCGACAACACGGCGGCCGGACCCGGCCTGACCCTCGCTTCCGTCCGGCCCGACCAGGCCGGGCGGCGGCTGGTCTCGCGCGGGACGGACCTGGTCGACGGACGCCCCTGGCGGCTGGCGGGCGCCCTGGTGGCGCCCCGGCCCGCCGGCGCCGGGCCCGGTACGGACCGCGCCGCCCCCCACCCCCACGCCACCGGAGGAGCACTGTGAGCGACGTGTCGGAGCCACTCAAGGCCGTCCAGGACATGGCGGACGAGGCCCCGGTCACCGATGTGACCGAGACCTTCGTGCAGTGGCAGGATCTGCTGGCCGAACTCAAGGAGAAGATCGCGGCCCGCTTCGAGCTGCACCGGGACCCCTCCACCGAGGAGCTGGAGGCCTTCGGTGCCGAGGCCGACGGCCCGCGCGGCTCGCTGGCCGGCTACACCGGCCCCGAGATCGACTGGATGATCCACTCCTGGGTCGGCGACCCGGAGCACGGCTTCGTCAACCTCCACCTCACCGTCTGGCTGGGCCCGCACGTGCGCGTCCCGCACCTGGGGCTCGCCCTGCTGTGCTGGCCCGGCGGCTGGTTCTACCTCGACTCGGTGCCCCGTACAAGCCTGGTGGCCGACGGCGACTACTACGACCGCTACTACACCCCCGCCGAGGAGGAGTGGCTCGCGGTGCGCGAGGAGTACAAGGACCTCACCTGGTTCACCAGCCGCACCGGTTTCATCCGGGGCAGCCTCTCCCCCACCGCCTACTGCTACTCCATGCCTCGCGACGAGCGGCACGTCGCGCTGGTGCGCCGCCTGATGCACGAGCAGGTCGACCGCTGGCTGGGCTGGGTGGCGGAGGCCGATCCGGTGCCGGCCGCCGAGCGCGGGGCGCTGGCCGCCGCCGACCTGGCGATCCGCCGCAACATCGTGGAGCGCGACCCGGCGAACGTGATGGGCGTACGGTACTTCGGCGAAGAGGTCACCGACCGGCTGGTGCGGGCGCTGTGGGGCGGCGACCGGGCCCTGCCGCGGCCGTCGTGAACCGGGTCCGGTCCGAGTGGCGGGCCTGCCGGGTGCCCGGCCTCAAGGAGCCCTACGACACCGCGCACCTGCGCCTCTTCTACCCCGCCCGCGCCACCGGGTCCGACACCGAGCGGCTGACCGGGGTGATCCCGGCCGACGCCGGGCGCGCCCCCTTCCCGGTGGTGCTCCTGCTGCCCGGCATCAACGTGCCGGCCGACTCCTACCGGTGGCTGGCGGTGCTGCTGGCCGGCCGGGGGTTCGTCGCGGTGACGGCGGAGCTGGTCGGGGAGCTGTTCGGCGGGAGTCGCGGGGTGACTCCGGGCATCGACCTGGAGGCGTGCGTCCCGGGCTCGTACGGGACCAGGGCGACGACGCCGCTGATCGGGGCGGTGCTCGGGGCCCTGGCCGAGCCGGCCCCCGCCTCGCCGCTGGACGGGCTGCTGGACCTGGAGCGGGTGGTGCTGGGCGGTCATTCGGCGGGCGGCACGGTGGCGCTGCAGTCGGCCGCCCATGTGCCGGGGCTGCGCGGGGTGTTCACGTACGGTGCACACACGCTGGTGGCGGGGGCGCTCGGCCATCCGCCGGGCACCGTGCTGCCGGTCGGCGCGCGGGTGCCCGTCCTGCTGATGTCGGGCGAGCACGACGGGGTGATCGCCGCGAGCACGGACCGGTACGGGGCCGCCCCGGCCGCGGACGCCGACCCGGACCCCGACCCCGTCGCCCGCACCTTCGACGAGGCACTGGCCGACGCCGGCGGTGCGCACGCCTGGGTGCGGGTCGCCGGGGCGGGCCACTTCGCCCTCTGCGAGCCGGTCGACGCGACCAGCGCCCGCGGCTTCCTGGAGGCGGCCCCGGAGGCGGGCGGGGACGACGCCGGGAGCCGTGCGCGCCCCCTGATCGGCCGCCTGGTGGCGGCGTTCTGCACAGCGGCACTGCCGCAACCGGGCCCCGCGGACCCCATGGGCCCCCCGGCCCCCGGGGACCTCACCGAGTACGGCGCCCTGCTGGCGCCCCCGCATCCGGGACTGCTCCGCGTGCGGCGCCGCTGATGTCCGCCCCATTCCCCCACCGATGCCGAACCGCCCGAAAGCACGAGGTGCTCCGCTGATGCTGAAGAACTTCTGGTACGCGGTCGAGTTCTCCGACCGCGTCCTGCGCAAGCCGCTGAAGGCCGTCTGCCTCGGCCAGTCCCTCGTGCTCTACCGCACCGCGGCCGGGAAGGCGGTAGCCCTGTCGGACCTGTGCGCGCACCGGGGGGCCGCCCTGTCCGCGGGCACCCTCAAGGACGACTGCGTCGTCTGTCCCTACCACGGCTGGCGCTTCGACCCCGAGGGCGCCTGCACCACGATCCCGGCCAACCAGCCGGGCCGCGGCATCCCGAAGAAGGCGCGGGTCGACTCCTACCCGGTGCGGGAGCGGTACGGCTTCGTCTGGGTGTTCCTGGGCGATCTCCCCGAGGAGGAGCGGCCGCCGATCCCGCACTGGCCGGAGTTCGACGAACTCGTCCAGGACGGGGGCCGGTTCAAGGCGGTCACCGGGGAGTTCCTGTGGCACTCCAACTACGAGCGGATCCTGGAGAACGGCTGCGACATCGCGCACACCCCCTTCGTGCATGCGGGCGCCTTCGGCAATCCGGACCGGCCGGAGGTGGAGGAGTACACGGTCGAGCAGCCCGACGAGTGGTCGGCCTTCGCGACCGTGGCCCTGAACCCGCCCGCCGCCAAGGGGCTGTGGGCCAGGCTGTACACGGACCGCAGGTCCCAGGGCAAGGACCGGCCGCCGGTGGTGACCACGGCGGGCTGGATGCTGCCCAACCTGATCAAGCTGCACGTGCGGCTGCCGCTCGGCAACATGATCATCTACGACACCAACATCCCCGTCGACGAGACCACCACCCTGGTGAAGTGGGTGGCGCTGCGCGACTTCTTCACCGGGGACTGGGCCGACAAGAACGCCCGCAAGCGGGTGCTCTGCATCTTCGACCAGGACGCCCCGGTCGTCGACGGGACCCGTCCCGAGCTGCTGCCGGCCGACCTCGGCGCCGAACTGCACCTGCGCTCCGACATGATCTCCGTCGCCTACCGCAGACGCCGCCAGGAACTCGCCGCCAAGGGCTGGGCGGTGAGCGACGCCGACCGGATCGTCGGCGACGTCCCGGCCCGCAACGCCACCGTCATCGCATCGCCCGGCCGGCGCGCCGTCCCGGAGCTCGCCCGTGCCTGGGAGCAGAAGGCCCAGGGATTCCACCCGACGGTCGAGGGGGCCCAGTCCCCGGCACCGGCCAGTGAGAAGGAGTAGCCCCATGACCTCCCCCGCATCCGTACCGCCGCCCGGCCCGGCCCCGGACGCCCCCGGCGCCCCCGCGGACGGCGCGACCCCGGCGGCCCGGCTCTCCCGGACCGTGCTGGACGCCCTGCTGGCCGGGACGGCGCTCCAGGAGCGGCCGACGCCCTGGACCGTGCTGACCAGCCCGGCGGCCCCCCATCCGGTGGGCTCCGTACGGTACTTCCGCGGCGACGGGCAGGGCGCCGTCGACGCGGTCGTCACCGTCTCCCTGGTGGTGCCCGCCTTCGGCCTCGACAGCCACATGGTGTTCGCCTTCGGCGCCGCGGACGGCCCGCTGCCGCACTTCACCCTGGACTCCGTGCAGGCGGGCGGCGGGTACGCCTTCCACCTGGACCTGGTGCAGCGCGTCGACCTCGCCGTCAGCCCCGCCTACGCGGACCTGCTGTACGGGCCGCTGACCGCACCGTTCGCCCGGGCCTCGGAGATCTCGGGCCTGACCCCGGCGGCGATCAGCCCGCGCCAGCGCTCCCTGATGTCCCCGTGGATGCTGGTGCACCGCGCCGACGAGACGGCGCTGCGGGCCATCACCCCCATCGCCGAGGAGTACCTGGCGCACTGGCTGGAGCTGGCCCGGGCGTTCCCGGCCGACGCCGCCGCCGAGGCCAAGGAGGGCGACGCGGCGCTGCGCGACCGGCGGCTGCGCCAGGCCCTGTTCAGCCGGGAGATCGACCCGGTGTGGGCGCAGGTCGACCGGCTGCTGGGCCCGGCGGCGACCGACGGCCTGCGCGGGCTGCTGGCCACCGGCAGGCTGGCGGACGAAGAGGCCGGGGCATGAGCGGGACCTCAGGGCCCGGACCGAGCGAGTGGCAGCAGCGCATCGCCGGGGAGTGGCACGGCCGGCCCTCGCTGTTCGACGCGCAGGGGACCTGGTGCGGGTACGAGGACATCCGCCGCTCCTCCGAGTTCACCGACGGGGAGACTCTCTACCGGATGGACGGGGGCCTGCGGCAGGGCGGCCCGCTCGCCGGCCGGTTCCAGCTGGCCGCGCCGTTCGCCTTCGGGGTGAGCGACGCCGACGACAACCGCCTCTACACCGGCCCGGACTTCCACGGCAGCGGGCAGCCGTACGGCTCCTTCGTCGACGCCCACTACTACGGGCCGGGCTGGCAGGTGGCGCTGAACACCTGGAACCACGTCCTGCCGGACGGGGCGACGCAGGTCTACTCCTCGGTGCTGTACCAGGGGTGGACCGTGATCGGCTGCTTCAACGGCGTGTACGTGCGCACCACCGACCACGGCACCAGCGAGGCGACCCGCGAACACGTCGCCCGCCACCTGGCGGCCGAGACGGACGCCGGCCCGGTGCCGTGGATCCTGCCCACGAAGCAGTCCGGCGCCTTCACCGGCCGGTGCGAGCTGTGGAGCGCGGAGCAGAAGCACCTCGGGGACGTGGAGGTGGAGGTCGCGGTGCGGGCGGTGGACCTGCTGCGCGCCCGGCACCACGTCACCTGGCGGGGGGCCGGCCTGGACCGGTCCTTCACGGTGGAGCGGCGCCGCGACGGGGCCCGCGAGTTCTGGGAGGGCCCGGACGCCTGGGGCAACGCGCAGGCCTTCGGCCGGGCCAACTTCCCGCTGTGGCACTTCACGGGCGGGGACGTGCACAGGGTGCGCGGGCGGGAGTTCGCCCTGGACGCGCGCCCCGCGATGGCGGCGGGCGGCCGGCTGGCCGTCACCTACGAGCTGTTCGGCGGGAACGCGCTGGCGGCCGTGCTGCACGGCGTACTGGACTGGGAGGCCGCGTCATGACCTCGACGGTGGTGATCACGGGCGGCACCCGCGGCATCGGGCACGGGCTGGCCCGCGCGTTCCTCGACCGCGGCTGCAAGGTCGCCGTCTGCGGGCGGGACGCGGCGGGCGTGGAGGCCGCCCTCAAGAGCCTGGGGGGCGGCGCGCACGCGGTCGGCCACGCCGCGGACGTGACCGACCGGGAGCAGGTCGCCGGGCTGTGGGCGGCCGCCGAGGAGGCCTTCGGCCCGGTCCACGTCTGGATCAACAACGCGGGGGCGACCACGGCCCGCAAACCGCTGTGGGAGCTGGGCCCGCAGGCGGCCGACGCCGTGACGGCGGTCAACCTGCGCGGCGTCGTCAACGGCAGCGCGGTGGCCGCGGAGCACTTCCTGCGCCGGGGCCGCGGCCGGATCTGGAACATGGAGGGCTTCGGCTCCGACGGCCGGACCATGCCCGGCCTCAGCGTGTACGGGGCGAGCAAGCGCGCGGTCACCTACCTCACCGGCGCCCTGGCGGCCGACCTGAAGCGTGAGCGGGAGGCGCGTGTCCACGACGTACGGGCGCTGCTGCTGTCGCCCGGGATCGTGGTCACCGACCTGCTGCTGCACGACTACACGCCGCAGGAGTACGCGAAGGCGCGGCCGGTGCTGAACATCCTGGCCGACCGGGTCGAGACGGTCACCCCCTGGCTGGCGGACCGGGTGCTGGCCGACCGCACGGCAAACGGCGGCCGGGTGGCGTGGCTGACGCGCCGCAAGGCGGCCGGGCGGTTCGCGACGGCCGCGCTGCGCAAGCGGTCGGTGTTGCCGGAGCAGCTGTCGTCGACCGCGGACCGGGAGGGGGACTCGTGAGCGGAGCCCTGGACTATCCGCTGTCCCTCGCGGTCGAGGACTTCGTCCCGGTCGTCCTGACGGGCGTCGGAGCCGTACTGCTGACGGGGCCGCTGCGCGGCCACAGCGCGCGCACCGGGCGTGCGGCCGTCGCAGGCACCGTACTGGTGTTCCTCGGCGGCCTCTCCAAGGCCACCTGGAAGCTGGTGGTGGCCCTGGACGGCCCCGACATCCAGGCCCTGAACAAGGCGCTGTTCCCGTGCCTGTCGGCCGGTTTCCTCCTGCTGGCCCACGCGCTGCTCACGCTGCCCGCCGACGGGAGCGATCCGGCTTCCGTACGCAGGCCCCCGCCGCTGTGGGGGTTCGCCGCGGTCTGGGCGGCCACCGGGGCCGCGGGGCTGCTGCTGGCCTCGACGGCGCCGCACATGGTGCTGACGATCGTGGCCGTCACCGTCTGCGCGGTCCGGCTGATCCTGCTGGCCCGTTCGCACGGGGACGGCGTGGCGGCGGCCGCGGGCGGGCTGTGGCTGACCGGCATGTACGCCTTGGGCCCGTTGGCGGCCCGACCCGACCAGAGCGTGGCGCTCCAGTGGGTGGAGCAGTCGGCGAACACCCTCACCCAGGGGGCGTTCGTCCTGCTCGCGTGGCGGCTGACGAAGCACCGGCGCGCCGCCCGCACCCCCTCCCCGCTCTCGTCCTCCTCCCTCCCCTCCGGCCGATCGGCGGCGTGAATGACGGACAGTCTCGGCTGGCGGCGCAAGTTCGGCGTCATCGCCCCCAGCACCAACACCATCGTCCAACCCGACTTCGCCCACATGTCCGTACCAGGTGTGACCTCGCACTTCTCCCGCATCCACATCCGCAACCAGAACATGGACCAGGACGCGGGCATGGAGCGGCTGCTGGAGCAGATCCGCGACGAGATCGGCGGGGCGTGCGAGCGGGTGCTGACCTGCGAGCCGGACTACATGGTCATGGGCATGAGCGCGGAGACGTTCTGGGGCGGCGTCGAGGGCAACCGGGCCTTCGTGCAGCAGATCCACGACATCACCGGGCTCCAGGTGGCGACCGGCGCCGAGGCCTGCGAGCGCGCGCTGCGCCTGTTCGGGGCGCGGCGGATCGCCGTGGTGACCCCCTACCAGCCGGTCGGCGACGCCAACGTCGACCGGTTCTTCACCGAGCTGGGCTTCGAGGTGGCCGGAATCAAGGGCCTGCGCTGCCCGACGGCCGTGTCCATCGCCCATGTGACGGAGGCCGAACTCCGCGCTGCCCTCATCGAGTTGGCAGCGCTGCCGGGCGTGGAGGCGATCGTGCAGTGCGGGACCAACCTGTCGATGGTCTCGCTCGCGGACGAGGCGGAGCGCTGGCTCGGGCTGCCCGTGATCGCGATCAACGCCGCTACGTGGTGGATGGCGCTGCGGGACAACGGCTGCAACGACGTCCTGCACGGCTGCGGCACCCTGCTGCGTGAGCACTGACCCGCCTGCGACACGGCAGGGCCGGGGACGGCCCCGCACCCGGGCCCCGCCGTGCGACCTCCCCCCACATGACCTGCCCACCCACGATGAGGTACTCCGTGCCCGCACTGATCCGCACGGCCATGGCCGTGCTCGTCGCGCAGTCGCCCTGGATCCCTTTCCCCAACGAACCGGCCCTGTCGGACGTCGACGGCGACGGGGACCGCGACGGGCGGCGAGACCTGGTGACGGTCGGCGAGTCCGCCCGGCCCGTCACCCGGATCGAGGGCCGGCCGCCGGCCAACGCCCGGATCCAGGTCTTCCGGGGTATCGGCGGGCCCGAGCGCTTCAGCAGCGAGCCGATCGACGTCGCGGCCGGCGGCGGCGCGCTGCTCCCCGTCGTGGAGGACATCGACTCCGACGGCGATCTGGACCTCGTGTCCCCGCAGTACTTCGAGCCCAAAGCCGCGTACGTCTGGCTGGAGCGCACCGCCGCACCCAGCCCGGACCACCCGATGGGCACCTTCGCACGGCACGTCATCGACACCACCCAGGGCAGGGCCATCGCGCTGCGGCCGGTACGCAACCTCTACGGCGACGGCCGGACGACGTGGGTGGGCGCCAACCACACCAACACGGCGTTCCCCGCCGGGCTCGGGCGAACCGGCCTCGCAGGTGGTCGGGTTCTCCGTACCGGCGGATCCGCGCTCCGCGTGGACGCCGACCGCCGTCTCGAACGGCATCACCGCACGGGGGCGAGCCGGCCAGGCCGCGCCCGGTGTGTTCGGCAGCGGGGACATGGACGGGGATCGCGACATCGACCTCCCGGTGTCCGGCGACGGTGACGACCGGCTGTTCTGGCTGGAGCAGCAGGCCGACCACACCTTCGCCACCCACGTCCTCGCGACCGGCGCCGGCCACGGCGGCCGGCGCCCGGGGTTCCCCGTGCCCGCCGCCCAGCCAGCCAGCCAGCCGACAAGGGAGTTGACACCAGCATGACCGCACCGGACATCGACCGCACGCTGGCCCGGTCCCGCGAGGCCGCCGCCGACTGGGGCTCGCTCACCTTCGGCGAGCGGGAGCGCCGGTTACGCCGGTGGGCCGCCGAACTGGCACGCTCCCGGGCGGCCGTCACCGCCGTGATCCGCGAGGAGACCGGCAAGCCGGCGGCCGACGCCGAACTGGAGCTGCTGGTCGGCCTGGAACACCTGGCCTGGACCGCCCGCCACGCCCGCCGGGCGCTGCGCCCGCGCCGGGTGTCGCCGGGGGCGCTCTCCGCCGAGCACCGGGCGCTGGTGGTGCGCCGGCCCCTGGGGGTGGTCGGTGTGATCGGGCCGTGGAACTACCCGGCCCTGACCCCGCTCGGCGTACTGGCCGGCGTCCTGGCAGCGGGCAACGCGGCCGTGTTCAAGCCGAGCGAGTACACGACGGAGACGGGCCGGGCGCTGGTGGACGCCTTCCACCGGGCGAACCCCGGCTCGGCGGACGCCCTGCGGCTGCTGACCGGCGGGGCCGGGGCCGGAGAGGCGCTGTGCCGGGCGGGCGTGGACAAAGTGGCCTTCACCGGTTCCACCCGGACCGGCCGGGCGGTGATGGCCGCCTGCGCCGACTCCCTCACCCCGGTGGTGCTGGAGTGCGGGGGCAACGACGCGCTGGTCGTGGCCGCGGACGCGGACGTACGGGCGGCGGCGCGGGCGGCCGCGTGGGGGGCGTTCTCGAACGCCGGGCAGACGTGCGCGGGCGTGGAGCGGATCTACGTGGACCGGGCGGTCGGCGAGGCGTTCCTCGGGGCGCTGACGGCGGAGCTGGCGCCGGTGCGCGCCGGCGATCACTACGGGCGCCTGACCACCCCGGAGCAGGAGAAGGTGGTGCGCGTCCACGTCGAGGACGCGGCGGCCCACGGCGGGTGCTTCCTCGTCGGCGGGCCCGAGTCGTTCCGGGCGCCAGGGCTGGTGGATCCGGTCGTGCTGGCCGACGTGCCCGAGGACCGGCCCGCGGTGCGGGAGGAGACCTTCGGGCCGGTGGTGGTGGTACGGCTGGTGCGGGACCTGGACGAGGGCGTCGCGCTCGCCAACGCCGTCCCGCAGGCGCTGGGCGCCGCGGTCTTCTCCCGCTCGGCGGACGCGTCGGTCGCCGGGCGGCTGCGGGCGGGCATGGTGTCGGTGAACGGCGTGCTGACCTTCGGCGGCATCCCGGGCCTGCCGTTCGGCGGCAACGGGGCGAGCGGCTTCGGGCGGGTGCACGGGCGGGAGGGGCTGATGGAGTTCACCTCCGCGCAGGCCGTGACCGTGCGCCGCGCGCAGCTGACCGGCTCAGGACTGACCCGGCTGCGCACCCCGTGGTGGAAGCCGCTCGCGCTGCGCGCGCTGATCCGGCTGCGGCACCGGCGCGGCTGACGGCGCCGGGACCAAGGTCCCGCCCGCTCGGGACCAGCCTCCCAGACGCGAGGGCTCACCCAGTCGAGCAATCCTGGGTTCCCGGTGCTATCCCTTGTCCTTCTCAGCATCCCTCCGGGAACCCTCAACCGGAACGGATGAACCCATGTCGGATCTTGACCGCAACAAGCAGGTCGTCGTCGACCACTATCAGACGGCCTTCGGCGGCGACCCGCAGAAGGTCGTCGCCGACCACTTCGGCCCGGTCTACGTGCAGCACAACCCGGACGCCCAGGACGGCCCGAGGCGTTCATCGGCTTCGTGACGTCCCCAAGTCCGCCGCCAACGGCAACGGCGTGTTCTGACACCACCTCGGCGCCGGCCGTGCGGGAGGGGGCCGGCGCCGTGCGGCGCCGGCCCTCCGCCGCGTCAGTAGGCCTGCCGGACGGTGACCGCGGGGTCCGCGGCGTCGCCCCAGTAGCGGACGTAGGAGCGGGCGAAGGCGTCGCCCAGCGCGGCCTTGAGGAAGAGCGCCGACCAGCGGGCGGACGTACGGATGCCCTCGACCTGGCCGGCGGTCTGGGCCGAGGGGTCCGGGACGGCGCCGGGCGGGTTCTGGACGCCCGTGACGCCGTAGTGGTTGACCCCGGCGACCGTGACGAGCGCCTTCGGCGTGCCCTTCAGGGCCTCGTACGTGGCCTGCGCGGCCGCGGGGGCTGCGATGCCGTCGGCGGAGCCCTGGATCAGGGCGACCGGCACGGTGTTGTTCACCGGGCTGACCGGACCGCCGCCGGGCGGGGCGTTGTTGGTGCCGAAGAAGGCGGCCGCCTTGAGTTCGGCGGGCTTGACCGCGCCCGGCGGCAGGCCGAAGCAGAACGGGGGCGCGCACTGGCCCTGGACGGTCGCGATGCCGGCTGCGCCGCCGAAGGAGTGGCCGAGGAGGGCGAAGGAGGCGGGGTCCAGCCGGCCGGCGAGGGGGCTGCCGGCCCGGGTGTTCTCGGCCTTGGACCAGGCGACGGTGGTCAGGCCCTGGTCGGCGGAGGCCCACAGGCCGGGGACGCCGAAGACGGAGCGCACGTGGTTGGGGACGACCACGACGAAGCCGAACGCCGCGACGGTGCGGGCGTATCCCTCGTAGTGGCTCTTGTCGACGTTGGCGCCCTGCTGGAGCAGGACCACGGGCAGTCGGCTGCCGGACTCCGGGTAGTAGACGTCGGCCGCGTCGGCCCCGACGGAGGCCGCGTAGGCGAGGGTGGGGACGGGGGTGGGGCTCTGCGGGGTCTCGGCGGCGGCCGGGCCCGCGGTGCCCACGGCGGTCAGCAGGGCGAATCCGAGCAGGCCTGCCGCGATGCCGCGGCCGGCGCTGCGCCGTGCGTGGGGGTGCGTGGCGTGTGCCATCAGTGATCCGATCTTGTTCGCTGTCGTCGGCGTGCGAGGGCGTTTCACATGTGCCGTTCGCGGTTTCGCTGGAAGAAACTCTGTTTCCTCATCCAGTAAACTGAGCGGTGCACGCGCACGTCAAGGAGCGTTCCGTCTCAGACCGAGCGGCTTGCCGCCGCGGCGGCGTCGGCCTCGTAAGAGCGGCGGCCGCGCAGGACCACGACGGATCCGGCGAGCAGGGGCGCCAGGACCGCCGCGAAGGCCCAGCGCAGCGATCCCGTCGCGTCGGAGGCCAGCCCGATGAGCCAGGGGCCGAGCGATCCGCCCAGGGTGACCATGAGTTGCAGGACGGCGAAGCCGAGGCCCCGGCGCTCGGCCGCGACGACATCGGCGTTCGCGGCGGTGAGGTTGGCCAGCGCCGCGGCGAAGCCGAAGTTGGCGAGGGTGAAGCACACGGCCTGCGGCGCGAGGACCGGCACCGCGACGGCGCCGGCCAGGGCGACGGTGCCGAACAGCAGGCCGGCGCCGCCGATGGCGATGCGCCGGCCCCGGCGCGGACCCCGGTCGCGGTCGCCGAGCCAGCTGCCGGTGACGATGCCCGCGACGATGCCGACCAGCCCGGCGCCGCCCGCCACGGCGGCGGCCTCCGCCTCGCCGAGGCCGAAGAACCGGCCGTAGTAGGAGGGCATCCAGTAGAAGAGGCCGCCGAGGCCGAAGAAGAGGATGCTGAGCCCGGTGACGACCGTTCGCAGGGTACGGATCCGCAACAGCTCGCGCACCTGACTGCGCAGGGGCGGCGGGGCAGCGCCGGCGGGGCGGGCCGCCGGGTCCGGCTCCGCGGCGGGCGGGCCGCCGCCCTCGCGCCGGTACCACAGGGTGAGGCGGTCGCCGGTGCCGCGGACCGGCTCGCGCAGGGTCAGGACGAGCAGGGCGACGATCAGGCCGGGCACGGCGACCAGGAAGAATCCGGTGCGCCAGCCCACGCTCTGTGCGAGGGCGCCGCCGGCGATGACGCCGATGGGCAGGCCGCCGAAGTAGGCCATCCGCTCGTACCCGAAGGCGCGGGTGCGGCCCGGGCCGGGGTAGTAGTCGGCGAGCAGGCTGGAGGCGGGCGGATTGTAGAGCTGTCCGGCGGCCCCGAGGAACATCCGGACGGCGAAGAGGGTGAGGTAGCCGCCGGCCAGCCCGGTGCCGACCGTCAGCACCGACCAGACCGCCACGACGGCGGCGACGGTCCAGGTGCGGCGGGCGGTGTCGGCGAGCCGGCCCGCCGGGAGCAGCAAGACTACGGCGGCGAGCGATCCGGCGGTTGCGATGGCCCCGCCGGCGGCGTCGCCGAAGCCGAACTCCTCCTGGATCCGGGGCAGGGCGCCGGCGAGGAGGTTGTACTCGATGCGGTCGATCGCCGCGACGAGGGCGATGCAGACCGCCGGCCACCATCCGAACGGCGCGGGCGCGCCGCGCCGGACGGTGACCGGGGGCCGCCCGGGGAAGACGGTGAACGCGCCCCGCTCCCCTTCCGGTTCGCGGTGGGGGGCGGGTGCGCTCATGCTGTTCCTCCGGGCGGGTCGGTCAGGTGCGGCGGGGTCAGGGCTTGGCGGTGTACACGACGCCGGGCAGGTTCTGTGCGGCGGCGCCCCACACCTGGTCCCGCAGGGAGGTGTCCAGGCCGAGCGTGTAGAGCAGGTAGGTGGTGGTCACCGCGCGGGTGAGGCGCTGCTGGTCGGCGCGGGCGATCGAGCCGCTGTCGCAGCCGAAGCCGCCGCTGTCGGTGAAGCCGCAGTGGAAGCCGCCGGTGATGACGCGCAGCTGGGTGGGGGCGGGCTTGGCGGCGTACATCTTGCGCTGGTGGCCCTCGACCCCGGCGACGGTGTCCTTGCTGCCGCCGACGTACTGGGCAGGGATGGTGAGGGCGGCGGAGGCGCTGACGGCCGAGGGGTTGGTCTCGGCGGCGGCGAGGGTGCTGACGGACTTGACGGCCGGGTTGCGGGAGGCGGCGAGCAGGGCCGCGCCGCCGCCCATGGAGTGGCCGGACAGGGCGTAGCGGCCGGTGTCGACGGCGCCGGCGAAGCGGGATCCGCTGGTGGAGTTCTGCGCGGTCAGCCAGGTGAGGGCGGCGTTCAGGTCGTCGGCGAAGCCGCTGTGGCTGGGTGAGATGCCGCCCTGGGACTTGGGGGTCACGGCGATGAAGCCCCAGGAGGCGTAATGGCGCAGGGTGTTCTCGTACTTGGAGATGTCCTGGAAGAAGCCGTGCCCGAAAGCGAGGCCGGGGTGGAGGCCCTGGGCCACGGGGGCGTTGACGCCGGCGCTCTTGCCCGGGTACCAGACGCGAGCGCTGTAGGAGCGGCCGGCGGCGGAGACGGTGAGGTCCGTGTAGGCGACGGGGAAGGCCCCCGGCGCGGCGGGGTCGGCCGCGACGGCGGGAGCGGGGGCGGGGGTGGCCGCCAGCGCGGTGGGGGCGGTCAGGGTGGCGGCGACGGCCAGGATGATGGCCGGGACGGCGCGCATGAGTGTGCGTAGCACGGGGGTGCCCTCCTGTGGGGGTATCGGAGAGGGAAACGTCGTACGCCATTTCAGCACATTGACGCGTACACGCCAAGAGTGCGGACGTTTCTTTCAGGGGAACGGTGTTCGCTCCTGGGCAACGGATCAGAGTCCGGTGGCGGCGGGCTCCGGCACCCGGCCGCCCCGCACCGCGGCCACCAGCCCGGCCAGCATCAGCGCCTCCCCCAGGTTCCCCAGCGGCGGCGCCGCGAAGGCCGCGGCCGACGCCGCGAACACGGCGAGGGCCCCCAAGGCGATCCAGGGCGTCCCCCGCCGGATCCAGGCGGCGACCCCGATCACCAGGAGCACGACGATCGCGAGGACGGCGGCCACCGGGAAGCCGCCCGGCTCGGCGTCCGCGTACCGCAGGGTGTCCGCCCAGGTGCGGGGGCGCAGGTGCAGCCCCGGCAGGGTGGTGGCGGCGCCGAGCACGACCAGGGCGCCGGCTGCGGCCCAGGCGGCGCCGAGGGCGGCGCGCCCGGACCGCAGCACGAGGGCGGCGCACGGCACCACCAGGGGCGTGCCCAGAGCGTGGACGACGAAGCGGCCGGCGCTCAGCGCCTCCAGCAGCCGCCCCTCGCCGAGCAGGACGCCGGCCGCCACGACGGCCGAGTCGTACGCCAGGGCGCAGCCGAGGAGCGCGGTGAGCCGGCCGGCCGGGCCGGCGCGCCGGGCGGCCGCGGCCAGCAGGAGCTGGAGGAAGGCGAGCAGCGCCAGCGCGGCCGAGATCACCGGCCCGTACCGGCCCGCCGGTACAGGGCCTCGACCTGGTCGGCGTACCGACCGGTGACGGCGGCCCGGCGGACCTTCAGCGTCACGGTCAGCTCCGCTCCGCCGGGGGCCCACTCCTCGGTGACCACCTCGTGCGCCCGGATCCGCTCCGGGCTCGACAGGCGGGTGTTGGCGTCGGCGACGGCCTCGGCGAGCGCGGCGGCCAGGTCCCCGGCGTGGGTGTCCCAGGGCGCGGCCGAGGTGACGCCCCTGCGCCGCGCCCAGGCGGTGACGGCCTCCCGGTCGGGGACGAGGAGGGCGACGTTGAAGGGCCGCCCGTCGCCGACGACGACGGCGTGGCCGATCAGCGGCGAGGCCTCCTTGAGGACGCCCTCGATGCGGGCGGGGGCCATGTTCTTGCCCCCGGTGTTGATGATGAGGTCCTTCTTGCGGTCGACGATGCGGACGTCCCCGGCGGCGTCCACGGTGGCGAGGTCGCCGGTGTGCAGCCAGCCCTCCGCGTCGACGGCCCGGGCGGTGAGTTCGGGCTCGCCGCGGTAGCCGCGCATCAGGAAGGGCGCCCGCACGAGGAGTTCGCCGTCGTCGGCGAGAGCGATCTCGGCGCCGGGCACGGGCCGGCCCACGGTGCCGACCCGCGGTCCGCCGGGCGGGGCGATGAGGGCGATGCCGCTGAGTTCGGACATGCCCCAGGCGTCGGTGAGGGGCAGGCCGAGGGCGTGGAAGAACTCCTGGAGGCCCTCGGGCGCCGGCGCGGCCCCGGTGATGCAGACCCGGGCGCGGTCGAGCCCGACGCGGCGGCGCAGTTCGGCGAGGATGCCGTCGGCCGCGTCGAGCTCCGCCCGCTCGGCCGGGGTGAGCGCGCCTTCCGCCCATCGGCGCGGGGCGAGGCGGCGGCCGGTGGCGAGGGCGTCCTCGACGAGCGTGCGCAGCCCCGGGTCGGCGTCGGCGAGCGCGCCCTCCAGGCCGGTGCGCAGGCGCTGCCAGACGGAGGGCACGGCTCCGAAGAGGGTGGGCCGCACCGAGATGAGCGCCTCGGCGAGCCGGGACAGGTCGTCCAGGCAGGTCAGCCGGGTACCGCAGAGCAGGTTGGTGTAGTGCGAGCCCCACCGGTCGGCGATGTGCGCGGCGGGCAGGAAGGAGATGTGGCTGTCCTCGCCGGTGACCTCCAGTACCTGCTGGGTGCCGGCGAGCTGGCTGATCATGGCGCGGTGGGTGATCTCGACGGCTTTGGGGCGGCCCGTGGTGCCCGAGGTGTGGATCAGGGTGATGAGGTCGTCGGGGCTGATCTCGCGGGCGGCGGCGGCGAGGTCGAGGGGGCCGGGGGCGCTCGCCTCGGCGTCCGCGAGGGAGAGCACGCCGTCTGCGGCCGGTCCCTCCGGGCCGTCGACGGCCACCAGCTGGCGGACGGCGGTGTCGGCGCGGGCCGCGCGCAGCACTGGCAGGAAGCGGCGTTCGGTGACGACGACGCGGGCGGCCGTACTGGCCAGCAGCTCGTGTATCTGGTCGGCGGGCAGGCTGTTGTAGAGGGAGAAGGGGACGGCGCCCAGGTGCAGGGCGGCGCAGTCGGCGACGTGGAACTCGGGCCGGTTGGTGAGCATCAGGGCCACCGGCTCGCCCCCGCGCACGCCGAGGTGGCGCAGCGCGCCGGCGACGGAGGCGGTCCGTTCGGCGTACTGGGCCCAGGTCAGGGCGGGGCCCTCGAGGGTGAGCAGGGCGGCTTCGTGCGGCCGGGCGGCGACGGTCCGCTGGAAGGCCTCGCAGAGGGTGGCGGGCGGAGCGGGCGTGGGCGTCATACGGACTCCTCGGGAAGGGGGGCCGCCGGGCAGGGCCCGCCGGTGTCCGCCGCGGCGGCGTCTCAGGCCGTGCGGGCGGACGGGGCCGGCGCGGGGCTGCCGAAGGTGAGGCGGAAGTCGTGCAGGGTCAGGCTGAGCAGCGGCGGGCGGCCGGCCGGGACCCGCAGGGGGCTGCCGGGCGGGATCCGCCACTGCGCCCGGGCAGGGCCGACCGCGCAGCGGCTGCGTACGGGGCTGGTCACCAGCCGTCCCTCCAACTGCTGGAGGACGCGGTACGCCACCGGCCACCGGCCGGGGAGCCGCGTACGGGCGCGGAAGGACGCGGCGGCCAGCTCCCCGGACGCGGTCCGGGCGGAGGCCCGCAGGACGCCGTCCCGGCCGGTGGCGAGGTCGAAGTCGGCCAGCTCCTTGGGGATGCCCCACAGTTCGCGGCCGCCGGCCATCGACGGCGGGCTGTCCACCCAGATGTCCGTGATGGTGACCCGTGGCCGCAGGCCGTCGCGGACCAGGACGGCGGAGAGGACCTCGTCGTAGCGCAGGACGCTGTCGCCCTCGTAGCGCACCCAGGCGGCGCCCGTCAGGGCGCGCCCGGCGACGG
This sequence comes from Streptomyces sp. NPDC058619, assembly GCF_042717785.1. Taxonomy (NCBI): domain Bacteria; kingdom Bacillati; phylum Actinomycetota; class Actinomycetes; order Kitasatosporales; family Streptomycetaceae; genus Streptomyces; species Streptomyces sp. NPDC058619. The sequence goes on from NZ_JBHXQN010000043.1 coordinate 46,222, forward strand.
TGAGCGGCCGTACTCCCGCCGGCAGCGGTGGCAGGGCGCCGCGCGGTACGGCCCACAGGGAGAGGTACATCTGCCCGGCCAGGTGCCAGGGCTCAGGCGGGTACGTCGGCATCGGGGTCCTGCCCTTCGGGAGGTCGGGGTGCGGTGGCGGCGAGCCGCAGCGCGGCGGGGGCGTGCGCGGGCACGGCGGGGCGGCGCGGTGCCACGGGGTCCACCCGGCGGTAGGGGTCGCCGGGGCGGGGGCGGGGGTCGGCGGCGCCGCGGTTGGGCCACAGGGCGGCGGCGCGTTCGGCGAGGGCGGTGATGGTGAGGGAGGGGTTCACACCCAGGTTGGCGGAGATGGTGGAGCCGTCGACGACGTGCAGCCCGGGGTGTCCGTGGACGCGGTGGTAGGGGTCGACGACTCCCTGCCCGGCGTCCGCGCCGACGGTGCAGCCGCCGATGAGGTGCCCGGTGGCGGGGATGTCGAGCAGGTCTCCCCAGGTGCCGCAGGCGAGTGCGTCGTTCTGCCGGGCGGCGGTGCGCGCCAGGCGGTGGCCGGCCGGGATCCAGGTGGGGCTGGGCTCGCCCTCCCCGGGCCGGCTCGTCAAGCGCGCGCCGGCCGACCCGAAGGGGCCGCGGCGCAGGAGGGTGGTGAGGGAGTTGTCGTCGGTTTGCATGACCAGGAGCACCACTGTCTGGCGGGCCCAGCGGCGCGGGCGGTGCAGCGCCGGCAGGGTGCGGGCGTTCGCGGCCATCGCGGCGAGGCCGGCCATGATCCGCGTGCGTCCGGGGATGGGGTCGGTCAGGGTCGCGCCGAGCAGTGCGAGGAGGTTGCTGCCGGGCCCGTAGCGAACGGGTTCCACATGGGTGGCCTCGTCGAGGTGCACGGATGAGGTGATGGCCACGCCCTGTGTGAAGTCGGCGTCGCGGTCTCGGGAGCGTACGGCGAGGATGGCCTCGGAGTTGGTACGGGTGAGGTGGCCCAGGCGCGGGGAGAGGCCGGGCAGGGCGCCGGTGGCGCGCAGCCGGTGGAGCAGGCGCTGGGTGCCCAGCGCGCCGGCGGCGAAGACGACGTGCCGGGCGGTGGTGGTGCGGACGTCGGGGCGCAGGGTGCGGCCGGTGCGCCGGGAGGTGACCGTCCAGCCGGCGCCGACCGCGGGGGCCACCCCGGCCGCGCCGGCCGCGGGGTCCGGTGTGTACGGGCCGCGGCCGGCCGGGCGGACGTCGGTGACGGTGCGGTCGGCGACGACGGTCGCGCCGGCCGCTTCGGCCAGCCCCAGGTAGTTCTTGGGCAGGGTGTTCTTGGCGTTGTGGCGGCATCCCGTCATGCACGCCCCGCAGTGCAGGCAAGCGCCGCGGGCGGGCCCGGCGCCGCCGAAGTAGGGGTCCGGGACGGTCGATCCGGGGGTGGTGCCGGGTGGCCCGAAGTGCACGCCGACGGGGGTGGTGCGAAAGGTGTGCTCGCAGCCCGTCTCGCGGGCAGCCTCCTTCAGGACCCGGTCGGAGGGGGTGAAGCGGGGGTTGGCGGTGACGCCGAGCATGCGGCGGGCCTGGTCGTAGTAGGGGGCGAGTTCGGTGCGCCAGTCGGTGAGGGACGCCCAGTGGGTGCCTTCGTAGAACCTGGGCGGCGGATCGTAGAGGGTGTTGGCGTAGCCGAGGGAGCCGCCGCCGACGCCCGCGCCGGACAGGACCAGGACCCGGCCCAGCAGGGTCATCCGCAGGATGCCGCGACAGCCCAGGCGCGGGGCGAAGAGGTAGTCGCGCACCCGCCACGAGGTGCGGGGGAAGTCCGCGTCGGCGAAGCGCCGGCCGGCCTCGAGGACGGCGACGCGGTAGCCCTTCTCCGCCAGGCGCAGGGCTGTGACGCTGCCGCCGAAGCCGGAGCCGATGACGAGGACGTCGACGTCGTCGGGCACGGGGGGTTCGGCAGCGGCGGTCCCCGGTGGCGTGTTGGGCGGTGGTGAAGAGGTGGGCATCACGGCTCCCGCGCTGCGACCGACCGGCGGTCACACCGCGGCTGGGGGCATCGCTCCGCGGGACGACCGGGCGGTCATGTGACCGCCCGGTCATAGTGCGGTGCCTCCGGGGCCCTGTCAATCAATCCGACACCAACGGCACTCCGGGTCCCGCATCCCCAACTACACCCATCCACACGCTGGTTGACAACACAGGAATGCGGGATGAACCTGTGACCACCCGGTCACATGACCGCGTGGTCATACCGGAGGTCCGCATGGAACGCGTCTGTGTGATCGGAGCCGGATCGTCCGGCATCGCCGCCTGCCAGGTGCTCGCCGAGCGAGGCATTCCCTACGACTGCTACGAGAGCGGTTCCGAGGTCGGCGGCAACTGGCGCTACGAGAACGACAACGGCATGTCATCGGCCTACCGGTCCCTGCACATCAACACCTCCCGCCAGGTGATGGAGTACGCGTCCTTCCCCATGCCGGCGGACTGCCCCGTCTATCCGAGCCACTTCCGCATCGCCCGCTACTTCGACGCCTTCGTCGACCACTTCGGCCTGCGACCCTCCATCGCCTTCCGCACCGAGGTGACCGGCGTCGCGAAGACGCCCGACGGCCGATGGACCGTCACGGCCCGCCACCGCGACGACGGCGCGACGACCAGCCGCGCCTACGACGCCGTCCTCGTCGCCAACGGCCACCACTGGAAGCCCCGGATGCCGCAGCCAACGCCGCCCGGAGCCGACTCCTTCACCGGCACCCAGACGCACTCGCACCACTACCGCACCCCCGAGCCCTTCGCCGGCGCGCGGGTCCTGGTCCTCGGTATCGGCAACTCCGCCTGCGACATCGCCGTCGAGACCTCCCGCGTCTCTGCCCGCACCTTCCTGGCCATGCGCCGCGGCGCGCACATCCTGCCCAAGTACCTCTTCGGCACCCCCACCGACCACCTCACCGGGTCCTGGCTCGCGCGGGCGCCACTGTCCGTGCAGGCCGCCGGGCTGGCCCTGCTGCTGCGACTCAGCCGCGGCCGGCTGGCCGCGTACGGGCTGCCGGAACCGCGCCACGGCGTGCTCGGTGCGCACCCCACCATCTCCGACGACCTGCTCTCGCGCCTGGGCCACGGCGACATCACCGTCACCCCCATGATCACCGCGCTCGACCGGGGGAGCGCCGTCTTCGAGGACGGGCGCCGGGAGGAGATCGACGCGGTCGTCTACTGCACGGGCTACGACATCGCCTTCCCCTTCCTCGGGAAGGAGCTGATCGACCCCGCCGACAACGCGGTGAGCCTCTACCGCCGCGTCGCCTCCCCCGAGCACCGGGGCCTGTACTTCATCGGCCTGGTCCAGCCGCTCGGCGCCATCATGCCGCTGGCCGAGGCCCAGTCCCACTGGGTCGCCGATCTGCTCCAAGGGCGGTGCGAGCTGCCCTCACAGGCCGCGATGTACCGCGAGATCGCCGACTACCACGCGCGCACGGCACGGCGGTACGTCGCCTCCACCCGCCACACCATCCAGGTCGACGCCCTGCGCCACCTACGCGAACTCCGCGACGAGCGCGCGCGCAGGACGGTTCCGCGCCGGCCCTGACCGCCGACATCGGCGAGCAGTTGACGAGCCGCCCCCGCCACTCTAGCTTTGCGAAACAGGGTTTCACCCAACGAAACGTGCCCCCAGCCCGGCCCCGCCGCCAGGAGTGCCGCCTTGTCGATCCGCTGGCCTTTCCTCCGCCGGTCCGGGCAGCGCAAGCACGCGGTCCCGCAGACGCCCCACGAGCGGCGCGCGAGCGGTATCAGCCCGGTGAGCTGGGGTTACACCTGGCGCTTGGTGGCCATCACGGTGCTGCCCCTGCTGGCGTTCTCGGTCCTGGGCACGATCCGCACGCTCGACAGCGCCGGCGCGGCGGATCGGGCGGCCCATGCGGCCCGGACCGCTCACCTCTCCCGTCAGGCGGCCGCCCTGACGGCAGCCCTGCAGGACGAGGCGGGAGCTGCTGCCCTGGCAGCGGACAGCGCAGCGGGCAGGGCGGCACCGAACGGGCCGTCTTCGCAGGGCACGTCGAAATCCTCACCCGGCGGCTCGGGGCAGACCGCGAAGACGGCCGAATCGTCTCAGAGCACGCCGGACGTCCAGACGCAGTACGAGAACCTGATCGCTCCGCTGCTCGGGCTGCACAACGAGATCGTGCTGAATGCGAAGGCCGGCACCAAAGGCAAGGCCCTGTACTGCGTGTCGGTCGCGAAGTCCGCCATGTCCACCCAACGCTCACTGATCACCATGGTGCTCGCGGGGCGCCTCGACGCCACGCAGGCAGCGGAACGGGTGCAGGTCGCGGCGGGCCTTGAGCGGGCCGCGCTCGCCGAGTTCGCAGCGGGAGCCGATCCCGCCGACGCGCAGTTCTTTTCGGCGACGGTCTCGGCGGCCGGCATGGAACGGTTGGCCCAGCTCCGTACGACCGTCCTGGCCGGCGCCCCGTCCGGCGCCGGGTCGGCGACCACGCCGCAGGCGTTCCACGGGTTCGCCGACGCGCAGATGGAACAGCTCCAGAAGGTCGAGGATAAACTCGGCCAGGACCTCGTGACCGCCACGGCCGCCGCCCTCGCCGACGCTCGGGGCACGGCCATCCGGTCGGGGTGGCTGACACTCCTGGTCGTGCTCCTCTCCGTCGGGCTCGTCGGCTGGGTCTCGCGTACCGCGCTCAGGGAGATCCGAACGCTGCGCAACTCGGCTCTGTCGGTGGCTCACCAGCAACTGCCCCGCGCCATCGAGAGCCTGGTCGAGACACCGGACCGCCAAATCGACCCGCTGGCCGCCACACCCGTGCACGGCAGCGGGGATCTCGCCCAGGTGGCGCAGGCGTTCGACGCGGTGGCACGCCAAGCCGTCCGCCTGGCCTCCGAGCAGGCCCTGCTGCGACTCGACCACCTGGCCACCCGCATGCGCCGCAACGGAGAGAACCTCCTGGTCCTGACCGGGGAGGGCATCAACAGCGGCTGGGGCGAGCCGGTGCCGCTGCAGAACGTGCTGCGCGCGGCTCTGGGTGAGGTCGAGCAATACCAGCGCGTGCGCATCCTCGGTGCGCCCGACCTGCGTATCGCCGGCAACGCGGCCAACGACATCATCCACCTCCTCGCGGAGCTGTTGGACAATGCGACCTCCTTCTCCAGCCCGCAGAGCGCCGTGCTCGTCAGCGCGACCGAACTCCCACACGGCAGCACCCTGATCGAGGTCAGTGACTTGGGCTTCGGACTCACCAGCAAGGAGCTCGACCGCCACAACACGCGGCTGGCAGCGCCGCCTCCGCTGGACGGTTCGGTGGCACGCAGGATGGGGCTGTACGTGGTGGCCCGGCTGGCCGAGCACCACGCCATTCACGTCGAACTCCGCCTCATTCGCCACTCCCGCTAAACACCGGACAACGACCTGATCGGAGCATCCGACATGACCAACGTGGTGGGCGCGCGCGCCGTGTTCGGGGTCATCGTTCCAAGCACCAACACAGTCGTCGAGCACGACTACTGGGGTGCGCGCGTTCCCGGTGTCGCCTACCGGGCCGGCTCCATGCACATCGCGGACCCGGCCATGCGGAACGACCGGGACTTCGAGGCCCTGCTCGTCCAGATCAGGGCGTCCATCGACACGGCGGTCCGCGACGTCCTGACGGCTGAGCCCGATCGGATGGTGATGGGCATGTCGGCGGAGACCTTCTGGGGCGGCGTCGCTGGCAACGCCGCCTTCGAACGCCGGCTGCGCGAGCGCACCGGCCTGCCGGTGACGACCGGGGCGAGCTCCTGCCGGGCCGCTCTGCGAGCACTCGGATGCCGGCGCGTGGCGGTCTTCTCCCCGTACCAGCCGGTCGCCGACCAAGAGGTAGGCCGATTCTTCACCGAATCCGGATTCGACGTGGCCGCCATCTCGGGGTTGCGCTGCCCGACTGCGACGGACATCGCCCGGGTCGGCCCCGATCGCATCCTGGACATGGTCACCGCGCTGGACGACCCCTCCGTCGAGGCCATCGTCCAAGTGGGCACGAACCTCTCCTTCATGTCCCAGGCCGACATGCTGGAGGCCGAGCTCGGAAAGCCAGTCATCGCGATCAACGCGGCGACGCTCTGGCATGCCCTGCGCGAGCACGGCCTCACGGACCGCATTTCGGGTTCAGGGCGCCTGCTCAGGGAATTCTGAACTGCGCTGATCTGGTCGAATCCCTGAAGCGGGCAGGCTCACGTGTCGCCGCCGACAGCGCAGAGCGATGTGCGGCCAACCACGGGGCACCTACCCGCAGCAGCATGCCTGCCGCTCGGGCAGTGTGGTGCAGAAGCCGCGCGCTCCGCACTGTTCCGCAAGGTCCGCTGACTTGAGGAGTGAGCATCTCAATGACGGAGAGATCCCGCGAGGATGCACAGTATCGAACCCCTCTCGAATCTGCGTGCGAGGACCAGATTGGGATGCAGTCCTTCACCGATCTGCTTCGCGTGATGAACGCGGAGTTCAAACGGATCGCTCAGGAGTTCGCCCACGCACAGGAACTCAACGTGACCGACGTCCAGGTCCTGATCGCCATACTCGATGCCAGCCGTGATCAGGACTTCTGCCCCATGACGCCCGGGCGGCTGGCCGCGGACATGAACCTAACATCCGGTGCGATGACGGCGTGCCTGGACCGGCTGGAGGAGGCCGGCCACATCCGCAGGGTCAGAGCGCCCGACGACCGGCGTAAGGTGCACGTCCATCACGAGCAAGCCGGCCGGGAGGCTGCACGCGAGTACCTCCGGCAGCTTGCCATGTCCACCGATGCGGCACGCGCGCCCTTCAGCACCGAGGAGTTGCACATCGTCGTTAGGTTCCTGAGTGAAATGAACGAGCAGCTCGCACGCACACGCCGCCGAACACCCATGGAGCGCATGGACTATCCTTCGGGCCCCGCAGACTAACCTCGATCTTTCGTGACGGGTCGTCGGATTTTCCGGCGGCCCGTTTCGGGTTGTCGGGCGGGTGATGGGCAGGTTGGTGGCCCGGCTGTCGCGTCGGGTGGGCGCCGGGTTCCACGGCTCCGGTCAGGGGTTCTGCTCGTCG
>NZ_JBHXQN010000044.1:0-53194 GCF_042717785.1 Streptomyces sp. NPDC058619
CCCGCGCCCGGGGGCTTGTCACGGGGGGTTGTTGCAAACCCCGGGCCAACTAGACTGACCGCCCGGGGGGGGGGGGGGGGTTGCCCCCCCCCCCCCCGCCCCGCGCGCCCCACCTCACCTTACGGAGATACGCATGCCGGTGAACCAGATGCCGCGCCCGTCCCGGCGGCTGCCTGTCGGCTGGGCCATCGCCCTTTCGTTCGACTTCCTCGCCACGGTCCTGACGGCCCTCGTGCTGTGCGCCCTGGGCCTGCTGCTGCCCGGGATCACGGAGGACTACGGCCCCACCACCGAGTCCACGTCGCCCAGGGCCCTGGCCTGCTTCCTGGCCGCGCTCGCGCTGGTCTCGTCACTTGGAGGGACGGCGGTCCTCCTCTCGCGGGCCGGGACCGGGCGCTCGCGCACCCTCGGCCTGTGGCTCTCGGCCGTTCGGCTCGGGCTGATCGTGCTCTCGGCCGCCGCCTTCGTCGCGTACGGCATCGTCACTGTCGAGCTCGCCTGACGCGGCCCGTCCTACGCCGGTGCCAGGTTGCGGGCGCGGGCCGGGAGGCTGCGCAGACCGCCGCGATGGCCTACCGGCTGGTGATGACCATCACCGACGCGGTCCGCCGCGCCACCCAGAAGCGACTCACGGGCAAGGAGGAGGAGCTCAGCGAGGACGCGGAGAAGATGGCGCCGGGCTGGTCGGCCAACCAGCTGCGCGGCGTCCTCGGCGACGACATCCTCGCCGAGCTGATGGCGGGGGCGGACTGGCCGGTGATGGTTCGCCAGCTGGTCGGGCTCCAGCAGGCCGGAGTCGACCTCGGTGTTCGGGAAGTTGACGAGCAGCCAGGCCGGCCGCGTGCTGCGCAGCTTCACCGAGGCGCCGATCTCCGCCAAGCTCTGGTCCGCCAAGCCTCAGGCACGGTGGAAGAAGCTGCTCGACATCATCGAGCCCAAGCTGACCGCCCGCTCGGACCGAGAATTGCTTGAGGCGGTACGCGCCTTCACCGGGACCCCGGACAAGCTGGCCAGCGACACCAAGATTGCTCGGCTGGCTGCCCCCCGGCGCGTCGTACGGCGCCCGAAGAAGAAGTGAGTGGGTGGGCTCCATACCCGGAGCCCACCCACTTGCCTACGCCCAGCCCACGCCCAGCTTCGCGAGGGCGGCGAGCGGGTCGGCGGTGAGCTTGTCGGCGATGAGCTTGTCGCGCCGGCTCTTGGTGTTGGAGACCCATACACCCAGCTTCACGATCACCGGCTCCGCCTCGCCCTTGACCGCGAACTTCCTGCATGCGCCCTCGGGACCGGCCGGTCCGCACCTTCCCACGCGACCCACTGCGTAAGGGCCTCCAGGCCCCGCTGGAACACCTGCTGTGCCTTGGCTCGGACCCTTCGCTGCACGACCGGCTGCCGGGGCGGGAGAGGGCGCCTGGTCGGGCTGCACGCCCAGCGTGGTCAGCCGCTCCTGCTGTTCGGGCAGGAGCCGCGCCCAGGTGGCCGGCTGCTTCTGCTGCCGGAGCCACTTGCCGACGTCGTCGCCGTAGAAGACGACGCCCGGCGCGATGTAGGGCAGGACGCCGTCGGCGTCGAACAGGTCCGCCAGGACGCGGTTGTGAATGGGTGCGGTGGTGGCACTGGCTGGGCGTCAGCCAGGGCGGGACGGCTGTCCCTGCTCACGTTGCACAGCGGTAGTGATTATGGCTGTCACAGGGTGACCAAGCTGCTGCCGTCAGGCGCCAATCGCGAAGATGGCTGGCTGCCATTGGCGCGGCTGTTCACAACTGGTGCTGGCCTGGGTTGATGGCGTTACGAGGGTGTCGTTTTGCTGGTGAAGGCCGCTGTCGTTTGGTGGGTGGGCTGTATGTCGCCCCTGTGGGTGGGTGTGGCGAAACGGTGGGTGGGGCCGTGTGGGCCTTGACCCCGGATTTTGAACACGTCTATGCGGCTTGGGCCGGGGTAGTTGCTGTCGCTCGACGTGCCGATCGCGGAGCGGCCCGCCCCGATGATCAAGTCGCCTTCCCAGTGTCCGGGGACCGTACGGTCCCCGGCCTCGGCGGGCCGTTCACTGAGGATGACGTCCGCGGTGACATGCCCCTGCGGCTTGCTCTGCGACCGTGCGCGGGGAACCCGCAGCGCCCGGCCGGTGCGCAGACACGCGACCAGTTCCCGCTTGAGCGCGCCACGGCCTTCGATGAACAGCGCCTGGCAGATCGACTCGTGGCTGATGCGCATGGACTCATCATCGGGGAAGTCGACATGGAGCCGGTGCGAGATCTGCTCCGGGCTCCATGCCGTCGCCCACCGCCTGTCCTGCCGATGCGGCTTGTTCAGCCCTTTCCACCCAGGCGTCTCAGGCCCGGTGACGATCATGCCGTCGGGGTGACGGACGCTGCCGGCGAGCCGCTCCTGCACGTACTCACGCAACCTTTCGTCGCCTGCGAGCTTCGCGGTCTTCGGGCGCTTCGCAGCCTGCTGCGCTTTCCACTGCGCCACCAGAGCCCGGTAGACCGGTTTGCCGCCCCGGGTCGCCGCGTTGCGGCGCAGCTCGCGTGAGATCGTGCCCGCGTCGCGGCCGATCCTGCGAGCGATCTCCCGCACGCCGAAAGTAGATCCGGACCGCACCCGCCCCCTGACCGGTGACGCCCTGGGTGTAACAGGAAGGAACCTGCCAGGGTGGCGAGCAGCGCGGCCGGCAGGAGCAGCCGACGGAACATCCGGAACATGCGGGGCGGACGGTGTCGGCGGAGCGTATGGAGCGGGCCGCTCCGGTGGATGGCGCGTGCGGTGTTCATCAGGGCCCTCCTCGCTCGGGTCAGTGGCCGAAGCCGAACCAGTTGACGTTGACGAAGTCGGCGGGCTGGCCGCTGGTGAAAGTCAGGTAGACGTCGTGGGTGCCCGTCACGGCGGTGATGTTGGCCGGCACCGTCCGCCAGCTCTGCCAACCGCCGGTGTTCGCCACGGAGAAGCTGCCGATCGGCGGGGCGGTCCTGCTGTCGAGGCGGACCTCCACGAGGCCGCTGGCCCCGCCCGCGGCGCCGCTCGCCACCCGGCCGAGGAACTGCCGCGCGGGGGTGGCACCGAAGTCCACGCCCTGGTAGCGGGCCCAGTCGCCGTTGCCGATCGTCGTGAGGTCCTGGCCGCCACCGGTGTCGGTGGTCGTTTCGTGTACCACGCCCGCCTGGCCGTCGTGGGACTCGGCCTGGATCGCGGCGTACGCGTCGCGGTGGCCGGGCGGGGGTGTGCTGGGGGGAGTCGTCGGCGGTGTGGTGGGCGGGATCGTGGGCGGGGTCGTGCCACCGGTCGAGCGGAGGACCGACACGTAGTCGACGACCATCGGGTGGCCCGGCTGGGTGCCCGCGTCGGGGCCGCCGCCGAAGGCCGCCGGGAACTCCCCGCCCATCGCCACGTTCAGGATGATGAAGTAGCCGTGGTCGGTCGCGTTGGTCCAGGTCGCCGCGTCCACCTGACTCGCCCGTACGGTGTGGTAGTTGGAGCCGTCGACGTAGAAGCGCATCTCCTCCACCGCTATCGACCTGTCCCACTCCACGGCGTACGTGTGGAACCCGGACTGGCAGCTGGTGCCCGGGCAGACGGTCTGGCCGCCGATGCCGGACTTCTCGTTGCAGGGCCCGCCCGGGCTGGTGCCGCAGTGCATCGTGGCCCATACCTGGTTGATGCCCTGTACGTTCTCCAGGATGTCGAGCTCGCCCACGCCCGGCCAGTTCCACCAGTTGCCGCGGTAGGGGGTGCCCAGCATCCAGAACGCCGGCCAGTAGCCCTTCGCCGCCGGGCCCGTCACGTTCGGCATCTGGATGCGCGCCTCGGTGCGCATCTTCCCGCCCGCCGGAGGCTCGAAGTCGGCTCGTCTCGTCTCTATTCGGCCCGAGGTCCAGTTGCCGGCGGCGTCCCGCCTCGGGGTGATGCGGAGGTTGCCCGCGCCGTCGAGCGAGACGTTGGCGGGGTCGGCGGTCATCGTCTCGATCTCACCGGTGCCGAAGCCCCCGGGCCCGCCGGGGTAGCTCGTCCCGGTGGTGTACTGCCAGTTCGCGGTGTTCACGCCGGAACCCGCGGCCCCGTCGAAGTCGTCCAGGAACACCTGGGACCAGCCGGCGGGGGCGAGGGGAGCCGCGGCGCTGGCCGGCAGGGACAGGGCCGCCGCTGCGGCGGCGATCACGGCCACGGCGGCCAGTGTGGCCGTGCGGGCCCGTCGGACGGTGGGTCGCCCGCTGTGGGATGTCCGGTGCATGGATGCCCTCTCTGAGGCGCCGCGAGGCGCCGGTGGGGGGAGGATCAGAGGCGGGGGAGCGGTGGGGCGCCCTTTTTGAGAGCGCTCTCAAGCGCTGCCGCTGACACTGTGCTCCCCACCCCACGGGGCGTCAAGACATTGCGCCGGAAAAGGGCGTGGGAGGGAGAGAGGGTTCAACCGTTGAACACCGGCCGGGCCGGACCGCGCCTAGGGAAGCCGCTGCCCCGCGCCCGGCACCCCGTGCCCGGCACCCCGCGCCCGCCGGAACCCGCCGACGCCCGGGTGCCCGCCGGCCTTTCGAGGCGTCCGTCACCCGTCCGGGCCAACCCGCCGCGTCCGGATCACTCCGGCGGCCAGAGCACCTCGTCGGCGCCGGGCAGGTCGTGGACCGCCGACGCCGTTCCCGTCAGGGGCAGCAGCCCTTCGAGCGGGCACACCACCGATGTCTCGTGGTCGACCTCCCACTGCCCGGCCGCGTTCCCGCCGGCCCGGTCCGTGGTGCACACGGCGTACAGGTGGCCGGAACATCCCCGGCAGAGCAGGGTCTGGTGTCCGCTCATGACGGGCCCTTCTGGAGTGCGGCCCCGGCGAACGCCCGGACCGCGGGGGACATCGGGACCTCCGGCAGGGCCGGCGGGTTGCGCCGCGCGCTCCGTTCCGCAGGCCGGGGGCCGCGCCGCGCCGGAATGCCGGGTGCGCGCCGCGCTTGTAGCGTCGGTCGCGTCGGGAGTCCGGGTGACCCGACGAGAATCCGCCGGCCGGTTCGCTTGCGCGGAACACCTCCCGTCAGTGTGCCGCGCCACCCGTGCGCCGCCCGAGTCAGCGCCGAGCAGGTTCGCCCCCCGCGCCAAGACCGGGCACACGGGCAGTCCCCGTACGAGAGGCCGTGCCGATGTCGAACGATGCCGCGACCGCCCCGATAGCCCAGGTGGCCCCGTCGGCCCCGATCGCGAGTCTGATCCGGGTGGAGAGGGGCCTGGCAGCCCCCGAGGAACTGGCCGCCATCGCGGTCGTGGTCGCCTGCTACGCGCGCCGGACCGGTCGCGAGCGCGACGCGGCCGAGCCGAAGGGCGCCGGCCCCGGGCACGGCGGTCGCCGTCCCGCCCGGGCGAACGCCGGCTGCTGGGCAGGATGCTGGGCCTGCCGCTGAGCCCCTTCCGCCGGCCGCGCGCACGGCCGGCGGAAGGGAGAGCGAGGTCGTCACGCCCGGCGCAGCACCGTGGACATGACGTCGAGCAGGACCGCCCGGGGGTCGGAGACCGCGTCCTCGGACCGCCACGCGACGAATCCGTCCGGCCGTACGAGCACGGCCCCCTCGGGCGTCAGCTCGTGGGCCGCCGCCCAGTCGGCGTCGCCTTCCGGAACCAGGTCGGCACCCCGGCCCGAGCCGATCGCGTATCCGTCCAGCCGCACCGACAACTGCCCGGCCACCTCTTCGGCGGCCTCGCGCCACGGCGTGCCCACGCCGCTGAGCAGGACGAAGGACCGCTCGTACAGGTCCAGGGTGGAGACGCGCTCACCCGCCCGGGTCACCCACAGGTGCGGGGCGCGGGTACCCGTGTCACCCGTCAGGCGCAGCGCCTCCGGGATGATCGGCCGGCCGGGATCGCCCCCGACGACCGCACCCTGCGGGTAGCTGTAGCCCATCGCCGTGGTGAGGACCCCGCTGCCGGGCCCGCCGCCCATGGTGGGCGGAGGCGCGTACCCCGGGTGGCTGTGCTCCGCCGAACGGGCCGAGGCGCGCTCGCTCGTGGCCCGGGCCACCGGGAGCCGCTCGGCCTCGTACGTGTCGAGCAGCTCCATCCCGGCCGATCCGTCCAGCACGGCCGCGATCTTCCAGGCCAGGTTGTGCCCGTCCTGAATGCCGGTGTTGGAGCCGAACGCCCCCGTGGGGGCCATCTCGTGGGCCGCGTCCCCGGCGAGGAACACCCGTCCGGACGAGTACCGCTGCGCCACCCGTTCGGCCGCGTGCCACGGCGCCTTGCCGCCGATCTCCACGTCCAGGTCCGGTACGCCGATCGCGTTGCGGATCTGGGCCACGCAGCGCTCGTCGGTGAAGTCCTCCAGGGTCTCGCCCCGGTCGGGGTGCCACGGGGCGTGGAACACCCACTGCTTGTCGTTGTCCACCGGCAGCAGCGCCCCGTCGGCTCCGGGCCGCATCAGGTAGCAGACGATGAACCGCAGGTCGCCCAGGGCCTCGGCGAGCCGCTCCGAGCGGAAGGTGACGCTCACGTTGTGGAACAGCTCGCCGTTACCCGTCTGGGGGATCCGCAGCTGCTCGCGGACGGGGCTGCGGGGCCCGTCCGCCGCGATCAGGAAGTCGGCGCGCACGGTGGTGTGCTCGCCGGTCTCCCGGTCCTTCACCACGGCGCTCACCCCCGTGGCGTCTTGGTCGAAGCTCATCAGTTCGGTGGAGAACCGCACGTCGGCGCCCTGCGCGCGGCTCTGCGAGGCCAGCACCGGCTCGATGTTGTTCTGGCTGCACAGGCACCACCCGGTCGGGCTGAAACGCCGGAGCGCCCCGGCCGGGTCGATGGCCTTGACCAGCCACTTGTGGTTGTCACCGGTCAGTGACTCGGTCTGCAGAATGCCCTGGTTGCCCTCCAGTACGGACGCCGCCCGGCGGATCGCGCTCTCGGCTCCCGCCGTACGGAACAGCTCCATCGTTCGGGCGTTGATGCCTCGGCCGCGCGGGTGCGCGGAGGTGCCGGAGTGCTTCTCGACCAGCAGGTGCCGCACTCCGTGGCGACTCAGGAACAGCGAGGTGGACAGGCCCACGAGAGAGCCGCCCACGACGAGAACCGGTACGCGAACATCGGCTTTGTCTTCCATCAGCTGCGGGCTCCTGTTTTCTGTGTGGGGGAGTGGAGTCTTTATGCCCCCGATCCAAGATCAGGCCCAGTTGATTCGCCGGTTGTCACCCGCTTGATCCGGACATGTAGCGGTACGTGCCCTTTCGGATGACGATGAGCGACAGCGGATCACCCTGAGACGCGCCGGCCCGCCCCGTCCCGAACGAGGCGGCCACCGGCCCGGGAGACCGCCACCGGTGACGGACGAGGGGTCCGTACGCGATGGATCTCCACCCCCTCATGAAGGAGTGAGTAGATGACAACCACCCTGTCCGAACGGGTGTCGCAGTCAGCCTTCGACGGCTCCATGCTCCGGGTCGTCCTCCTGATGGACCTCCACGAGGGGACCCAGCAGCAGTTCTTCGAGGCGTACGAGAAGCTCCGCCACGACATCGCGTCGGTCCCGGGCCACATCAGCGACCAGCTGTGCCAGTCCTTCGAGAACCCTTCGCAGTGGCTCATCACCAGCGAGTGGGAGAGCGCCCCGCAGTACCTCGCCTGGGTGAACAGCGAGCACCATGCCGAGCAGGTGAAGCCCCTGGGCGCCTGCGCCCGCGCCATGCGCCCGCTGAAGTTCACCGTCCTGCGCGAGACGGGACGCGGCTACGACCAGGTGGCCCGCCCGGCCTCGGCCCGCCTCCAGGCCGCCCCCCGGCTGGGCGCGGGCATCGTGCGCCACGCCCTCACCTTCACGGTGAAGCCGGGCAGCGAGGAGGAAGTCGCCTCCATCCTGTCGAGCTACGCCTCGCCGGAAGCCCGGGTCGACGACCACACCCGGCTCTGCCGGACCTCGCTGTTCATGCACGGCAACCGCGTCGTGCGCACGGTGGAGGTCCAGGGCGACCTGATGGCGGCGCTGCGCCACGTCTCCGAGCAGCCCGGGGTCCGGGCCGCCGAAGAGGCGCTCAACCCGCACCTGGAGAAGGACCGCAACCTCAACGATCCGGAGTCCGCCCGCATGTTCTTCATGCGCGCCGCCCTCCCCGCGGTCCACCACATCGAGGCCGGGGAACCGGAGAGCGCCGACGTACGGCGGCACGCGCTGTTCTACCCGGCGAAGCCCGGCTGCGGCCCGGCCCTCGCCAAGTTCCTCGCCCGACAGGACGAGGCCGCCGCGCACGGCGCCGAGAGCCCCGTGCGCAGCAGCAGCATCTTCCAGCGCGACGACATCGTCGTCCGCCTGGTCGACGTGCGCGGACCGCAGGGCGCCGAGCCCGACGCGGCCTACGGGATCCAGGACCCCCGCAAGGCGGCGGTGCTGGCCCGGCTGACGGACGCGCCCGCCGAGCGGTCCGGCGCCGCGCACCGCACGATGAACCTGGTCACCGACCGCCGGGCACCCGCGCAGTCCTGACCCCCGGTCCAGCCACCCCCAGCCTCGTCCAGGCTTCCCACACGCCAGGAGGAACCCCGTCATGACCAGACAGCGCCCACGCATCGTGGACCTCAGCGAGACGCCGCCCAACCGCCGGCGCGGAGGCGATCTCCGGGCGGTGCTCACCCCCACCTCGGTGGGGTCCACCAGCGGCTTCATGGGTCTGGCCGTGATGGCCCCCGGGGAGTCGATCGCCGAGCACTACCACCCGTACTCCGAGGAGTTCGTGTACGTGGTCGCCGGGCAGCTGGAGGTGGACCTCGACGGCGAGGCCCACCCGCTCCGCACCGACCAGGGGCTCCTCGTCCCGCTGAACGTCCGCCACCGCTTCCGCAACGTCGGCGACACCGAGGCCCGGATGGTCTTCCACCTCGGCCCGCTCGCCCCGCGTCCGGAGCTCGGCCACGTGGACACCGAGGAGGCACCGCACCCGGAGAGCACCGCCTGGGAGCAGCCCCCGGACCGTACCGGGGTGGTCTCATGACGCGCCGCCGGGTGGCGGTCACCGGGGTCGGCGTCGTCGCCCCCGGCGGGATCGGCGTCTCCGCCTTCTGGGACCTGCTGTCCAACGGGCGTACGGCGACCCGCGGCATCACCCTCTTCGACCCGGCCGGGTTCCGCTCCCGGATAGCCGCCGAGGTCGACTTCGACCCCGCCGCGCACGGCCTCACCGAGGGCGAGGCGGCCCGGGCCGACCGGTACATCCAGTTCGCCCTGGTCGCCGCCCGCGAGGCGGTCCGGGACTCCGGTCTCGACCTCACCACCGACGAAGCCTGGCGGACCGGGGTCTCCCTCGGCACCGCCGTCGGCGGAACCACCCGCCTGGAGCACGACTACGTGGCCGTGAGCCAGTCCGGCGCCTGGTGGGACGTCGACCACAAGCTCGCCAGCCCCTTCCTGCACCGGGCGTTCACGCCCGCCACCCTCGCCTCCGCCGTCGCGGAGCAGACGGGTGCGCGCGGCCCGGTGCAGACCGTCTCCACCGGCTGCACCTCCGGGCTCGACGCCATCGGGTACGCCGTCCACTCCATCGAGGAGGGGCGGATGGACGTCTGCATCGCCGGCGCCTCCGACTCACCCGTCTCGCCCATCACGGTGGCCTGTTTCGACGCCATCAAGGCGACCTCCCCCAACAACGACGACCCGGCCCACGCCTCCCGGCCCTTCGACGCCGACCGGGACGGTTTCGTCCTCGGCGAGGGCGGCGCCGTCCTCGTCCTGGAAGAGCTGGAACATGCCCGCGCCCGCGGCGCGACCGTGTACTGCGAGATCGGCGGCTACTCCACCTTCGGCAACGCCCACCACATGACCGGGCTGACCACCGAGGGCCTGGAGATGGCCCGCGCGATCGAGACGGCCCTGGCCCAGGCCCGCATATCCCCGTCCGACATCGACTACGTCAACGCGCACGGCTCCGGGACCAAGCAGAACGACCGCCACGAGACGGCGGCCGTCAAGCGGGTCCTCGGGGACCACGCGTACAAGACGCCGATGACCTCCATCAAGTCGATGGTGGGCCACTCCCTCGGCGCCATCGGGGCGATCGAACTCGCCGCATGCGTCCTCGCCATGACCCACCAGGTGGTCCCGCCGACGGCGAACTACGAGACGCCGGACCCCGAGTGCGATCTCGACTACGTGCCCCGCACCGCCCGCAGCCGCACGCTGCGCAGCGTGCTGTCGGTCGGCAGCGGCTTCGGCGGGTTCCAGTCCGCCGTCGTCATGAGCCGGCCGAAGGAGGAGGTCTCGTGAGCAGCCGTACGGTCATCACCGGCATCGGGGTCGTCGCGCCCAACGGAATCGGCGCCGACGCCTTCTGGAAGGCCACCCAGTCCGGCGTCAGCGTCCTGGACCGGGTCACCCGGCCCGGATGCGAGCACCTGCCGCTGCGCGTCGCGGGCGAGGTGCGGGGCTTCGACCCCGGCGCGATGGTCGAGGACCGGTTCCTCGTCCAGACGGACCGGTTCACCCACCACGCGCTCGCCGCCGCCGACCTCGCCCTGGAGGACGCCCGGCTCGGCCGGGCCGACTACGAGGACGACCCGTTCTCCGTCGGCGTCGTCACGGCCGCGGGCTCCGGCGGCGGTGAGTTCGGCCAGCGCGAGCTCCAGCACCTCTGGGATCAGGGCCCGCGCTTCGTCGGCCCGTACCAGTCGATCGCCTGGTTCTACGCCGCGAGCACCGGCCAGATCTCCATCCGCCGCGGCCTCAAGGGCCCCTGCGGGGTCGTCGCCAGCGACGAGGCCGGCGGGCTCGACGCCTTCGCGCACGCCGTCCGCGGCATCCGCCGGGGCAGCCGGGCGATGCTGGCCGGTGCGACGGAGGCACCGCTCGCGCCGTACTCCATCGTCTGCCAGCTGGAGTACGAGGGACTGAGCACCCGGAACGACCCCGAGCGCGCCTACCGGCCGTTCACCGCCGGCGCCTGCGGCTACGTACCCGCCGAGGGCGGCGCGATGTTCGTCGTCGAGGACGAGGAGGCCGCACTCGCGCGCGGAGCCACCGTGCGCGCCGTACTGGCCGGCCACGCTGCGACCTTCAGCGGCACCCGGCGGCCCGACGAGGCCGGCGAGGGCCTGGCCCACGCCATCCGCGGCGCCCTGCGGGAGGCGGGCTGCGCCCCCGAGGAGATCGACGTGGTCTTCGCCGATGCCCTGGGCACTCCACAGGCCGACGCGGCCGAGGCGGCGGCCCTCGCCGACGCCCTCGGCGCACACGGGCGCAGGGTGCCCGTGACGGCGCCCAAGACCGGGACGGGCAGGGCCTACTGCGCGGCCCCGGCCCTGGACACCGCCGCGGCGGTCCTGGCACTGGAACACGGGGTCGTCCCGCCGACCCCGAACGTCTTCGACGTGTGCCACGACCTCGACGTGGTGACCGGCAGCGCCCGCCCCGCGGAGCTGCGCACCGCGCTCGTCCTCAGCCGCGGCCGGATGGGCTCCAACTCCGCGCTCGTCCTGCGCAGGGGCCGCCCGGCGCCCGCTTAGCAGGCCAGCAGTCCCCTTCAGGAAGAGAGACGCCACCATGTCCGACCGACTGACCATGGAAGAACTGGCGGTCCTGATGAAGACCGCCGGCATCACCGTCGACCCCGCCGAGATGGCGGCCCGCCCCGACTCCGCCTTCGACTCCTACGGACTCGACTCGCTGGGCCTGCTCGGGATCGTCGGCGAGCTGGAGAACCGGCGCGGACGGGCGCTGCCCACCGACGCCGACCGTTGCAAGACCCCCCGCGAGTTCCTCGACCTCGTCAACAACAGCCTGATGACAGGAGCCTGAGATGGCACACACCGAGAACGAGATCACCGTCAACGCGCCCCTCGACCTGGTGTGGGAGGTGACCAACGACCTCCCCAACTGGCCGCAGCTGTTCAGTGAGTACGCCGCGCTGGAGATCCTCGAAGCGGAGGGGGACACGACCCGGTTCCGCCTCACCATGCACCCCGACGAGAACGGCACCGTGTGGAGCTGGGTCTCGGAGCGCACCGTCGACCGCGCCGCCCGCAGCGTGCGCGCCCGCCGGGTCGAGACCGGCCCCTTCGCGCACATGGACATCCACTGGCAGTACGACGAGGTGCCCGGCGGCGGCACCCGGATGAAGTGGACCCAGGACTTCGCGATGAAGCCGGAGGCCCCCGTCGACGACGCGTGGATGACCGACAACATCAACCGCAACTCCAAGGTCCAGATGGCGCTCATCCGGGACAAGATCGAGCAGCGCGCGAGCGAGGCCGGTGTTCCCGCCGTCAGCCGCCGGTGAACCGTCCGCTGTGACCGGCGGCATGCGGCCCGGGGCTTGTCGCCCGGGGCCCGTGACCCGCCGATCGTGATCCGCCCCCGAAGCGAAAGGCAGCAATCCGGATGCACCGCGCTCTCATCGTGGCCCGCATGGCGCCGGGATCGGCCCCCGACATCGCCGAGCTGTTCTCCGGCTCGGACGCGGGTGAGCTTCCGCACCTGGTCGGGGTCTCGCGCCGCAGCCTGTTCCAGTTCGGCGACGTGTACCTGCACCTGATCGAGTCCGAGCGGCCGCCCGGCCCGGCCATCGCGCAGGTCACCGAACACCCCGAGTTCCGGGACCTCAGCGACCGGCTCACGGCCTACATCAGCCCGCACAACCCGGACACCTGGCGCAGCCCGAAGGACGCCATGGCGCACGAGTTCTACCGCTGGGAGAACCCCGCCGCCAAGTGAACCGAGCGGTACGGACGGGACCCGCACACCCCGGTGTGCGGGTCCCGCCGCGCGTACCCGTCGCGGCCGGGCCGGGGGAGCGCCCCGCATCCGGAGCCGGGAGCCTCCGGCGCCCGTACGGGGCCGTCCGGCGCGTCGGCGACCACAGGGCGTGAGCTATGTTTGAACGCGAGTGACATGAGAAGGAGGCCCGCCGGTGTCATCGGGGCAGCAGGCACGCGCGCAGGCGGCCGCGATCACGCCGAGCGGCCGACAGCCGCTGGAGCCGGAGCAGGGGAAACCCCCGGCCGACCGGCTTCTCGCGCTCTTCGACGGCCACCGGCTCTCACCGGGGCAGCGCCGGATCGCCCAGTACCTGATCGACCACCTCACCGAGGCCGCGTTCCTGTCGATCACCGAGCTCGCCGAGCGGGTCGGCGTCAGCCAGCCGTCGGTGACCCGGTTCGCCGCCTCGCTGGGGTTCAGCGGCTATCCCGCCCTGCGGGACGTGCTCCAGCCGATCGCGCTGAGTGCGGTCGCCGGGTCCCCGGACATCCGTGAGCAGATCCGCCGCAACGAGCTCCAGGCGGCCGTCGACGCGGAGATCGAGAACCTGGAGAACGTGCGCCGGCTGCTCGCCGACACCAACCAGGTCCTCGACATCGGCCGCGAGCTGGCGGCCTCGGTGCCCCTGACCGTGCTGGGGCTGCGGATCTCGGTCTCCCTGGCGGAGTACTTCGCGTACGCCGCCCGGCGCATCCACCCCGACGTACGCCTGGTGACCCGCGGCGGCAGCGTCGCCTTCGACGCCCTCCTGCAGTCCCGGGCGGCCGGCGGGACCTGGGTGCTGGCCTTCGCCATGCCGCGGCACGCCAAGGAGACCCTGGCCGCGATCCGGGCCGCCCGCAGCACGGGGCTGCGCGTCGTGCTGATCACGGACCCCACGCTGGGGCCGCTGGTGGACGAGGCGGACGTGTCGCTGACGGCGGGGACCGGGTCGCGCCTGGTGTTCGACTCGTACGCGGCGCCCGGCATGCTGTCGGCGGCCCTCCTGCAAGCCATGGCCGACGCCGACCCGGAGCGCACGCAGGCGCGGCTCGAAAGCTACGAGCAGGTCGCCGACCAGCACGGATTCTTCCTGTAGCAGCCGGTCACGGCTGTTTGACCGCGGGGGATATTCAAACTTACCGGCGCATGAAATTTTTCATACGCTTGCTTACTCGACGGTATATATGTTTACTGGCGGCGGCGCTCCGGATCCACCAGATGCCAAGGAAGGCGTCCCCACGCCCTCCTGAAGAGACACCCGGCACGACGAACCTCCTCAGGTCGCGGCCCGGGTGCCGAGTCCAGGCTTTCGGATCCCGCTGAGCGCCCCGGCGGCCTCGGTCAACCCCTGGGCCGAGGCCGCCCACCCTGCACGTCTCGATCAGAGTTCGACACCCCTCGGAAGTGACGAGAATGCCCCAGACGGCCACCATCACGCGCAGCCCGGACTGGCCCCTCCAGGTCAAGGCGCCCGGGACCCACGACTGGGAACGCACGGCCTCGCGCTGGCTAAGGGACCTCCTCCCGGCCCGCTACGGCAGCTACCTGACGCTGAACCGCCACCACGCGATCCTCGTCCGGCACGTGCAGCTCCAGCTCCAGCACGAGATACGCGCGGTCCGCGTGGCCCTGCAGACCAGCCGGGCCGAGCTGCCCACGCTGGGCGTGGCCGAGTCCGTCATCGAGAACACCATCCGGATGTACGCGGTGGAGCTCGAACAGCTCAGCCGCCTCGCCCGCGGAGTCCGCCTCGTCGACGAGGCGCTGAAGGCCGCGCCGCGCAAGCGGTGACGACCGCGCGGTGCGGGCGCTGACGGCCTCGGGGTCCCGGGCGCCGGCTACGCGCGCCACGACCGCAGGCGGTCGGCCACATCGAAGACGGTCACGCGCAAGAGCCGGATGTCGGTGACGAGCTCGCTCCACTGCTCGTACGCGGCGTCGACCGCCCCGCCCCCGGAGGCCTCGATGTAGGCGACGGCCACCCCGTACGCGAAGTACTCGTTGTGGTCGGGGAGCGGCCGCAGCAGGACGATCGCCTCCAGGAGCGCCGCGGCCCGCCAGAAGGCGTCCGGGTCGTCCACGCGCAGACTGGGGGTGTTCACCCGGTGCCGGGCGACGGCCGCGACGAGAGCGGAGTGGTCGGCGACCTCCACGTCCTTGAACAGGGCCTCCTGACGCTCCAGCAGCCAGCGGTGGTCGATGTGCAGTTCCACGCGCCTCACGCCGCCCGGAAGCCCGGGCGGCCGGTGGCGCCGGCGCGCGGGTGGACGGTGGCGTGCGGGGGGACGGTGGTCTCGGCCATCCCCCGAGTATCCACGCCCGCGCCCCGCTCCGGAGGCCTTTCCGGCCCGGGCGCGGGGCGGGGCGGGAACGCTACGGCCCCGGCAGGGTGCGGCCGGGGCGGTTCGGGTCGACGAGACGGTGCGGGCCCGTCGCACACCGCTGCCATCGGCTCGTACGGTGGCTGAAACCGGCCCTGGGGATCCTGGCCGTTCCGGCCTGTCCGGTGGGTGGGGACGCGGACGTACCGCCGTGGTCCCGCCGACGAGCCCGCCGCCGTGGCAGCGGACCCGTACGAACGCGCCCGGGGGTCCGCTGCCGTGGTCAGGGCCCTGCGAGGGCGCAGGGGGTGCTCCCGTACGGGGCGCGGGCGTTCGCGCGGACCCCGATCCGCAGCCGTGCCCGGCGGTGGTCCGGCCGTTCGGGGCGGTGCGGACACACGGTGGACGGGCCGGTCTCAGGCTCTGGCCGGAAACAGCATGGTCTCGCTACCGTAAAGGTGTTCCATACCGGACCCTTTGCCTCCTACGGTCGGTGCAGCACAGTTCCGGACCAGGAGGCAGCGTGGAGCGCGAGATCGGCATCGATGAACTGGTGGCGGCGATGAAGGCCGTCGACGAGGCGGGTCGGCTCTTCGAGGACGCCCTCGCCGTGTACGGGGCACGCGGCCCCAAACGGACCGGCGACGACTTCAAGGTGGCGGGCGGCCCGGTCCAGACGCTCCAGGGCGCCGAGGAGATGGCCCGCGGCGCACGCCGGCACCTCGCGGATCTCGCGGTGATCGTCGGGTACGCGGCGGCCGGCCTGGAGGACCCGGTGGGCGGCCGCCTCGACGCGGTCCGCAAGGGATTCACCGGGGTCTCCGTCGGCGGCTCCCGCATGGCCCGCCCGCTGCTCGAACCGACCGTACGGGGGCTGCGGCTCCTGCTCGCCGTGGACCTCTTCGAGCCCGGGTTCCTGGAAGAGGTCGAGGAGGTCGTCCGCGCGGAGAAGGCCACCTACCCCGACCCGGCGACGTTCCGGGTCCCCGCCTCCGCCGCCCGCCCCGCGGCGGCCCGCTCCGCCTGAACCGGCTGCCGGGGGCCGGCCGGCCCGTGACCGCGGCCGGGCTCCCGTCGTCCCCGCCCACCCGGCGCCGCCCGGTGTCAGCCCACCGGGGAGGGGCTGCGGGGGTCGGTCGGGCGGGGGACGAAGACCGGGGAGTCCGACTGGTAGAAGAGGTCGATGTCGGCCTCCTCGCCGCCGACGATCAGGGTGTCCCAGGCGCCGCTCTCCCGCAGGGTTCGGAGGGTGGACGGGGCGATCGAGGCGAGGTGGGCGCGGAGTTCCGCGTCGCCGGGCAGACCGGGCATCCGGGGCGCCAGCCGCTCGCGGATCCCGCTCATGCGGTCCAGCAGGGCGTCCAGGTCGCTCCCGTCCGCGGGAGCGGAGGCGGGGCGGCTGCCGGCCTCCGAGCTGCGCGCGATGATGTCCTTGATGGCGTGGGTCACGCCCTGCTCGTCGGTGGTCACCATGGCGTTCCAGGCCCGGCTCTTGTGCCGGTACTGGAGCATGGACATCGCCGCCTCGTGCCGGATGAAGTCGGCGTCCCGCAGCGGCTTTCCCCGCCAGGAGCGGCTGAGCGAGCGGGCCAGCGAAGTGGCCGAGGCGAAACCGCTGTTGAGGCCGCGGCCCGGCCAGAAGTGGATCGCGTTGGCCGCGTCGCCCAGCAGGAAGCCGTAGGTGCCGGGGGCCGTCCCGGTCGGCCGGTGCAGCTGGGCGGTGAACCGCGGGCGCTGCACCATGTCCAGCCGGAACGAGGTGATCGCGGACAGGTCGTCCTCGGCCACCCCGAACAGGGCGAGGCCCTGCCGGATCTCCTTCCACAGGGGTGAACCGCGCAGCAGGGCGGGGAGGAAGAGGGTGCCGTGGGTGGGGCAGCGGAACTCGTTGTCCTCCTCCTGCCGGCTCATCAGGCACGGGCGGGCGGCGATGCACTCCTCGAAGACGTGGCGGACCGGGTCGATGCCGATGACGTTCCTGGCCTCCTCCCGGGTGAGCCGCATGTTCAGGAAGCCCTCGCCGCGCAACGAGTTGAGCAGGAAGCGGTTCTGCGACACGGTGAGCAGCACGCTCATCGGGTCAGGCAGCTGCGACTTGACGCGCAGTCCCAGCACGATGTCCTGCAGGTGCTCGCCGTCGAGGGAGTAGATCGACGCGTCGGCCGCGCCGAAGCGGTCCGCGTAGTGCTCCCGGGTGCGGGAGCGGCCCCCCTCGGCCACGACCAGGACGTGTTCCTGGGTGATCCGGCCCTGCTGCTCCGCCACGTCGAAGCGCTTGGGGACCAGGCGGATCGACGGTCTCCGGTTGGCCAGGTCCAGCAGCCGGTCCTCGATGTGGGCGATGCGGATGTTGCGCGGCGGGCGGCCGTCGACCGAGTCGGGGCCGACGGGCCACATCTCGGAGTAGGCGGCGCCGTCGTCGAAGAGTGCGGAGAGCACCTCCTCGGGCAGGGCGAGGTACTGCCGGCTCTGGACGGTCACCACCTGCTGGCGGCGGAAGTTGCCCTGGGTCTCGTCCTTCCAGACGACCGTGGAGCCCTTCCTCGTCCAGCGCCCGTCGTAGAGGGTGATGGCGGTCCGCCCGGGCAGGATCTCGTCGAGCGCCAGGGCGAAGGCCAGGCCCACCGGGCCGCCGCCCGTGACGGTGACCCGCAGCGTGCCGGGGTCCGCGGCGCTCGGCCGGGGCACGTCCATGAGGGAGAGGTCCATGACCGTCTCCATCGCGTCCTGCGCCTCGTAGAGGAACGTCTCGTCGCCGATGCGGATGCAGTCGTTCGGACGCAGCACGTGCCGCGTGACGCGCTGGTCGTTGACGAACGTACCGTTCCGGCTGTCCCGGTCGTAGAGGACGAAGCCGGCGTCCTCGGTGAGGATCTCGGCGTGCAGCCGGGAGGCGCTGGGACTGACGATGACGACGCTGCTCTCGCCCTTGCGCCCGAAGCTGAGGGGCTCGTGGCCCAGGACCACGCTCTGCCCCGTGAAGGGACCCGTGCGTCCAACGATGACCGAAGGCACTCCGACACTCCTTGGATGAGACGCCTGCTGACTGCTCGTACGACAGAACACGCCATCGAGAAGGTGTTCGGTTCAATCATTTTCGAAAGAGTTTGGCCCGTTCGTGAACCGGACGCGCCGGTTCGTACGTGATGTTGACGTCGGTAGGCGATCAGAGGAGAACCGCCCCCATGTACAACGAGGATTCCGAGACCGTGACGGAGAGAACGCTCGCGGCCACCACCGCGGCCGCGCCGGTTGTACCGGGCGGGGGGCCGGAACGGCTGATCGCCGGCCGGTACAGGCTGCTGTCCCGGCTCGGCGAGGGCGGCATGGGCACCGTGTGGCGGGCCCGTGACGAGACCCTGCACCGCGAGGTCGCGGTCAAGGAGGTCCGGGCCCCGGCCCACCTGCGGGACGGCGACATCGCGCGGATGTACAGCAGGCTGGAGCGGGAGGCGTGGGCGGCGGCCCGGATACCCGACCGCAACGTGGTGATGGTCCACGACGTGGTCACGGAGGACGACCGGCCCTGGATCGTCATGGAGCTGATCCGAGGGCAGTCGCTGGCCGACCTGCTGCGCGCCGAGGGGCCCCTGACCCCCCGGCACGTCGCGCACATCGGCGCGGAGGTGCTGGGCGCGCTGCGCGCCGCGCACGCCGTCGGGGTGGAGCACCGCGACGTCAAGCCGGCCAACGTGCTGCTCGCCGAGGACGGGCGGGTGGTGCTCAGCGACTTCGGCATCGCGGTGGTCGAGGGCAGTACCGCGCTGACCATGACCGGCGAGGTGGTCGGCTCGCCCGAGTACCTGCCGCCGGAGCGGGCGCTGGGCCGCCCCTCGGGTCCCGAGTCGGACCTGTGGTCGCTGGGCGTGATGCTGTACGCGGCCGTGGAGGGAATCTCCCCGTTCCGGCAGGACACCGCGCTGAGCACCCTGCGGGCCGTCGTGGACGAGGAACCGCCGGTGCCGACCCGGGCGGGCCCGCTCGCCCCGGTCATCGCCGGGCTGCTGCGCAAGGAACCGGCCGAGCGGACCCCCGCCGCCGAAGTCGCCGGGGCCCTGCGGGGCATCGCCCACGAACCGGACGCCACCACGGCCGCCTCCCGCGTCCTGCCCGGGCCGGCGGAGCCCGCCACGGCTGTTACGGCCGCCACGGAGGCAGCCGACACCGCGGCGGCACGTCCCGCTGCGGCGACGGCCGCGGGGGCGGCGGGCGGCACGCCGGCGGGTGGCACGGGGTCGGGCGCCATGGGGACGGGCGCCATGGGGACGGGGCCCACCGCCACCACCGCGGAGGCCACCGCCGGTTCGGCCGCGGGTTCTGCCGCGCCCGCCGCGACCGCGCCGTCCGCCCCGGCGCCGTCCGCCCCGGCCCCGTCCGCCCCGGCCCCGTCCGTCCCGTCCGTTCCGACCGCCGGGCATCCGGCGGCGGCGCCGCCCGCCGGCCCGCCCCGCAAGCGCCGTACGGCCGTCTTCGTCGCGGCCGGCGCGGCCGCCTGCGTACTGATCGCCGGCGGTCTGGTGTACGCCCTCAGCGGCAACGGCGAGGGATCCGCCGCTGGTTCGGGCGGCGTACGGATGTCGGTGGCGGGCGCGAACACCACCTACACCGGCAGCTGCCCGACTCCCCAGAACCAGGCCCCCGCGTTCACCGCGACCTTCACCGCCTCCGAGCCCACCCTGATCTCCTACCGCTGGGTGTCCGGGGACGGCTCGGTGGTGGATCCGCACTGGCGCACCATGTCCATCGGGAGCAAGGCCAACCCCACCGGCCACGACACGGTGCGGCTGACGACCTACGCGAAGGCCGGCACCCTGACCACCGGAATGGCCGTGGAACTCCAGAGCCCCACCCGCACCACGTCCAACCCGGTCCCCTTCTCGATCACCTGCTCTGGCTGATCCCGACCGGCCGACCGTCTGTCCGGAACGGCGCACCGGGCTGCCGCAGCCTCTCGACGTACGCGGGCCAGTCCGGTCCCATCGCGGGCTTCAGTGCGGGTCCCAGTACGTTGACCAGGACCAGTCCGCGCGTCTGCCCGGGGTGTTCCTGCGCGTAGCGCAGGACGAGCATGCTGCCGAAGGAGCGCCCCACCAGCAGGTACGGTCCGGGCACCCCGGCCGGCGGTCAGTACCCGGTCCAGGTCCTGGGCCATGGCCGTAAGGGTCCGGGTGCCCCGCACGGGCGTGCTGCGGGTGCACCACCCTGACGCGGTGCAGCCGCGGCCGCCCTCGCCTGCGGTCTCGTCATGCGGCCAGGCTACGGGGCAGGCGCAGCCGTCGGAGCGGCGTGGGTTCGGTGCGCCTCAGGCCGGGGGCCACGGGTCCTCCTGGGGTATGGCGGGCTCCAGCGGGAGGGTCACGGACACCGCGTACCCGCCCTCCGGCCGCGGGCCCGTGTCGAAGGTGCCGCCGAGGGCCGTCGCCCGTTCGCGCATACCGAGCAGGCCGTTGCCTCTGCCGTCCGGGGAGTCGTCCGCGGGGCCGCACGACGACGGACCGTCGTCCTCCACCCGCAAGGTCACCGCGCGGCCCCTCCAGGTCAGGCGGACCCGAGCGGTCCGGGCGCCGGAGTGCCGTACGACATTGGTCAGTGCCTCCTGGACGATGCGGAAGGCGGCGAGATCCACGCCCGGCGGCAGCGCGCGGGCCGTTCCCTCGGAGGTCACCTCCACGGTGAGCCCGGCCGCGGCCGCCTGTTCGACCAGTTCGGCGAGCCGGTCGAGGCCGGGGGCGGGCGTTCGCGGAGCCTCGCCGGGGGCGCGCAGGGTGTCGAGCACCTGCCGGACCTCGCCCAGTGCCTCCTTGCTCGCCGCCTTGATCGTGGTCAGGGCCGTACGGGCCTGCTCGGGATCGGTGTCGAGGAGGGCCAGCCCGACCCCGGCCTGCACGTTGATCACCGAAATGCTGTGGGCCAGCACGTCGTGCAGCTCCCGCGCGATGCGCAGCCGCTCCTCGTCCACCCGCCGGCGTTCGGCCGCCGACCGCTCGGCCCGCTCGCGCGACCACTGCTCCCGGCGTACGCGCACGAGCTCGAAGACCGCCAGCACGGCGAGGATCCACGCGGTGGCCCCCACTTCCCGGGCCCAGGGCGTCGGGCCGTCGCCGGGCGGTGGAAGCCACCGGTAGAGCCAGTGCCCGATCAGCAGGTGCCCGGCCCACGTCAGCCCGACGGCTCCCCAGGCCGCCCGCCGGTGTCCGGCGATGACTGCCGCGAAGCAGGCCACGGCGAGACTGAGGAACACCGGACCGTAGGGGAAACCGGCCCCGAGGTAGGCAAGGGTGACGACGGCGACGCCGTAGGCCACGGCCACCGGGTACCGGTGGCGGACGAGCAGCAGCGCGGGCCCGAGGAGCAGCAGGAACCGACCGACCCAGTCCAGTGGAGCCCGGCCGGTCTGTGCCTGCCCGGCCCATCCCGCCGCGATCTGCGCGAACACGGCGACGCACAGCGTGGAGCGCCAGGCCGGGCCCCGCCCGGTCCGCTCCACCCATCGCCGCCACGGGGGTCCGAGGCGCTCGCGCTGCTCTCCCATACCCGCCACGCTAGACCTCGCCCGCCGTCACCGGCGTCACTCCGGCGTAGCGTTTTCCGGCATCCACCCCAGGTAGTACGCCGGGCTGTGCGGCTGTGCGGCTGTGCGGCTGTGCGGCCGTCCGGGATCCGGTCGACCCCGGCTTCTGCACGGCGGGGGACCGGCGCTAGAGTCCCGTGTTTGTTCGAATCGATGTGAACCGGGGGCTGGGATGAGCGCTAAACTGCGGGAGACCGCAGACGAGTTGGCGGACGTGTTGTGGCGGGAGCACACCGTCTACCGCGACCGAACGGGCGGCGTCGTCATCCGGGGGGAGCACGTCGAGCGGTGGATCAGCCTGTCCATCGGCGCCGGGCGCGACGAGGTGCTCCTGCGTGCCGGCCGGATACTGGACGGCGGGACCACCGCACCGGCCCGCAGCGAAGCGGTCGCCAGCCTCTCGGCCGGTACGACCGCGCTCGCGGCCGTATGCCGCAGGCTGCTGGCCGAGACCGCGCCGGGCCCCTCCCGCCCCGCACCGCACCCGGCGCACCCGGCGTACCCGTCGGTCCGAGAGCGGGCGCGCCCGGGGCCGGCACACCGGCCTCGTCTCCTGGCTGGTCGTGGCCTGCGTCGTCGGACTTATCGGTCTGTACGTCGCAGGCAGGACCGGCGCGCTGTAGCCGCAGCCCGGGCCGAGCGGGACCCCGCCCGAGGAGACGCCCCGCCGGACAGACGCCCCGGCGGGGCCCCGCCGGGGCCCTGGGGCGAGGGCACATTTGCTTTCGCCACTGTCCCAACTCACCGACCACTGCCCAGATCTGCTGCATGACGCAGCCACGAGACCCACAACCGGACGTCCCCGGAAGCTACCTGACCGCGCTCGCCGAACGGCTGAGCTCCGACGGGTGCGTGACCGACCGGGCCGAGTGGCAGGGCAGGCCCGTCCTGGCCGGCACCCGGTCCGACAACTCTCTCCGCTCGACCGCTCGACCGCTCGACCGGTCGCCGTGGACACCGGGACCGGCGAGGTGTTTCTCTACCGCGGCAGGCCGATGCACGGCCGCATCTTCGTGCAACACGTCCTGACCAAGGCCGACTTGTACTTCCCGTGACGTCACAGGGTCTCGTCACCAGCGGCTCAGCCATGAGGACGACCCGGTCGGCCTCGACATCGAAGCCGAGCGCCGGATGGCCGTGAACTCCCCCGGATCCATCAGCACCGGTCTGCCCAGACGCCGCCCGATCGCCCGCAGGAAGCCGCAGAACACGTCGAGTCGTTCCTGGCCTTGCAACTCCCGCAGGCCAACGCCGAAGTCGATGACCTCGTGATGGGGGAAGCGGAAGATCGCCAGGACCTCGGGCGTCGGCCAGACCCGCAGGTTCGGGCACTCGGCGTCCACCGGGCGGGACAGCACGGCTTCCGTCCGGGGCACCCGAAGCACGGTCGCGCCTTCGGAGTACTGGCACCCCCCAGCCCCTCGCCCTCGCGAGATCGAGGAGCGACTGCCAGCCAGCCACCGAACAACCCGGGACGCGCACGTCCGGCAACGACCCCATCAGGTCAGGGTCGAAGAAGCACCTCACGTCATCCCGGAGAAG
Organism: Streptomyces sp. NPDC058619; assembly: GCF_042717785.1. Classification (NCBI taxonomy): domain Bacteria; kingdom Bacillati; phylum Actinomycetota; class Actinomycetes; order Kitasatosporales; family Streptomycetaceae; genus Streptomyces; species Streptomyces sp. NPDC058619. Next base: position 23,111 of record NZ_JBHXQN010000044.1, read on the forward strand.
ATCAGCCACACCGGCAGGGTGCCCGGCGCCTCGATCCCGCGCAGCACCGTTTCCCCTGACCCGCGAGGTGCGGACCTCGTACCGCCGGACGGGTGCGATCGTTTCGAGCGAATAGAACTTTATGATTGATGGATCTTGACGATCGGAACCGGGCTCCATAGAGTCGGCGCGGCCTCATCCAGCCGCAAGGAGCACCCCAGATGCCTGGTCGCCGACCGCGAGTCCTGCTTGCCATGGCCCCCGAACTCCGCCCCCGCCTGTTGGGTGACGCCGTCGCCCAACGGCTCAGCGAGGTCGCCGAGTTCGACCCCGACTTCGTCGCCGACGACTACGCCAGACCCGAGGCGGCGGGGGCCCTGGCCGAGGCCGAGGTCCTGCTCACCTTCTGGGGGGCGCCCGCCGTTGACGCCCGGGCACTCGCGCGCGCTCCCCGCCTCCAGGCCGTCGTGCACGCCGCCGGCTCCGTCAAGCAGCTCGTCACCGGCGCCTGCTGGGACCGCGGCATCGCGGTCTCCTCCGCGGCGCTGGCGAACTCCATGCCCGTGGCGGAGTACACCGTCGCGATGGTGCTGTTGTCCAACAAGCGGGTGCTGCAGCTCCGCGAGGAGTACCGCAGTGTCCGCGGGACCAGGCACGACTGGCACCTGAGGTATCCCCACGCGGGGAACTACCGCCGGACCGTCGGCATCGTCGGAGCCTCCCGGATCGGACGCCGCGTCATCGAGCTCCTGCGCCCGTACGACCTCGAACTCGTCCTGTACGACCCGTACGTGTCGGCCGGCGCGGCCGCGGCGCTCGGCGTCCGCGGGGTCGGGCTCGACGAGCTGTGCCGGATCGCGGACGTGGTCAGCCTGCACGCACCGGAACTGCCCGAGACCCGGGCGATGATCGACCGCAGGCGGCTGGCGCTGATGCGCGACGGCGCCACGCTCATCAACACGGCGCGAGGCTCACTGATCGACGGAGCCGCGTGCACGGCGGAGCTCGCCTCCGGTCGGCTCCACGCGGTCATCGACGTGACGGAACCGGAGGTGCTGCCCGGGGACTCCCCGCTCTACGACCTGCCCAACGTGCTGCTCACCCCGCACATCGCGGGCTCGCTCGGCAACGAACTGCACCGGATGGCCGACTCCGCCGTCGAGGAGATCGCCCGCTACGCCGCAGGCGAGCCGTTCGCCCACCCGGTGCACCGCGAGGACCTCGACCGGACGGCCTGAACTCCCGCCGCCCGACGCGGTCCCCGCCCACTCCGCGCCGAACTGATCGTATTGATCAATGGTTCACATGCTCTTGACGTTCAAGAAGCGGGGGCGAAAGATTCAACCCGTTCAGCCCACTCGCCAAGGAGCAGTCCACATGAAGTCTCAGTCCTTGCGTGTCTACGGAGCGGTGGCCGCAGCGGTTTCCCTCGCCCTGCTGACCTCCGCCTGCGCCGGCTCCGATTCCACCGCGTCGTCCACCGCCGGGGACGACGGCAAGCCGGTGACCATCACGTACTGGACCTGGACGAGCGGAGCGGAGGCCGCGGCCGCGGAGTTCAACAGGACGCGCACCGACATACAGGTGCGCTTCTCCCAGATCCCGGGCGGCGCCGACGGCTACAGCAAGATCAGCAACGCCATCAAGGCGGGGGACGCGCCGGACGTCGCGACGATCGAGTACAACATGGTCCCGGAGTTCGCGAGCCAGGGATACCTGGAGGACCTCACCGCTTCCTCCGGCGCGCTGGTGAAGAAGAGCTTCCCGGCCGGTGTCCAGGACCTGGTGACCTTCGGCGGCAGGACCTGGTCGGTCCCCTTCGACGCCACCCCGCAGGTGTACTTCTACCGTAAGGACCTCTTCGAGAGGTACGGCGTCACCGTCCCCGGGACGTGGGACGAGTACCGTGCGGCCGCGGAGAAGATCAAGGCCGCCGACCCCGCGGCGCGCATCGGCTCCTTCCCTACGGACGCCCCGCTGCAGGCGACCCTGTCCTGGCAGGCGGGCGCCAAGTGGTTCGAGGTCGAGGGCGACGCCTGGAAGCCCGCCATAGACGACGCGCCCTCGCAGAAGGTCGCCGCCTTCTGGCAGGGGATGCTCAAGGACGACCTGGTCTTCAACTTCGGCGCCGGCACCCCAGAGGAGAACAAGTCGAAGGCCGACGGTACGACGGTCAGCGTCGTGGGCGCCTCCTGGAGCGCGGGCGGCATGGTCTCCAGCATGCCGGACCTCAGGGGCAAGTGGGGCGTCGCCCCCGTTCCCCACTGGGGTACGCCCGCCAGCGGGATGTACGGCGGCACCAGCTTCGCCGTCACCAAGGGCAGCAAGCACGCGGCGGCCGCCGCCGAGTTCATCAAGTGGGTGACCACCGACCCGGCGTCGATGAAGGCCCGGATCGGCGCCCTGAAGAACCCGAGCAGCGCCCTTCCCGCGAACCCGGCCATGGCCGAGGTGGCGGCGCAGGCCTTCGACACCTCGTACTTCGGCAACCAGGACCTCTACGAGCTGACCGGCGAGCAGGTCGCCACGATCGTCCCCGGCTGGACATGGGGGCCGGTCTGGGGGAAGGTCGGCGCCGACTTCAAGGACGAGGCCGCCAAGAACGGCCTGCCGAGCGGCCTGACGAAGGCCCAGGAATCGGCCCGGACGGCGATCGGGAGCCGCGGCCTCAAGCTCGCCAAGTGAGCCCGGGCGCCCGGGCGTAGGCGTAGGCCTGATCCTGATCCTGGCCCCGGCCCGCCCGAGCCGGCCCACCCGGGGCAGCCGCCACACCCCGCCGCAACACCGCCGCCGCACCACCACGCCCCGCGGCCGGAAGCGGGCCGCACCGCCCCCGCGCGGCAGCACGCGGTGACGGGATCGCCCCCTCGTCACGAACCCCCCGTACGCCAAGGAGCCCTCCCGTGGCAGCAACCACCACCCCGGCACCCGCCGGAAGCGCGCTGCGCCGCAGACAACGCGGCGCCGTGGTTCTCTTCCTCTCCCCGTTCTTCGTGCTCTTCGCCGCCGTGACGGTCGCGCCCGTGGTGTACGCGGGCTGGATGAGCCTCTACCGGGAGCAGTCCTCGGGACTCGGGTTCGGCGGCGTCGAGCGCACCTTCGCCGGGATGGCCAACTACGCGACGGTCCTGTCCGATCCGGCGTTCCGGGACTCCTTCCTGCACGTCGCCGCGTACTGCCTCGTCTACATCCCGGTGATGATCGGCGTCGCGCTCGGCCTGGCGCTCCTGGTCGACTCGGCCCACGCCCGCGCCAAGCGCTTCTTCCAGCTCGCCTTCTTCCTGCCGCACGCCGTCCCGGGACTGATCGCCTCGATCGTCTGGATCTACCTGTACACCCCGGGGCTCAGCCCGGTCATCGAGTGGATCGACGGCGCCGGCGGCAGCTGGAACTTCTTCTCGCCCGACCACGCCCTGTCGTCGGTGGTCAACATCGCCGTCTGGCAGTGGGTCGGCTACAACATGGTGATCTTCTTCGCCGCGCTCCAGGCCGTGCCCCGCGAGGTCATCGAGGCCGCGACAGTGGACGGCGCCGGTGCCTGGCGCATCGCCCTGGGCATCAAGGTCCCGATCATCCGCTCCTCGGTGGTCATGACCGTGCTGTTCACCTGTGTCGGAGCCATCCAGCTCTTCACCGAGCCCAAGCTCCTCTCCGACAAGGCGCAGACCCTCGGCAACGACTGGTCTCCCACGATGTACATCGTCAGCAAGGCGTTCGTCGACCACGACTACGCGGCAGCCGCCGCGGCCTCCCTGCTGCTGGCCGTCGTGGCCGGAGCACTGTCCTTCGTGGTCACCCGGATGGGGAAGCGGTGGCAGGAATCATGAGCACGGACACAGTCTCCCCCCGCACCGCCGAGCGGACCGGCCCGCCGCGGCCCGGAGCCCCCACGGCGCCGGCCCGACCCGGTGCCCCGGGCACCGCGCGGGCCTCCAAAGCCGCCGTCAACGGCGTGCTGATCATGCTGGCGCTGTACACGCTGATGCCGATCAGCTGGCTGCTGGTCGCCGCCACCAAGAACCGCCGCGACCTCTTCGGCACCGGTGGTTTCAGCTTCGGCGAATTCAACCTCTTCTCCAACGTCCACGAGGTGTTCACCCACGACGACGGCATCTACGGACGCTGGCTGCTCAACACCCTCCTCTACGCGGTCGTGGGCTCGGCGCTCTCCTCCCTGATATCGGTCGCGGCCGGGTACGCATTCGACAAGTACGCCTTCGCGGGCAAGGAGAAGCTCTTCGGCGTGGTCCTGGCGGGCGTACTGGTACCGGGAGCCGTCCTCACCCTGCCGATGTACCTGCTGGCCTCGAAGGCGGGCCTCACCAACACCTACTGGGCGCTGCTGATCCCCTCCCTGGTCAACCCGTTCGGCGTCTACCTCGCCCGGGTCTTCTCCGAGGGCTACGTCCCGTACGAGGTGATCGAGGCTGCGAGGGTCGACGGCGCCGGCGAGGTGCGGACCTTCGGGGCCATCGCCCTGCCCATGCTGGCGCCGGGGTTCGTGACGCTGTTCCTGTTCTCCTTCACCGCGAGCTGGAACAACTTCTACGGCGCGCTGGTCATGCTGAACGACAAGGACCTGTACCCCGTCAGCCTCGGCCTCCACATGTGGAACGTCTCCATCACGGAGAGCCCCGAGATGTACTCGCTCGCCATCACCGGTTCGCTCATCGCCGTCATCCCCCTGGTGGCCGCCTTCCTTCTCCTCCAGCGTTTCTGGCGCTCGGGACTGACCGCCGGTGCGGTGAAGTAGCCGTGACGGTCCGACCGACACCTGCGCAACGCGCTTGGCAGGAAGCAGGGTTCGGGCCCTTCCTGCACTTCGGCGTCACCACCTTCAGCGGCCGGGAGTGGAGCGACGGCACCCAGGATCCGGCCGTCTTCGCCCCGTCCGCCCTCGACGCCCGACAGTGGGCGCGGACCGCCGTGGAGGCCGGAGCCCGCTGCGTGGTCCTCACAGCCAGGCACCACGACGGCTTCTGCCTCTGGCCCACGGCCACACCCCGTACTCGGTCGCCTCGTTCCGGCATCCGGACGACCTGCCAGTGCGTCCACGCCCACCGGGGGTCCGCCGATGGCCGGACCATCGCCGCCGGACGGACGGACGGACGGACGGTCGGCGTACGCAGGATCCACGCGTTCCCACCCGTGGAGATCACCGAACTGCGCATCCGCCTCGCGGGCGCGGCGGCCCGCCTGACCGGGGCCCGCGGATTCCGTACGGGTCACGGCACCGTCCCCGAGCTCGCCGAGGACCACCCCGGTCCCGGCGCCCCCTGGCCCCCGCACGGAAGCCCCCCCTCTCCCACACCCAGCGAAGACGGGACCACGACCGTTGTCCACCTCACCCCGCGGCCGCCGCCGCGTCCTGGTCGTCGGCATCGACGGCGTACGCCTCGACGTCCTCAAGACCGTACCGACCCCCCATCTGGACGGGGTCGCCGCGGCCGGATTCCTCGGCCGGATCGACATCGACGAGACCACGCCCACCATGCCGGGACCCTGCTGGGCGACCATCGCCACCGGCGTGGGAGTCGCCAAGCACGGGGTGTACGGAAACCATTTCGGCGGCCACCGCCTCGACGTCTTCCCGGACTTCGCCACGCGCCTCGCCCGGCAGGACGGCCGCAGGACCTTCACGGCCGGCGGCTGGGAGCCGCTGTTCCTCGCGCGCGGCGGCGGACCCCTCTTCGCCGCCCCCGGCCGCCTCTCGTACATCGCGCCCCGCGCCGACACCTGCGAGGCCTGGGAGGTCTGCGACGACGAGGTCACCGCCGAGGCCGTGCACGTGCTGGGCACCGACGACCCCGAAGCCTCGTTCGTCTACCTCGGCGCGGTCGACGAGACCGGCCACCTGCGCGGCTGCGGCGACGCCTACCGGCGCGCGATCGCACGCGCCGACGCACGCCTGGGGCGCCTGCTCGAGGCGGTCCGGGCGCGGACCGCGTACGGGGAGGAGTCCTGGACGCTGATCGTGGTCACCGACCACGGGCACCGGGACGACGGCGGCCACGGCGGGCGCACCGACCCGGAGCGGACGGCCTGGGTCGCCTGTTGCGGACCGGGCATCGCGGCCGGGCCATCGCCTTCCCGGCCGCTGCGCTTCGAGGACGTCGCCGCCCAGGTGTACGCCTCACTCGGGCGCGCCGCCGACTCGCACTGGACCCTCGACGGCCTCCCCTTCTCCACCCCCGCACGCCCCGCGTCCACCCCCGCCACCGCCGCGGCCGGCCGCCGATGACGCCTTCCCCCGGACTCCCGGGACCACGGAGAGCGCCGTCGGCTCGCGGACCCGGTGGGGGACCGGGCGCCGTGTTCTTCGACATGGGCGGCACCCTCGTCGACACCGAGCCCCTGTGGTGGCGCCCGGCGGAAGCCGTCGCCCGGCGTACGGCACTGACCCGCGCCGCATACCCTCCCGGCCGACGTGCCGGGAGGGTACGCGCCGTTCAGGCGAGCAGGACCTCGATCCGCTGGGTGGCTCCCGCCTGACCGGTGAGGTCCCCGAAGGTGAGCGTGAGGGCGGAACCCGGCACGGCGGAGGTGACGGTGGCCGGCTTGGAGAGGACGCCGGCCACGGGGCGGTGCCACCTGACCGTGAGACCGGTCCGCATCCGCATCGGGTCGGATACGCAGACCGTCGCGGTGCCGTCCCCGTGCTCCCGGACCATCACGCAGGCCGGGTTGTCGGCGGTGAGTGCGCCGGCCGAACCGGCGAACCAGAAGTTCACGGCGGTGACGCCGAGCGAGGGCACCGCGACGCCCTGCCGGGTGTTGTCGTTGGCGAGGACCACGACCCAGCCGGGGTCCGCGGCCCGGGCGGCGGTCGCGGCCGCGGTGGCGCCGGGCATCAGGACGGACGCGCAGGACGCGTCGACGGGGTCCACACCGTGGTCGAACCACAGGGTCAGGTAGCGGCGGGTGATCGGGTCGGCCGTCCCCGTCGTGTTGACGTCCCGCCAGGACCCGGTGCGGGCCTCGCGCCGCGCCCTGAGCGTGGCCCCGCCCGGGAACACGTACCCGCCGTGGCCCGCGATGTGCGCCCAGCGGCTCCCGGCGAGGGTGGCCGACCAGCCGAGGGCGGCGGGCTGGACGGCGCCGTTCACCGTGAGGGCGTGGGAGCCGGTCGCGCCGAGGTTGCGGTTCTCCACGACCGTCTCCGCCGCGACGCCGTCGGTGCTCCTGACCGCGCCCGTCAGGCAGACGACGGAGTCGTCCAGGCAGAACCAGGACTTCTTGGCGTACAGGGTGCTCGACAGCCCGCGGACGAACTGCCCCAGGGCCGCGTACTCCCCGTCCGTGGCGCCGCCGACCCAGCTCACGTCCGGCCGCGGCAGGGCCCATGCACCGCCCTCGGCGTCGGCGAGCGCCTTCGTGGAGACGGTGGTGCCCGGCAGCCGGTACGGGTCGACGGTCGGCCAGAACGCGTCCGTGTACTGGCCGTTGGCGTACGTGTCGCCCCACCACTGGAGCATGCCCGCGCCGGTGTGCCAGCCGCGGAGGTTCTCCCCGTTGCCCGTCTCGTAGGAGCCGATCCGCCGGGAGGCCATGCTGAGCGACGCCGCCCAGCGGGGACGCCGGTGGACGGCCCGGTCCATGCTCGGGAAGAGCCGGTGCCCGGTCGGCTCGGCGATCGGCGTGAGGGCGTCGTCGTCCCGTACGGCCTTCAGGCGGGCCAGTGCGGCCACGCCCAGGTCGGTGTCGGCGAGCACCGGGCTGTAGTAGTCCCGCTGGATCCAGCCCTTCACCAGCCCGCGCCAGCGCCGGTTCTCCGCGCCGCTCGCGGCGGTGCCCAGCAGCGCGATGGCGGCGAGGACGCCGTGGCCCCGGCCGTGGTCGCCGCCCTGGAAACCGTGGGACGTGGTCCGCGGGTTGCCCCGACTGGTGGAGCGGCCCGACACCGCGTCCATCATCAGGCCGTTGTAGAGGAACGGCGCGAAGGACTTCTCCACCGAGTCGAGGACGATCTGCCGCCGGGGGTCGGACACCGCCCAGGCCGATCCGTTCAGCAGCGAGAACAGCCCGGCCAGGCCGCTCAGCAGCACGGCGCCGTACGAGCCCGTGTAGGCGAGGTGGGTGTGCTGGACGAAGGACCCGTCGGCGTAGAAGCCGTCCCCCGTGGTGACGAAGGGGAAGACGGGGGAGAGGGCGTCGCGGGCGAGCGCGATCTTGGCCGCGTCCTTGCCGAGGACGCCGCGCAGCGCCAGCGAACGGCACAGGTCCACGCGGTTGGCGCCGGTGCTGGTACCGGTGTAGCTGCCCACCGAGGAGTTGGGGACGAAGCGGTCGACGGCTGCCAGGTACCGGGTCAGCTGGGTGGCGGCGAGCTGGTCGTAGAGGATCGTGCTGATGTCCAGCAGGGCCTGCGGGGAGCCGATCTGGAAGTCCCACCAGTTGCCGAACTGGCTCCTGGACGCGTTGTAGGCCTGGTCGTGGAGGTGGTCGAGACCCGTCCTGATCTGGCTCAGGAGCGCGGCGCTGCCGGTCAGGCCCGTGCCGGGCTGGGCGTGGGCCTGCGTCATGGTGGCCAGCCGCGTGTAGCTGGCGGTGATCGAACTCGACACGTTCAGGGGGAGGTCGGGCCAGAGCGACCCGCTCGCGGCGGCCATCGTGAAGCGGTGCTCGCCCGCCTGTACGCCCAGCAGGGCCAGCTTCTCCGCGAAGGGCGCGGCCGCCGGGTCGAACCCGCTGCCCAGCAGCGTCCCGCGCCAGGCGCCGCGCAGCGCGTCGTACGCGTCGCCCGCCGCCGACCGCGGGGACGCGGCCGAGGCCGGGCCGGCCGAGAGGTTTCCGGCGAGGAGTGCGGCGCTGCCGGACAGCAGGAGGAAGGAACGGCGGGACCACGGGATGGACATGGGGCCTCCAGCGCTGGGCGTGGGCCGGCTCGACGTGCGGCGGGCCGCGGGCCGCGCGGGTGCGCGCGCAGCAGGGCGACCGCTCGACGGTGAGGCGGCGACACGGCGGGGTGCGGGGCGGGAGGACGCCCCGCTGACCGGTTTCTAGCACGCGATCGAAAGAACGCTCAAGAGGCGCGTACGGATCGATACGCTCAAGCGATCAGATCGGGGTCGCGGAACCGCCGTACGAGTCGCGCACGCGCAGCTCCGGAAGCAGCTCGACGAGGCGGCGTGACCCGCCCGCACCGCCCGCACTGTTCGTACTGTTCGTACCGTCCGTACCCACGAGGGCGCCCGCGTCGAAGCCGGGCGAGAGCGTGGCGGGAAGCCGGAGCGCCGACAGCGCGGCCTCGAATTCACGGACGATCCGGCTCACGCGATCGTGCCGCTCGCGGACATGAACTCGCACGTCCCGTCCTCCTGTTGTCCCCGCCGCGCCGGATACTCCGCGCGCTCTCCCGGCGTCCTGGAGTGAATGTATTGAACGATCGTTCTTCACGTCATTCCGCCCGCCCTACACGGTCCCTCCCCGGATCCGCCGCCGGGGGAGGATCATGAGGGGGCAGGCCGCCTCGCTACTCCGGGAAAGTGGGTCAGATGTCAGTGGTCACTCTTGCCGTCGTCGGTGCCGGAGACCGGGGAACCGGCCACGCCCGCTGGGCGCTGGCCCACCCGGACCGGGCGAAGGTGGTGGCGGTCGCGGAGCCGCGCGGGCCGCGCAGGAAACGGCTGGCTGCCGCCCACGGCCTGGCGCCCGCGGCGGCCGTGGACGACTGGCGGACGCTGGCGGCCCGCGGCCGGATCGCGGACGCGGTGCTCATCTGCACCCTGGACCGCGATCACCTGGAACCGGTGCTCGCCTTCGTCGCCCTCGGATACCACATCCTGCTCGAGAAGCCGATGGCACTGGACGAGGAGGAGTGCCGGCGGATCGTCGGCGCGGTGGAGGAGGCAGGAGTGGTCCTCGCCGTCGGCCACGTCCTGCGCTACACCCCCTACACACAGGCGCTGAAGCGCCTCATCGACTCCGGCCGCCTCGGTGACGTCGTCAGCGTCCAGCACCTGGAGCCGGTCGGCTTCTGGCACCAGGCCCACTCGTTCGTACGGGGCAACTGGCGCCGCGAGGACGAGGCCACCTCCATGCTCATGGCGAAGTCCTGCCACGACCTGGACTGGCTGCAGTACGTGCTCGGCGCCCCGCCGGTGCGTGTCTCCAGCTTCGGCCGCCTCTCGCACTTCCGGCCCGAACAGCGGCCGGCGGGCGCCGCGGACCGGTGCCTGGACTGCGCGGTCGAAACCACCTGCCCCTACTCGGCGCCCCGCGAGTACGGGGAACGGCTCGCGGCGGGCCGGCACGGGTGGCCCCTGAGCGCGGTGCTCGACGAGTTCACCCCCGAGGCCCTTGCCGGCGCCCTGCGCGACGGCCCGTACGGGCGGTGCGTGTACGCCTGCGACAACGACGTCGTCGACCACCAGGTGGTCGCCATGGAATTCGCCTCCGGGGCCACCGCCACCTTCACGATGACGGCCTTCACCGAGCGGGCGGACCGCCAGACCCGCATCTTCGGCACCAGGGCCGAACTGCGGGGCGACGGCCGGAGCCTGCGGCTCTACGACTTCCTCACCCGCACCGAGGAACACATCGACGTCCGCGCCGAGGGAACGCCGGACGCCGGCGGCGGCCACGGAGGCGGCGACGCGGGCCTCATGGACGCGTTCGTGGCCGCCGTGGCCACGGGGAACCCCGCCCTCGTGAAGTCGGGCCCCCGGGAATCCCTGACCAGTCACCTGACCGTGCTGGCCGCCGAACGCGCCCGGCTCTGCGGAACGGTCGAGACCCTGGACCTCGTCGGACCCCGGAACCCGGTCGAGCCCTCGGGCCCCGCAGGCACCCCGGGCCGACCCGCCCGTGACGGGGCCGCGCACCCCTAGGGCAGCGCCAGCTCGCGCACCGTGGCCATGTCGCTGAACGGGAGCAGCTCATCGCCGACGATCTGGTGCGGCTCGCTGCCCTTGCCGGCGATCAGGACCGTGTCCTCGGGACCCGCCGCGGACAGCGCGAAGGCGATCGCCCGGCGCCGGTCGGCATGGCGGTGGAAGGGGGTGCCGGTCGCCGTGAGGCCGGGGGCGACCTGGTCCAGGATGGCCTCGGGGTCCTCGTGGCGGGGGTTGTCCGAGGTCAGGACGCACAGGTCGGAATGGGTCCCGGCGATCTGGCCCATCTCGGCCCGCTTGGTGGTGTCGCGGTCTCCGCCGCATCCGAAGACCGTGATCACCCGGCCGCGGGCGAACCCCCGGATGGTCGTCAGGACCTTGTCGAGGGAGTCCGGCGAGTGGGCGTAGTCCACGATCACCGACGTGCCCGACGGGGTCCGGAAGCGCTCCAGGCGCCCCGGCACCGGCGGCATCCGGTCGAGCGCGTCCACCAGGGGGCCCAGCTCGTGCCCCAGCACGTGGCAGGCCGCCACCGTGGCCAGCGCGTTGGCCACCGAGAACCGGCCGGGGACCGGGATCGACGCCGGGTAGGCGCGCCCGCCGTGGTGCAGCGTGAACCGGGTGCCCGCCGCGCTCACCTCCAGGTCCGTGGCCCGGTAGTCCGCCGGGGAGTCCAGGGCGTACGTGGTCACCGCGCCCGGCATCATCGCCACGATGCCCGCGCCCACCGGGTCGTCGGCGTTGACCACCGCGCGCCGGCACAGCCCCTGGAACAGGCGCAGCTTGGCGTCCCGGTAGCCCGCCATCGTCCCGTGGTCGTCGAGATGGTCCTGCGTCAGGTTGGTGAAGACGCCGACGTCGATGAACGTACGGTCCACCCGGTGCGTCAGCAGCGCCATGGAGGTGGCCTCCAGCACCACGCTGGCGGCGCCGCGGTCGCGCATGTAGCCCAGCAGGTACTGCAGGTCGGGCGATTCCGGAGTGGTCAGCACCGAGCGCGGCATCGGGATCGGCTCGTCGCCGATCCGGCTCCCGGCGGTGCCGATGACCCCCACCTTCGACCCTTCGGCGAGCCGCAGGACGGATTCGACCATGTACGACACGGAGGTCTTCCCGTTCGTGCCGGTGATCGCCACCATGTCCATCTGCCGGCCCGGCTCGCCGAAGTACCGGGACGTCACCACCGCGGCCGCCGTCCGGGTGTCGGGTACGCGTACGGCGCAGGTGCCCGGCGGCCAGACCGCGGCGGGTAGGGCGGGTTCACCGCCGTCGACCAGCACGGCGGCGGCCCCCCGGGCCAGCGCCGGCGAGACGGCGCCGGGGCCGCCCTCCCGGTGTCCGGGTACGGCGATGAACAGGGAGCCCGGGGTCACCCGGTCGGCGTCGAAGGTGGTTCCCGCGGTGATCAGCGTCGTGTCGGGATCACCCTGCAGGACGTGGTACTCCTGCCCGGCCAGCAAATCGCTCAGCTTCACAATGATCCCTTCGAGGGGGCTGGGCCCGGGCGTGCGGCCGTAGCCAGGCGGCAGCGCCGGCGGCATGCCGGAGGGCTGCTGTGGTGATGTGGAGCGGAGGGGCCTGAGGCGCGAAGCGCTAGCCGTGGCCGTGCAAGGCGACACGGCGGGTCTCGGGCGCCGCGGCGAAGGCTGCGCGGGCCGGGTCGACGACGGTCGGGACGCCGGCGGCCGGACACGTCCAGAGGGCGGCCTGCTGCAGGCACTGCCTCGAAGAACGTGTGTCACCCATGGGCCGAGTGTACGGCCCACCCAGCTGCCCCGGCCCCACACCGGACACCGGCCCGGGGCCCACAGCGGGCGAGCCCCTAGGGTGGGCGCGTGGCGGCGAACCTGAACACAGACGAAAACGCACGCGCGGACGTCGGGACGAGCACCGATGAGCACGTGAAACGGAACACCACGGGCGACCGGGTGCTGTACGGCTGCATGGGCCTCGGTGGGAGCTGGGAACCGGGCCCGTACGGGCCGGACGACATCGACGCGGCCGAGGCCGCCGTCGAGGCGGCCCTCGACAGCGGCATCACCACCTTCGACCACGCCGACATCTACCGGCACGGCAAGGCCGAGGCCGTGTTCGGCGAAGTGCTCGCTCGCACGCCCGGCCTGCGCGAGCGGATCACCTTGCAGACCAAGTGCGGCATCCGCCTGGGCGGCGAGGACGGCCCCGGCCGGTACGACCTGCGCGGCCCCGGCATCGTCCGGCGCGTGGAGGAGAGCCTGACGCGGCTGCGCACCGACGTGATCGACGTCCTGCTGCTGCACCGCCCCGACCCGCTGGCGGACCCGGACGAGACCGCGGCGGCGCTGATGTCCCTGCACGGGCAGGGCCTCGTCCGCGCCTTCGGGGTGTCCAACATGGGCGCCCCGCAGATCACGGCCCTCCAGGCCCGGCTCGACGTACCGCTCGTCGCCAACCAGCTGGAGATGAGCCTGCACAGCCGCGACTGGGTCGAGGCCGGGGTCCTGCTCAACACCCCCGCGTACGCGTCCAACGCCTTCCCCTTCGGCACGCTGGAACACTGCCGCGACCACGGCATCCGCCTCCAGGCATGGGGCGCACTGGCGCAGGGGCGCTTCACCGGCCGCCAGAGCACGGCCGCCGAGCACGCCACCGCGAAGCTCCTGGCCGACCTCGCCCGCAAGAAGGACACGACACCCGAAGCGGTCCTGCTCTGGTGGCTGGCCCGTCATCCCGCGGGCATCGCCCCGGTCATCGGCAGCGCCCGACCGGACCGCATCCGCGCCTGCCGCGATGCGGCCGTGCGCGAGCCCGACCTCACGCACGAGGAGTGGTACGAACTCTGGATCACCGCCCGGGCCACCCCGCTGCCCTGACCGCTCGGGCCGGACCCGGGGTGTCCGGGACGGGGGAAACCTGCTTGGCGGAACCACCCGGCAGCCACGATGATCGGCTCATGATCGACGAACAGCGGACCCCGCCCGTTCTGACGGGCGACGAGCGTGCCACGTTGACGAGCGTCCTGCAGGGGCAGCGCGACACCCTGATGATGAAGTGCGCGGGACTGAGCGCCGAGCAGTTGCGCAGGAGGGCGGTCGCGCCGTCGAGCCTGACGCTGCTCGGCCTCGTGCGCCATCTCGCGGAAGTCGAACGGGGTTGGTTCCACAACGTCTTGGGCGGTGGGGACGTACCGGCGTACTTCCCGAAGAGCGAGGGCGGCGCGTGGACGGAGTTCCACGTCGAGGACGCGCAGCCGGCCGCTTCCTTCGCGATCTGGGAAGAGGCCTGCGCGCGGTCGCGGGCGATCGTGGACGCCGCCGAATCCCTGGACGCGGTGGGGCACTTCGAGGACCAGACGTACTCGCTGCACTACATCCTGGCCCACTTGATCGAGGAGTACGCCCGGCACAACGGCCACGCCGACCTGCTGCGCGAGGCGATCGACGGGTCGACGGGGGAGTGAGAGGCGGCGAGCAGCTCGAGCGCCCCGTTCCCGGGGAACTCCGACAGGTCCGTGCGGAGGGTGTCGACGGCTCTCGTGTGCGCCGAGCACCCGGAAGGTACTGCCGAGCCCGAGGAACGCGCCCCGACGGTCCGTCGCCGGCAACGCGCCGTCCGCGAGGCTGCGTTCGCAAAAGGGGACGGCTTCGGCTTCGAGTCCCAGCGCGTCATGGACCCAGGCGGTCTGGTACGCCACCCGTGCGTCCTCGGGATGCTCTCCGGCAAGGGCCAGCAACACGGCTCGGGCTTGCTCCGGTTGCCCTTGTTCACGCAGCCGGACGGCTTCCGTCAGAAGGTCGTCTCTCCGATGTCCGCTCATCGTCGCAGTACGAGCAGTATGAGCAGCTTTCGGGCCGTGACCACCCGTCCCGTACGGGCCTGGGTTCAGCCGGCCGCGCCTTCGACGTACGACGCCAGGTTGGCCAACGAGGAGGCGATCCCGGCCTCGTGGTCCGTCCGGTCGATGCCGGGCGGCACGTCCGTGGCGGTGACGGTCACCTCGGTCCCGCCGCCGGTGGCGGCGAGGCTCCAGGTCATCGTCATGGCGCCCGCGTACGACGGATCGTCGGCCTCGAACACCGCCCGCTGCACCACGCGCTCCGCCGGCACCAGTTCCGTGAACCCCACGTCGACGACGTCCGTCGCGTCCGAGGTCTTGCCGGGGCTGCCGGCGGGGTCGAGGTGGGTGAGCACCATCCGGAACCCGCCGCCGGGGCGGGGGTCCCACCGCTCGACGCGCCCGCGCATGCCGTCCGGCGGCAGCCACACCTCCAGCGACTCCCGGTCGAGGAGGGCCCGGTAGACGGTCGCCGGCGGTGCCGCGATCACCCGGCTGGCGCGGTCGGTCCTGTTCATGCGCCGATCCTAGGACCGGGAGGGGCTCTTCCCGGGCCGTCCCCGGCCGACGACCCGCCGGCGCCCGGGCCGAAGCCGGCTGCACGACCTCCCGTCCGCGGCGGAAATCGACGTGCGCACCACCCCCGGGCGCTGGCAGGCTGCGCCGGTGAACCGTGAACAGATCTCCGCGCTCGCCCACGCCCGCCACCCGATCAAAGCCCCGCTCGACGACGCATCCGTACGAAGTCTGCTGGAGCACGGCGTCCCCCGTGACGACGCACGGGTGCTCGACCTGGGGTGCGGCACCGCGGAATGGCTCCTGCGCGCCCTGAGCGCGTACCCGCACCTGCGGGCCGAGGGCGTGGACATCGCCGAGGACTCCCTCGGCGCGGCGCGCGAGGCCGCGACCATGGCGGACATCGGAGGGCGCCTCGCACTGCACCACCAGGAGGCCGCGGACTTCCGCTCCCCGCACCCGTTCGACCTCGTCCTCAGCGTCGGGGCGGCGCACGCCTTCGGCGGCCTCCTGCCCACCCTCGCGGCAGCGCGCGGACACCTGGCCCCCGGCGGACGGGTCCTGATCGGCGAGGGCTTCTGGGAACACGAGCCGTCACCTGAAGCCGTGGAGATGCTCGGCGACTTCACCGACCTCGCGGACACCGTGGACCGTGTCGTCGCCGACGGGTGGACCCCCGTCCACGGGCACGTCAGCACCCGCCGCGAACGGGACGACTACGAATGGGCCTGCTGGGGGTCACTGGCCACGTGGGCGCTGGACCACCCGGCCGACCCGGACAGCGCGCAGGTCCTCCGGACGGCGACGGACCGCCGTACCGAATGGCTGCGCGCCTACCGGGACACGTGGGGCTTCGTCACCCTGGTCCTGCGCCCGACCTCCTGCTGACGCCCGTGAGGCCGAGGCCTTAGCATCGACCCCATGCCCACCACCCAGCCACGGGTTGAACTGTGCCCGCTCACCCTCGCCGACCAGGACGAGTTCTGCTCGCTCGTGCGGGCCAGTGCCGAGCTGTACGGACCGTGGATGCAACTTCGCACGACGGCGGGGGAGTTCCAGGACTGGATGGGCCGATTCGGCGACGGCACCAACCGGGGCTTCGTGATCCGCGTACGGGAGACCGGCGGCGCCGCCGGCACGGTCAACATGAACTCGATCATCCGAGGCCGTTATATGGGCGCGTCCCTCGGCTATGCGGCCTTCGCCCCGTCCGCGGGGCTGGGTTACATGACCGCAACCCAGCCCCACGGGCTCGGGTCACTTGTGCATGCGGGCGCCCTTGAGGACCTTGTCCACGGAGTTGCGCGGCCCGTGGACGGCGATCCCGACCAGATCGAGTTGGTCCCTGCCCACTGCCGCGACTGCTGCCCGGTTCGCGCGGTCGTGGCCCGTGCCGAACAGGTCCGAGGTGAACACCGCGGTCGGCAGGTCACGCCGCACTGCCCGTTCGTGCGCCGTCGTCACGGCCTTCTTGTCGCCTTCGAAGACGAGAACGGGCTGGCGGAACATCGGCAGGTAGGGCGTGCCGTCGGCGTCCTGGTAGGGCTCGCCGACCATCTCCGGGAGGGCGGTTCCGAGCCCGCTGACGAGGAACGCGGTGACATTCAGCCGCTGCCACGTCTCCAGGTCGTCGCGCAACAGCACCGCGATCTTGCTGTCGAAGCGCACGGGCGCGTCCGCGGCGCCCCGCTCGTTGATCTCGTTCTTCGTCTCGTTGCTCATGGCCCCGAGACTGCCGGGCGCTCCCTCGCGCGGTCTTGTACGTTCTTTGCGTGCAGCTCCCACAGGAAGTCTCGGCCTGGCGCCCCCGGGTCGCGGGTGTCGTCGAGGTCTTCCACGCCCGCTTCACCGCGCACGCGTACCCGATGCACGTCCACGACGAGTGGACCCTGCTGATCGTCGATGACGGTGCCGTCCGCTACGACCTGGACCGCCACCGGCGCGGCACACCGGGCGGCACCGTGAGCCTGCTCCCGCCCCGGGTTCCGCACAACGGCTCCGCCGCCACCTCGCACGGGTTCCGCAAGCGCGTCGTCTACCTCGACATGACGGTGTTGGACGAGCGCTTCATCGACGCCGCCGTGGACGGTCCGGACCTCGCGGACCCGGTCCTGCGCCGGCGCGTCGGGCAGCTCCACCGGGCCCTGGCCTCTCCGGGTGACGAATTCGAGGCGGAGAGCCGGCTGGCCCTGATCGGCGAACGGCTGCGCGCGTTGCTCCAGCCGCGCCTCGAACTCCCCGGCGGGCACACCGCGCCGCTCGGTGTCGGCACCCGTCGCGGTATCGCGCGAAGCCTGCGCGAGCTCCTCGACGAGAGGGTGGTCGCCGGCATCTCACTGCCGGAAGCCGCCGGTCTGATGCAAGCCCACCCCGCCCATATGGTCCGCTCGTTCAGCGCCGCCTTCGGCATCGCCCCGCACCAGTACCTCATCTCGCGCCGGATCGCCCTGGCCCGCCGACTGCTCCTCGATGGCCGACCGGCCGCCGAGGTGGCGGTCGAAGCGGGATTCCACGACCAGTCCCACTTCACCCGGCACTTCAAGCGAATCGTGGGCACCACGCCCGGGCGCTACGTCTGCTCCGCGATGTCCAGCTACTGAGGGCTTCGGGCAGGGCGCCGGTGTCGGTCCGCCGCAAGGCGGGCGACCGTACGGCGTTTGGTGGAGACCAACGTCATCGGCGACGTTGTCCGGGTCATCAACGCCGTGATGCCGGTCGGCGCACCCGCGCATCGTGAACCAGTTGGTCCTGCCCCGCGTCCGGGTGGAGAGGCGGGGCAGGGCCAGGGGGCACGGCGTTGGTGACGCGGAGCGTGGACGAGGCCCGTCAGACGCGGTCTGCGGCGATCAGCAGGTACTGGAAGGAACCGTCCTTGTACGAGTTGATGAACGCCTCCTCGATGCCGGTGACCAGCGAGGACGTGGCCCGCAGTTCCCAGTAGGGCAGGGTCGCGGGGGTCAGGTCGATGACGGCCTGCGGTACGAGGCGGTTGTCGACCATCGCGCGCAGGTACTCCCGGCGCGAGTGGATGTTGCACTCGAAGTGCGCGTTGATCTGCGAGACCCACTTCGAGGGCTGCCCGTAGCGCGGGTTCCAGCAGCCGGTGATGGTCACGTAGCGGCCGCCGACCTCAAGGATGCGGGCGTGCTCGGCGAAGAGGTCGTGCAGGTCGACGTACATGCTCGACTCGTTGTTCCAGGAGGCCGCGGCCTGCCCGGTCTCGAAGGGCATGCCGAGCATGTTGCAGACGCGGGCGCGGACGCGGTCCTGGATCCCGAGCTCGCGGGCGCGCTGGTTGCCGAAGTCCGCCTGCTTCGCCGACAGGGTGACGCCCTCGACCTTGCACCCGAAGCGCTGGTGGGCCATGACCATCGAGCCGCCGCGCCCGCAGCCGGCGTCCACGAGGGTGTCGTTCCGACCGATGGGGCCGAGGTGGTCCAGGAGGAGTTCGGCCTGCGCCGATTCGAGACGGTGGAGCTCGGCGATCAGCTTCTTCTCGTACGCGCTGTCGTCGGGGTTGCTGAGGGAGGCGTGGTCGACGTCGCCGATGCCGTAGTGGTGGTGGTAGAGGCCGTCGACGTCGCCGAGGCGCAGATTCACGGGCCTGGCCTCGTGGTCCCAGTAGCGGGCGATGTCCCCCTGGTAGGCCGTCGCGGGGGAGGGGATGGACACCGGGGGACTGGTGGAGGTGGCGATCGCGGAAGCGGTGGGGGTGAGATCGGTACCGGTCATGGAAAGTCCCATCCTTTACCAGAAGTCGGGCAGGCTGTAGCGGTAGGTGTTGGTCTGGTGCCAGTAGTGGTTGCCGTCGACCCACGCGGCCACCCCGCGCAGGAAGCGCAGCACGCTCGGGACGGCGCAGGCGCCGGCCAGGGCGGCGGCCTCGGATTCGAACGCGTGCATGAGCTCGTTGTGGACCTCGATCGCCTTTAGGTAGGCCTCGCGCACAGGGCGGTGCTCACGATGGGCGATCACCACGGGCAGGTTCAGGTGGAGGCCCGGACTGTCGAGTTCCTTGGTGTAGGAGTACAGGTCGTTGACGATGGTGGTGGCGTTCCCGGCGAGCGCGATGACGCGCTGCACGGCGGGCTGCACCTGGAGGTCCGCCGGGAGTTCGTAGCCGCCCACGGTGTCGGTGATGGTGGGGCAGGGGCGGAAGCTGTTGAACTGCCGCATCGCCAGGTACTCCCACACCTCGGGCATGTGCTCCGTCTGGGACCAGGCCGCCTCGGCGAGGTAGCCCAGGTGCAGCCGGGCCATGTCGTGCCGGAAGCGGTCGGCCTGCGAGGGCGTCGACTGCCGCAGGAAGTACTCCATGGCGGAGCGGTAGGCGCGCCGCGGGGCGTCCGCGTGGAGCGACTGCTCCCACGGCGGCTGGTACTCCCGGGTGGTGTGGAGGGGGTCGAGCGCGGTGTGGGCCAGCAGGAGCCGTCCGCCGAGGCCGACGGGTGAGCCGCCGTGGTCCTCGCAGTAGCAGTCGTCGACGGCGTTCTCGGCGACCATCAGCCGGGTGGCGAGCATCAGGTGCTCGATGGTGGGGGCGTCCGGGTGGCAGGCGACCATGTAGCGGCCGACCTGGAAGCCGTCGAACTCCCCTGCCCAGTCCTCGGGGTAGAGCTGGACCTCGTCCATTGCCCAGGCCTTGATCCTGCGGCTGACTTCCTCCACCCGCGCCGGGTCGGGCTCCGGCACCGGGTGGTGGTAGAGGCCGGGGATCGGTGTGCCGCTCGCGGGTGCCGGTTCCGGTTCCGGTTCCGCTTCCCGTTCCGGTTCCGGGCGACGGGTCAGGTACAGGCCCGTCGTGCCGATACCGGTCGGACCGCGCAGGACGCGCTCCAGGGCGCTGACGGGCCCGTCCGCCGGTGCGGCCCACCCCGCCCCCGCGGCCACCTCGGCGGCCACGTCGACGGGCGGGGCGACAACGGGCCCGCCGACGGCAGGGGTGTCGACGACGGGACCGACGGACGAGCCGGGGACCGGGGGCAGGCCGGGAACGGTGTGTGAGCGGGCGCCCGCGAGGACGTGGGCGCCGAACTGCGCCGCGGCGGCGGGCAGGCTCGATTGAAGAGGGGAGGGCCCGGCGTCAGGCATCCGTAACTCCTGTGTGAGGTGGGCGGGTTCATCCATGTCCGCTAGTTGCGCCTGCGCGCGATCTGTACGTTCTCCAGCACACCGAGCGCGTCGGGCACCAGCACGGCGGCGGAGAAGTAGGTCGTGACCAGGTACGAGATGATCGACCGCTCGTCGAGGCCCATGAAGCGCACCGACAGGCCCGGTTCGTACTCCTCCGGCAGGCCGGTCTGGCGCAGGCCGATGACGCCCTGGTTGTCCTCACCGGTACGCATGCACAGGATCGAGCTCGTGTTCTCCTTCGTGATGGGGATCTTGCCGCAGGGCAGGATGGGGACCCCGCGCCAGGCCGGGACCTGCTGTCCGCCGAGGTCGACGTGGTCGGGGTAGAGCCCGCGGGAGTTGAACTCGCGCCCCATGGCCGCGATCGTCCGGGGGTGGGCGAGGAAGAACTTGGAACCGCGCCGACGGCACAGCAGCTCGTCGAGGTCGTCCGGAGTCGGCGGTCCGGAGTGCGTCTGGAGGCGCTGTTTGAAGGAGACGTTGTGGAGCAGCCCGAACTCGCGGTTGTTGATGAGCTCATGCTCCTGGCGCTCGCGCAGCGCCTCGATGGTGAGCCTGAGCTGCTCCTCGGTCTGGTTCATCGGGTCGTTGTACAGGTCGGCCACCCGAGAGTGGACCCGCAGCACGGTCTGTGCGATGGAGAGTTCGTACTCGCGGGGGTTCAGTTCGTAGTCGACGTAGGCGCCGGGCAACTCGGCCTCGCCGGTGTGGCCGGCCGACATCGCGATCTCGGCCTCGCCGTGCTTGTTCTGCCGCTGCAACGGGAGCGCGCTGAACCGCCGGACGTGGGCCTGGAGGGCCGGTGAGGCGTCCAGTACGGAGTGGAAGTCGGCGCGGGAGAGGGTGAGCAGCGTGCCTGCGGTTTCGGCGGTCACCGTACGGTCCCAGGTGGCGTCGGCGTCCAGCAGGGCGTCCTCGCCGAACTGGTCACCGTCGGCCAGTACCGCGATGGTCACCTCGTCCCCGTACTTGCCCACGGAGGTCTGGCTGACCCGGCCGTGGGCGATCAGATGGAGCCGTTCCGCGGCGGCGCCGCGCTCGGCCAGCACCTCGCCGGCGCCGAAGTCACGCTGGACGCAACGGCCGGCGAGTGCGGTGAGGACCTCAGGCTCGTCGAAGCCTTTGAGCAGGGCCAGTTCGCCGAGCTCGCGCGGGATGACCCGGACCCTGCCGCCGTCCTGGACGAACTCGATGCGCCCGTCGCCGACGGTGTAACTCACCCGGCGGTTCACCCGGTAGGTGCCGCCCTTCGTCTCGACCCACGGGAGCACCCGCAGCAGCCAGCGGGAGCTGATCTCCTGCATCTGGGGCGCGGACTTGGTGGTGGTGGCCAGGTTGCGGGCGGCTGCAGTGCCGAGGCTGGACTGCCGAGGTGGCTCAACCGGGGCTTCGGGCCGGGTTTCAACGGTCATTGGCGGAATCTCCTTCAGGGGAGGGCAATGATCGGAAATGCTGTGCGGCGTACGTGTGCACCATTCGAACAAATAGGAAATCCGTGCCGGTTTCTCGTGATTCCTTGAGAAAGGTAGCGGCCCGGGCAATTCGCTCCGGCGGCGCTGGTCCGTTTTACCCAGATGTAGTGATTTCACCGCGCACGGAGTTTGCCTTGGCGGTTTCGGGTGTGCGGACCTTGCGCGCTTGTGCCCACCACGGCGGCGTGTGTACGCGAACACGGGGCAGCGTTCGCGGCCGTCCCACGCGGACCAGCCGAAGTCGGTCGGGGTGGGGGCGTGGCCCTCCGACTCGCCCCGGACGGCCTCACGGTAGGCCCGGACGGCAGCGAGGTGGTCTCCGGTCACGCATTCGCGATCCCCGCACCTCCCGCCGCCGATCGGACGGGCATGCGGATACAGGAGGCCGGCGCAGAAGACGCCCGGCCGGGCGGGATCCGGACTCGCCGGGCGCCCGGCGGGTCCGTGGTGGGAGGGTTGACGCAGGCCGACGATGGGCAGCCGCTGGCCGTGACCTCGAAACCCAAGCCGGCCACCACCCCCGACGGGCACCACGTCGTCATCGACGGCCGCCGATGGCGTGCCACGGATCCCGACATCGACGAAGACGCCGCCGCTCGGCTGCGCGTCCACCTGATGGCGGCCCGCCGCGCGGTCGGCGCGGCCCTCCGCGCCGACGACCCGGAGGCCGAGCGCGCCGCCCGGGACCGGGTGCAGGCCGCGAAAGTGGCGCTCGGGGAACGCGGCGTCCCCTGGTGGGAACAGAGTGCCGAAGAACGCCGGACCCGCTGGACGGAGGGACTGGCCGCACTCGACGTACGAGACAACCCGGCGTGAACGCGCCGCCCGCGCCGGGGCCGCCCTTCTCGGGAGCGTGCCCTTGGCACGAGCGAGCGAGGTGGCTCAGGTGTCTCCGAGGAGCGCGATGACCCTCTCGCAGCTGATGGTCTCGCCCGTGCGTCGGCCGCGGTGATGATCCTGTCGGTTGCCGGAGGGTACCGAGATTCTCGCGAGGAACCAGCGGGCCGCGGGTCACCGACTGGGACAGGACCATCCGGTAGGTCCCGGGTTCCAGTTCCTGGGCGAAGGTGCCGACCCGAGCATCGCTCACCCCCGCCACCGGAACCGGGCCGCTACCGAAGACGGCCGCAAGGGGCCGCTGGTCGGTCGTTGGAGGTCCGGAAGTCCCGGGAGGAGGGGCCGGGCGACCCAGATGCCGCCCGGCCCGCGGGGGAAGGCTCTGGTTCCCAGCCATGCAGCCGAAGGAAGGGAACCACCGTGCCCGGTTGCGCCGCCACGGCCACCACAGCAGCCGGATCCCCCGCCCGGGATACATCGCTCGGGAGCGGAGACCACAAGGGCTTTCGGGACGCCGATGCCGCCCTGCCGGTCATCGCGAACCCCCAGCGTGTTTCGCCGCTCGAGGCGAAAGAGCTCTCGAAGGTGTTCCTGGCGCGGCTGGCGTGCCTTCCTGAGGGCACACCGCAGTACCAGTACGTCCGGAACACCCTCATAGAGATGAACCTGACCCTCGTCCAGTTCGCCAGCAGGGCGTTCCGCAGCAGAACCGGAACCCCAGCAGGCGCCGGTACTGAGCTGGAGGACGTCGTCCAGGCCGGGACCATCGGCCTCATCAAGGCGATCGACCGGTTCGACCCCGAGCGCGGTGTCGAGTTCGCCTCCCTGGCCCTGCCCTACATCACCGGGGAGATGAAACGGCACTTCCGGGACACCACCTGGGCGGTCCGCGTGCCCCGCCGGCTCCAGGAGCTGCGCGTCGAGCTCGCGAAGGCGCGCGACACGATGGCCGCCACGCTGGGCCGGGCCCCCACGGTCAGGGAGCTGGCCGACCACCTGAACCTGGAGGAGGACGAGGTGATCGAGGGGCTGGTGGCGGCCAACGGCTACTCGACCGAGACCCTCGAACCGTTCGCGCCGTGCGAGGAGGACAACGTCACGGCCCAGGCCCTGGGCCGTCAGCCGGCATCGGAGGAAACCACCCGGGCCATCGATCTCTTCGAGAACCTCCACGCCCTCGGTCCCCTGCTGGAGCGTCTCCCCGAACGGGACCGCGAAATCCTGTACCTCCGGTTCGGGCGGGAGCTGACCCAGTCCGAGATCGGCGCCGAACTCGGGATCAGCCAAATGCAGGTCTCGCGCCTCCTGACCCGCATCCTGAGCGGCTTGCGCACGGCCATGCTCGACCTGTAGCCGCAGCCATCGGCCGCAGTCAGTCCCCGAAACTGAGAGCGAGGGCAGGGGCACGGTCCTGAGGGCGTGAAGAGGACCACCTCGGGGCCGACCTCCTCCACGATGCCAAGGGCTCGTGTCCGAGGATGTTCCCGGCGCTGAGGGACGGGCCGAACACCGAGCAGCAAGCCGTATCGGACCGCCGGCCGTGACAGGGCCGCGCCCGCCGCCGGCCGCTTGGTCAGCTGTGCGACGACCGGCGAAACCCTCTGGCGCACCGATCGCCGCCGTCGGCGGGGTTGTCGACCACGGTGTCCTCCCTCTCGTCCAGGTGCTGAAGCGCTGCTCAGCTCGCCGGGTAGGGGGCGGCCTTGAGTTGTCGGGCGAGGTGTGCGGTGTTGGCGGCGAGGGTCTTGGTGGTGGCGGCGGTCTTTTCGGGGGTCTTGTCGAGGTCCTGGTAGTCGGTGCCCTGCATGGCTTCGCCGACCCAGTAGGTGACGGCGTTGGGGGCGAGCGAGAAGCCGACGTCGTTGAGCCCTTGGAAGAGATCGGCACTCGCCTTGTGGGCGCCGTCCTCGTTGCCGACGACGCAGACCGCGGCGACCTTGCCGTAGGTGAGCATGCGGCCCTCGTCGTCGGTCTCGGAGATCTCCGCGTCGAGGCGCTCCAGGACCCGCTGGGCGATGCTGGAGGCGTGTCCGAGCCAGATCGGCGTGGACAGGACCAGGATGTCCGCGCCCAGGATCGTGTCCCGGATGCCCGGCCAGGCGTCGCCGTCGCCCATGTCCGTCTCCACGCCCGGCTTCACGTCGTGGTCCGCGATACGGATCGTCTTGCCGGTGACGCCGTGCTCGGCGAGGGCTGCCATCGTCTGCTCGGCCAGCAGCTGGGAGCTGGAGGGCTTCGGGGACGGGGACAGGGTGCAGACGAGTGCGACGGCCCGCAGGGGAGTGGTGTTCATACGCAACCGCCTACCCCGCCGAGCGACCCCGATGTCGGCATGCTTCCTGTTTGGACCCGCTCGGGGCGCGGGTTGGTGCGTACGGACGCCGCTGTCAGGGGCCGCACGCCACCGGGCGCGGCACGGGTCTGTGGGGTATGCGCGCGCCGCACGGGGTCGTCTCGATCGAAGATCTCGGCCAGGCCGGTGAGGCGCCGGCTCATCCCGTGTAGAGGTCGGCGACGTCCTCCTGCCGGTGACGGACGTGGCGGGCGGGCGCGAGGACGAGACGGGCGGCGAGCCGCACAGCGCACCGATGCCGACCGGTACGCCGTGGCCTGCAGGGCCACCAGCGCGGTGAACCGGGCGAACGTCGAAACGGTCGGCGGCAACGGGTGGCGGGCCAGCCCCCCAGGCGACCATTGCCGCCACTAAGGACTTCGCGCCGAGGATCAGATCGTCCCGCTCGGCTCCCGGCCCCCGGACGGCCCGCCGCATGGAGCCGACCCTCTCGGCACCGGCCGCTCGGACGTTTCCCCGTACCCCCACCCGCCCCATCTGGGCGCAACCGATCACCTCACCGGCCCCGTAGGGGAAGAGCCGCGTCCTGGACGACAGGGCCTCGGAGCGGTCGGAGCCCGTGGAGTGCGAGCTCACGGACGAGGCGCGCGGGTTGCGCCTCTTCGGGTGGGTGGCAGCGTGATTGCGGGGTAGCAGCGTGTCGACGGCGACATGCGCATCTCAACCCGGAAGGCGACCACTTCATGAGCACGCCCGAGCGGCAAACCTTCGACGCAGACGGTTCGGTGAGCGAACTCGTCTCGCGCGCCTCTCAGCAGATCTCCGAGCTGGTCCGCGAGGAGATGCAGCTGGCACGGGCGGAAATGGCCGAGAAGGGCAGGCGCTACGGGAAGGGCGGCGGGCTGTACGGCGCCGCGGGTCTCACCGGCGTTCTGGCAGCCCAGGCTTTTGCAGCAACTTGTGTCGCCGCCCTCGCGTTGCTCCTACCGGTATGGGCCTCTGCCCTCATCATGACGGCGGTACTGGCCGTCGGCGCCGCAGTCCTGGCCCGTGCCGGAAAGAAGCAGGTCGCCAAGGCCGGCACTCCCGCGCCCGAGCAGACCATCGACAGCCTCAAGGCCGACCTGGCCGAAATCAAGGAGAAGGCACAGCGATGACCAACGACCACCACGACGCCCTCGGCACCCCGACGCCTCAGCCCCCCTCCACCGGGGAGCTGCGCGAACAGGTCGAGCGCACCCGCGAGGAGCTCGGCCAGACCGTCGAAGCGCTGGCGGCCAAGACGGACGTCAAGGCGCAGGCGAAGGACAAGGCGGCCGCCGTGAGGGAACAGGCCGCCGAGAAGGCTTCGCTGATCGGCGACCAGATCCGGGAGAAGGCCGGGCAGGCCGCCCAGCTGGTGAAGGACAAGACGCCCGATCCCGTCCTGGAGAAGACGGCCCAGGCGGCGTCGCAGGTGAAGGAGGCCGCATCCCAGGCCGGGCAGTACGCCGCGGAGAACACCCCGGAGTCGGTCCGCGACAGTGCCGGCCGGGCGGCGGTGCTCGCGCGAGCCAACCGCAAGCCGCTCGTCGCGGCCGCCGCCGTCCTGGTCGTCTTCCTGCTGGTCCGCCGTAGCCGGGGGCGCGCCCGATGAAGGCTTCCAAGATCGCCTACAGGCCCGTCGGCCTGGCCCTCGGCGCCGTCAGCGGCATGATCGCGGGCGCCGCCTTCAAGCAGGCCTGGAAGGTCATCGAGGGCGAGGGTGACGCGCCCAACGCAACGGACGAAGACCGGCCCTGGCGGCAGATCCTGCTCGCCGCGGCCATCCAGGGGGCGATCTTCGCCGTGGTGAAGGCCGCCGTCGACCGCTCGGGCGCCGTGGCTACCCGACGGGTGACGGGCACCTGGCCCGGCTAGAACGCGGCGGTGCCGGCCCTCACGGGCCGGCACTGTCCGGTCCGAGTTGTGACCCCGGCTCTTCCTGGAGGAAGCGGTGCCCGCCCACCACTCAGTGCACGCTCTGGCCGCCACAGCCGCAACCGCTGCCGCCGTTCTCGCGGCCCGCTGGTGGACCACCCGGGCGCGCCGGCCCTCTGGACACGGGGCCAGCGCAGCTCGGGCACCTTGGCGTCGTACGGCGCCCGCTCCCGACCCCGCGCGCGTCGGACACCAGCGTGTCGCCGAGCTGCACGCGGCCCTGCTCGAACCGCGGGACGACCCTGGCTTCAGGGCCACCGACGCCGAACTGGACCGGTACTGGAAGAACATCGCGCCCTTCTACCCGTAGCGCGACGCCAATCAGAGACGCCCATCAGACCGGCAGCCCGCCCGGTTCCGCCGCGCTACAGGAGAACTGCCGTGCCGAGGACGCCGGGCAGTGGTATGCGGCCGCAGATCACAAGGGGTGGCATGACGGACCGCCGGCCGGGCACACGCAGCCCATGCCCGGACAACACGCGCGTCCCGCGAGCACCCCTACTCCTGCCGCCCCCGCAGCACCCGAGCGGCCCCCGCGGCCTGCTGGGAGCAGGCACGCGCGCCGCGGACGCCTCGCCGAACGGCTGCGCCGAAAGATCCTCGCCTACCGCGACATCGACTTCCTGTCCTCTCACCACCCGCGCGGAACCGGGGGCGACGAGTCGTGCCTGCTCCTCGTGCACATCCGCAAGGTCGTGGGCCTGGTCCGCTACCGGATCTGCCCCAGCTGCGCCGAAGCCGTGATCACCGGCGTCGAGATCGAGGACCGCTTCCGCTCCGCCGGGCTGGGTACCAGAGCCCTGGCGCACCTGCGATCCCGCCATCCGGGACTGAAATGGCGAGGCACGTCAGCCGCCCGCCCCGCCCGCGACCTCCTGCGCCGGATGGGCATCCCGGTGACCCGCGCCGGCATCACGTGCACCCACGTCAGCGACCAGCCGGGGACGACGCCACCCACTCGCCGGGAACAGGCGCAGCGGCCGGGACGGATACGAGCCTGAGCGGCGTACGGCGTATGCGCGTCGCCCTTCCGGGGCAACCCCGCCCCGGCCAGAGGCGATGCGGGGGTCCACGGGGTAGACGGCATCGGGGCGGCCGGGCCGCGGCGCCCGGCACGGGAAGGCCGAGGAGGCGCTGGTGGACGGGATCGTACTGCTCAAGGAAGACCACAAGACCGTCGAGAAGCTGTTCAAGCAGTTCGAGAAGGCCGACGAGAACGCGCACGCCACGAAGAGGAAGATCGCTGACCAGGTGATCGAGGAGCTCACCACCCACACCTGGATCGAGGAGAAGATCTTCTACCCGGCCGCCCGCGAAGCGGCTCCCGACACCAAGGACCACGTCCTGGAGAGCATCGAGGAGCACCACGTCGTGCTCTGGATGCTCTCCGAACTCAAGGGCCTCGACGCGAGCGACGAGCGCTTCGACGCCAAGATGAGCGTCCTGATGGAGAACGTGCGTCACCACGTCGAGGAAGAGGAGAAGGAGTGGTTCCCCGACGTCCGCAAGGCCATGGGCCGCAACCGTCTCACCGAACTCGGCGAGCAGATGGAAGCGGCGAAGCAGAAGGCTCCCCGCGACCCGCTCGCCGTTCCCAGCGCCGATCAGTAGCCGAACGTGCCGGGCACCCGCACGGGTGCCCGCGGAGGGGGGCGCCGACATGGACGAGTTGACCCTGTACCTGCAGGAAGCACTCGACTCCGGAACCGTGAGCCGCGCCGAGGTCCTGCACCTGGACGGCTCGGTTCGCGCGATCGCAGGACGGCCCCTCACGGCGCTGCCGGAGGGCAGGAGGCTGGCAGAACTCTTCGACGCCCCGGCCGACGCCATCGCCGCGGGGATCACCGTGGACGCGGTGAGGTACACGGCCGCGCAAGCGGACCGGCGCCTCCTGCACGGCAAACACGGCGGCGCCGGCGTCGTCGCCGTGAAGCACCCCCCGTACATCGTGGTCGCCGCGTACGAAGAGGGACGCCGACCGGCGGATGCCGTCCTCACGGTCGGAAACCTTGCCGACCTCCTGGCCTCCCGCTGCGGCACGTCGGACCCGCCGGACACGGACAGCCCTGTCCCCCCGACGCCCTGACCGCCCGCGCCCTGCGTCGTTCCGCAGACGGCGTGCCACCCCGCACCCCCGCACCCCCGCGCACGCCCGGCCCAAGACGGCTGAGCCCGTTGCCGTGCTGGACGGCGGAACGGTCCCTTGCCGGGGTTGGGTGTCTCGCGACCTCGGCGACCGTGACCTGTGCCAGTCAGCCGGCCGAGTGGTGGCGGCCGGGCGGTCAGGTGAGGGCCTTCTCGTACTCGACCTGCTGGAGCGGGTTCCCGTCACCGAAGTCGTGGAGCCGTGTGCCGCCGGTCTCGGCAAAACCGGACTTGGTGTAGAAGCGGCGGGACTGCGGGGTGTCGCGCAGGGTCCACAGGTGGACTCCGGCGGCCCTCTGCCCGCTGATGCGGCTCAGCGTCGTGTCCATGAGGGCGGCGGCGATGCCGGTGCCCCAGCCCTCCGGGTGGCTGTAGAAGCTGTGCACCTCCACGAGTCCGGGCCTGTCTGCCGAGGGGCCGAAGAACGAGAGCGCCAGGGGGCGGCCGTCGAGCGTGGCGAGCAGCACCGTCTCGGGCCCCGCGGCGACGCGGGCGTGCCAGCGGCTGCGGCGGTCGCGGACCGCCCGGGCCGCGAACTCGGGTGCGAAGAAGGGTGCGTAGGCGGCCTTCCAGGCCTCGGCGTGGATCTCACCGAGAGCACCACCGTCCGGTGGCCCCGCGCGACGGATTTCGATCATCGGGTCAGGCTAGTCCGAGCCCGCGCCCGCCGTCATGCCGTCCGGGGACCTGCCCAAACCGCCGACGGGGGCTTACCCGCCAGACCCGCGCTCCAGAGGCCGCGAGGGGAACCTCGCGGATCGCCACGTCGTACGCATCGGCCGCGACGAGGTCAGACATCTGCCACTCGTGGAACTCCAACGGGGCCACAAGGTCGGTGCGTGCGGAACGCCCTTCAGCAGGACCAGCACCGACCGGGGCCCGGCGACGGTGACACCGGTATGGGGGGTCGAACGCCCGTAGGGGGCTCCGGGTATGACTGCTGCGTCACGGCGACCGTCCCGGCTGCCGCGCGGATACGCCCGCCCCGGGGCGGGCTCGGGTGCGACGGCATGCCGGTGGCCTGGACCTCCGATCGGGACGGGGGGCCAGGCCACGGGCATGCAGTGTCGGACTGCGGTGTTGTCGTGCGGTTACCAGCGGTAC
>NZ_JBHXQN010000045.1:0-52471 GCF_042717785.1 Streptomyces sp. NPDC058619
TCCGCATGCTCATCCGCCGAGCAACGAGCCGCTACCGCTGGGACGGCCGCCCCACCACCCGGCGCCTCAAATGATCCATTTGCCGGTCGGTCTAACTCTCGCGCCCGTCAACGGGGTTGGGCGCTAGAGTGCGCTGGGTACAACGGTCACACCTGGGGGAGTCTCGTTGAGTACTGATTCCGCGCCGCCCCGTCGGACAGTCGCCCTCGTCCTGGTCACCGGATACGCCGGGTCCGGGAAGTCGGAGGCGGGGAAGATGATGTCGCAGGCGACCGGCTGGCCCCTGCTGGACAAGGACACGCTGACCCGGC
This sequence comes from Streptomyces sp. NPDC058619, assembly GCF_042717785.1. Lineage (NCBI taxonomy): Bacteria > Bacillati > Actinomycetota > Actinomycetes > Kitasatosporales > Streptomycetaceae > Streptomyces > Streptomyces sp. NPDC058619. Next base: position 312 of record NZ_JBHXQN010000045.1, read on the forward strand.
CCCTGACGGAGTCGTTACTGAGACAGCTCAACGGTGACCCCGACGACCGGCAGAGCAGTCTGTACGTCGAGACCGTGCGGCCGCTCGAGTACGAGGCCCTGATGAAGGCTTGCTGGGAGAACCTCGAATGCGGGGTGACCGTCGTCGCGGTGGCGCCGTTCCTGGGCGAGGTCACCGACCCGCAGTGGGTCAGCCGTACTCGTCGGCACTGTTCCCGACTGGGCGCGGGCCTGGAGATGGTGTGGGTGGACAGCGACGCGTCCTCAATGCGTGAACGACTCACCTCACGCAACGCCTCACGGGATACCTGGAAGCTCACGAACTGGCGGCAGTACGCGGCCTCGATTCCGTCGGAGCGACGCCCCGTCGGCGAGTTCCACCTGGTCGACAACCGTGTCACCGCGATGACTCCGCTCGCGGAGCAGGTGGAATCGGTCGCCGCGGTGCTGGCCGACCGCTACGAGGAGGCCGGCGCGTGACCGTGGGACCAGGACCCGGGAAAGACGGCGGAACGGGCGGAGGAGTCGTCCTCTTCGGTCCGCCGACAGCGGGGAAGGACACGATCAGCGCTGCCCTGGCGCGGCGCGACGCACGGTTCGGTCAGTTGCCCAAGGTCAAGGTCGGATCGGGGCGCGCCGCCGGGTACCGGATGGCCACCCGTGACGAGCTCGTGTCCCTGCGCTCAGCAGGACGGGTGGTCCTGGAGACGGAGCGCTACGGCAACACCTACGCCATCGACCGTGCCGACATGGACGCAATGCGTGCGGGTGGGGGCATACCCGTGGTGCACATGGGGAGCGTCGATCACCTGCGCTCCTTCACCGCCGCAGTCGAAGAACCCTGGCTGTGCGTGCTGTTGTGGGTGCCCCGCGTGGTGTGTGGCGAGAGGTCTCGGGGCCGGGGCGACCACGATACGGCCGACCGCCTCGCGGCCTGGGACGAAGCCCTGGCCGATCTCGCCGCAGTGCCCGAGGACGAGCGGCTCTTCCACCTCCTGGTGCGTTCCGATCACTCCGATCCGGACCGCACCGCCGAGCTGGTGGAAACGTTCTACGCGCGACCCGGGTGGGAGTACGCGCGACCCGGGGGGCTGTCCGAGCTGCTTGAAGGGATCGTCACGGCTCACCCGTGAGGTCCATGGGGAATCGCCCGGCGGACGCGCACGTGCCGGGACGGAGGGGGAGTGATGGGGGCGATCAGCACGCTGGACGCGCTGGCGCGCGTCGCGCGGGTGGAGGTGCCGACGGGCGGGGAGCGGAACCTGGCGATCAGCCAGCGCGACATCGACGACTCCCTCGTCCTGGACTCGCTGACCGCAGGACGGCTGGCTCTGACACGGGTCAGCACGGACGGAATCATCGCCGTGCGGTCCTGCGTCGTCGAGGAGCTGATCATCGACCACTGCACGGCCGACGCCCTGCTGGTCAGCAACTCGCGCATCGGCCGGCTGATCATCCGCAATACCCCGTTGAACTGTGAGATCGACGTCAGCGAATCGACGCTCGAGGTCCTGGACGTGCATTCGTGCGGCCTGACGAGGTTCGAAGGCGTACGGGTGACGGACTCGGTCCAGATCGTGGCCATGCGGGGCCCCGTCCACCTCAAGCGCCTGCGGGCGGCAACGGTGAGCCTGCGAAGTCAGGCAGCCGTCGGACGGCGGCGTCGCCCGACGGTTGCCTTGGAGAGCTTGAACATCACCGAGACGATGTCGCTCGACGACCTCTGGCTGGCCGGTCTCACGCTGGACGAGGTCGACGTGTCGACTCTGCTGCTCCGGCGGGTCCGCGTGGACGCCCCCTTCCGCGGCACGGGAGTGCGCTGCAGGGACGGGCTGCGCATCAACGGCATGGTGGTCCCGGGGGAGGCGAGTGCCCTCTCGGACAGCGAGGTCCGGGGAACGGCCGAGGTGCGGGGGCTGCGCCATGTGGCCACCGTTCCTGCACAGCGTCGGGAACCCGGGATACCGGAGCCGGTCGCAGCAGTCGGTATGGCAGAACTGGCCATTCGCTCCTCGAGCATCGCCCGGCTCCGTGCCGGGGCGGACGAGGTCTCTCCACTGGTGGTGGAGCTGGCGGACAGCACGGTGCAGTCGCTCGCACTGCCGAGTGGACCCGCGCGGTTCCGACTGGCCGGAACGAGCAGCATCCGCGAAGTCGATCTCGGGGATGCAATCTTCCGCAACGACGAGCAGGTCACCGGGTTCCTCGAACGAGTCTTCACCCGCGTGAGCCCGGGCGCACTGGAGGCGGTACGCACGACTCTGCAGCAGAGGCGCCGGATGGCGGAGGGTGACCAGCTCTACTACTTCACCCGCCAGCGGGAGGCGGAGGGCGGGTCCTTGCTCCATCGCCTCGTCGGACGGGGCTTACTCGGCGGAGTCCTCGGCTGGGGCGTCCGGGCGCGCAACCCGGCGCGCACGCTCGGCGGCGCAATGGTGTCCACGGGCGCCTTACTGCATCTGTCCGGTCTGGGGGGCGGTTCTGCCGACGGCGGACTGCTTGACGTGGTCGCCGCAGGCAAGGCCCTCACTTTGGCCTGCGCCCTCTGGCTCAACATCGGAGTGGGTGCCCCGTCCGAGTTGAAGACACATGCCTGGACCGCGCTGGCAGTGGGATGCACAGGGGGTGGGCTGCTCTTCACCACGCTGACCGTCGGCATCGTCATCCGCAAGCTCGTGCGGTGAGGGCCCTCAACTCTGACGGGGATCAGAGGTCAGAAGGGCGAGTGCCTCGTCGACGTTCAAGGAGCTGTCGCGTGCAGCGTCCCAGTGTTCGAGGGTGCGGGCAGCCGCCCGCATCAGGTCGTCAGGCAGGCCCGCATCGCTGAGCAGGTCACCGGCATCGTCGAGTTCCGGCCCCCAACGCCATGCCCGGGAGGCGGTTTTTGGGATGTAGTCGGTCTCCGTGAGATAGCTGCCGGCGCGCTTGGCCGCGATGGAGACGAGCTCTTCGCCCACACCGTGCGTCCGGGCGGCCGCGTAGGCGAGGGCAGCCAGGACGCGAGAGGTCTTCTGATAGCTGGAGTAGGCGAGTTTCAGAGCGGATGCGGCGCCGATCTCCCTTTCCAGGTCCCGTGCGCTGATGTCGGTGCCGTCGAAGAGACGCGCGGCCCATTGGGTGTGGGCCTCTGATCCCGACAGGTAGAGGGCCGGCTTCTTGCCGCCGACGGGAGGTGATCCGATCACCGCGGCGTCGACGACGTGCGCCCCGATGAGGAGTTCCGTGATGCGTCGCATCCGCTCCGGTGCGATCGCGTTGGCCTCGATGTACGTCCGGTCCGCGAAGCCGTACGCTTGGACCTCGGCGGCGGTTTTCTCGGCTGCGGCGGGCGGGCAGAGGGACAGGACGACGTCAGACCGGTCCAGCAGTTCCGGCAGGGCGACCGGTTCGATTCCGGCAGCTTCAGCCCGGCTTCGCGTCGCGTCACTGCGACCCGCGGGGCACCACAGCACGGTCGTTCCCTTCGTGCGGAGCTGGGCACCGAAGGCGGCCCCCATGCTGCCGGGGTGCAGCAGCCCCACGGTGATTGCGGCGGCCGGCATCAGATCCTCCTCGGTCGGGAGTGCTCCACGAGCAGCTCCAGTGCTGCCCGTGCGGTGGGCGCTGCCCGGTCGGGCGGGGTATGGGCGGCGGGCCATTGGGAAGGGCTGCCGATCCAGACGGTGCGGAGTCCGGCGGCCCTGCCGCCCGCGATGTCCTTGACCGGGTCGTCGCCCACCATCCACCCACCCTTTTCCACGGACATCCCGCAGAGTTGGGCGGCGGCCGCGAACAGCCCTCGGTCCGGCTTCCGCACACCGACTTCCCCGGATACGCACACCGCGTCGACGTGACCCGCGATGCCGGTGGCGCGCAGTTTGGCCCGCTGGATGTCAGCGGGTCCGTTCGTCGCGACGGCCACTCTCCAGCCGCTCCCCCTCAGCGTGTCCAGGCCCTCCAGCACGTTTTCGGGGCACGATGTCAGCTCGGCCGTGTCCTCGACGTACGCCCGCCACAGGTCCTCGGCGGAGGAGGACAGACCGTATGTGCTGCGGACCGCGGAGAAGTCGTCAGGACGGGCACGCTCCGCCACGAGGTCCAGGACCGCTGCACGCTCGGCGGCGTCGAGACCGTGACGGCACGCGAACCGGGTGATCACCGCGCTGAGGGTGTGGCGGCGGTCGATCAGCGTGTCGTCCAGGTCGAAAAGAGCGAGGCGCTGCACCACCGCAGCGTAGCGGGTACGGCCCGCCGGTCCGGTGGATGGGACGCACGGGCCTGCCGGGGCTGGCGAGCAGCCCCGGCGGACCGGGGGTGGTTAGGTGCGGCGGACCGTGATGGTGGTCCAGGCGCCCACGTGGACGCGGTCACCGTCTGCCAGGGGGACCGGGACGTAGGGCTGGATCGGCTCCTCGCCGCCGTTGATCGTGGTGCCGTTGGTGGAGTTCTGGTCCACCACCGCCCAGCTGAGGTCCGGCTGCTGGACCAGGACCGCGTGCTGGTGGGAGACGCCCGGGTCCTCCGGGGGCACCGACAGGTCGATGTCCGGGGACTCGCCCGTGGAGGCGCGGCGGCGGCCGATGGTGATCTGGCCGCCGGACAGCGGCAGGTGCTGTTCCGGGGAGTACGCGGGCAGGTTGAGCGCGGCCGCCTCCGGGCCGCTGCGCTGCATCATCGCCATGAAGTACGAGCGGTCCGGGCCGATCGTCGCCGACCACGAGCCGCCGCCCCGGGGAGCGAAGGACTGCGGGGGGTGGGGCTGGTGCTGCTGGTACGAGGGCTGGTGCTGGTGCGGCGCGTACTCCTGGTACTCCTGCTGCGGGGGCTGCTGCTGGTACTGGTGCTGCTGCGGAGGCTGCTGGTACTCCTGCTGCGGCTCGTGCGCGGGAGGCGGGAGCAGCCAGTCGTCCTCGCGCTGGAGCGGCTCGGCCCCGCGGTTCACCCGGGAGGGCCGCGAGCCCTGGTACTCGAAGTGGTCCTGGGAGTACGCGCCGGGATTCTGCGCGGGCGGCGGCGGGGGCGGCGTGGTGCCCGGCCCGCCGGGGCCGTTGCCCTGGGGGCCCTGGCTGCCCTGCGGACCCCGGCCGCCCTGCGGACCCTGGTTGCCCTGCGGCCCCTGGTCCGGGGTGGCGGGCGGCGCGTACGAGGTCGGCGTACGCGTCAGGAAGTTGTACCGGCACTCCTCGCAGAACGGGGCCATGGCCTCGCGCGGGGTCCGGCACTGCGGGCAGAGCTCGGCCTGGGTGGTCGGCTCGCCGGAGGTCGGAGGGTAGCCGTAGCCGTAGGAGGGCGCGGCGGGGGCGCTCTCCCGGGCAGCCATGCGGTGGCCGCAGACCTCGCACCAGTCGTCGGAGGCGGACTGGTGCCCGTTCGGGCAGGTCGGCATGGCGGCGCTTCCCCCTTCTTCTCCCTGCGTCATCACGTCAGGTCTTCTCAGGTCTTCTTCACTCGGACGGTCTGGATCGACCGGGTTTCGAGAGTCATCTCGTCGGCGTCGGTGACCCTGGCTTTCAGCCGCACAGTACCCGCCGCCGCATCCACGACATCCACCACCTTCGACAGAAGCTTCGCGGTGTCGGAGTTTCCGGACACGTTCGCCAATTGCACCGCCCGGCCGAGCTTTGCCGTGGCGCCGTCGACGTCGCCCATTTTGCGCGCTTCCAGGCCCTGCTGGATAGCCTGCGCGAGCTCCGCCTGCCCGGTGTAGTGGGCGACTTGGGGGTTGATCGCGGTCGACGCGGCCAGGTCGTCCGTCCACACCGCGCGGACCAGTCCCTGGGCCAGGACGGACGGCGGCTCGCCGGCCGCCCCCGGCAGGACGAGCGTGGCGCGGGCCGCGAGCATCTCCTGGCCGACCGAGGCGCTCGGGACGCGCACGCACACGTGGTACTCGCGGGACTCGTCGCCCCAGGAGCCGGTCGGGTAGTCGCCGGCCCGCGGACCCGCCTCGGAGCGGCGGCCCGTCAGGTCCTGGACGGCGGGAGCCACCTGTTTGACGTACTGGATCTCCACGCCGACCGGGGTCCACAGGCGCAGCGCGACGTCCGCGACCTCCTTGCCCATGACGTTCTCCATCATGTGCGTGAAGTCCCCGGCGAGGTGCGCCGGGTCGGCCACGATGTCGGCCGAGCCGAGCAGCGCGCTCGCGATCCCGGTGACCTCCTTGACCTCCCAGTCGGTGCCCACGCCGCGGGCGTCGCAGGTGAAGCGGCCCGCGCAGGCGTCGAGGGTGGCGCGCAGCACGGCCGGTTCCTCGTGCTCGTTGCGGCCGTCGGTCAGCAGGATGCCGTGCCGGATGACCGCGGCGGACTGGCGCAGCAGGCCGTCGGCGAGCCGCAGCCAGGTGCCGATGGCGGTGCCGCCGCCCGAGCGCAGGCCCCGCAGCGCCTCCTTGGCCTCGGCGCGCGTCGCCGGCCCGGCGACGGCGAGGCGGCCCTGGCCCGGGTAGACCTCCTTGGCCACGTGGGTGCCGGCGATCACGGCGAAGGAGGTGCCGTCGCGCAGGGTGTCCACGGCGGCGGCCGTGGCCTCGCGGGCCCCGTGCATCTTCTCGGGCGGGTACTCCATCGACCCCGAGCAGTCGACCATGATCACGACGGCCGCCGTGCCCTGGAGGGCCGACGCCCGGGTGGCCGTGGCCCCGCCGGTGGAGGTGGCCGTCACGATCGCGTGGACGTCCCGCCCGCCCTCGGGGAGGAACTCGTTCTGGTACACCTCCAGCGTGAAGCGCGGGGCGCTCGGTTTGGCGAAGTTCGCCATCGGTCGGTCTCCTAGAAGGCTCGGGCAGGCGGGTCAGGCCTGCGGGCGCGGTGCCGGTTCCGTTTCGGGTCCGGCTCCCGGTTCCGGTTGGGGATCGGGCTGCGCCGCGAACGGCACGACGGCCACGGTGACGTTGTCGTGGCCGCCGCCGTCCAGCGCGTGCCCCACCAGGACCTGCGCACTGTGCAGGGGGCGGACGGCGGCGTCCGCGGGCAGCACCCGGGCCATGTCGCGGGCGGACTCGGCGTAGTTCCAGAGGCCGTCGGTGCAGACGACGACCACGCCGGGGTGGTCCGGCTTGAAGGTGGCGGTGTGCGGTTCGAGGTCGTACGCGTCGGCGCCGAGCCAGCCGGTGATGGCGTGGGCGCGTACGTCGGCGTAGGCCTCGGCCTCGCCCATCAGGCCGGCCGAGACCATCTGCGCCGCCCAGGAGTCGTCCTCGGTGAGGCGGCGGGGCAGGGCGGCCCGGTCGTCCGGCACCCAGTACGCACGGCTGTCGCCCACCCAGCCGATGGTCAGCAGTCCGCTGCTGACGACCGCGCCGACCAGGGTGCAGGCGGGGGCGTTCTGCGCGCCCGGGGTCTCCGGGGCCAGTGCGTTGACCGCGGTGGCGGCGGCCAGGATCGCCTCGTGCATGGCCTCCTGGGGGTGCGCGCCGCGGGGGAGCGCGTCGAGCAGGGCCTCGTTCGCTGCTGCGGCGGCCGCCGCCGACGCCTCGTCGGGGCGGCTCGCGGAGGAGACGCCGTCGCAGACGATGGCCACGGTGGCGGCGGAGCCGTCGGGCAGGGCGGTGGCCGCCACGGCGAACGCGTCCTCGTTGCGGTGGTGGCGCAGCCCCCGGTCGCTGACGGCGGCGACGCTGCCGAGCTCCTCCTCCTGGTGGTCCCGCTCCCTGGGCTGGGCGTGCCCGCAGTGCTCGCAGTAGCCGTCGGTGTCCACGTGTCCGGCCCGGCAGGCGACGCAGGTCCTCCCGCCGGCGGGCGTTCCCTCGGGCGGCGTGCCGTTGCCGCCCTGACCGGCGCCCTGCGGGGTGCCGTACGGGTCCCCGTGGCCCGGGGCCGTTCCCTGCGGGGCGGCGTACGAGCCCTCGTGCCCGGAGGTCGCGCCCTGCGGGGTGGCCGGGGGGCCGTCGTACCGGTGGTGCTCCTGCGCCGGCTCGGCGCCGGGCTCCGGCCCGGTGTCCCCGGGGGGTCTGCCGGGGTGGTCGTGCCGGGCGGCGGGTGCGGGCGGGGCCGCGGGGGGCGCGGTGGCCGCGCGCGGGGTGGCGTACGCCGGCTCGCCGCCGGTCCCGTACGCGGCGCCCGGCTCCGGCGGGGCGCCGGTCCAGCCCGCGGGGTCGCCGACGAGGGTCGGCGCGGCCGACGCCACGCTGCCCCAGCCGGGCGCAGGTCCGGCCGCGCCGTGGCCGTCGCCGGGCGGAGCCGGAGCGGGGGCCGGAGCCGGAGCGGGGGCCGGAGCCGGGGTAGGCGCCGCGGCCGGCGCGGGTGCGGCGCCCGGTGGCGGCGGGAGGGGGATGGTGGGGTGGTCCGCGGCCGGAGCCGGGGGAGGGGCGGTGACGGCGTAGCCGCAGACGCCGCAGAAGCGGTCACCGTCCTCCAGGGGTTCCGCGCAGCCGGGGCAGCCCGACAGCCGATGCATCGACATCAATCACACCCACGTCCGGGGACGGAAACGGTTAGCCCGCTCCACCAGTTCGATCCTCTCCTCGCCCCGCTGTGCCAGCCGGGCGAGGACGCGGTACGAGCGCTCCAGTCCGAAGCGCAGTCCGCGCTCGTCGAGTTGACTGCCGAGCAGCGAGGTCCGGCCGGGGTCGGAACCCCGGCCACCCGACAGTACCCAGTCCAGGGCCGAGCCCAGAACCTCGGTCGCCAGCCGCTCCTGCCGTTCCGGGTCCAGCCCGAACCGCCGCAGCGCCTCCACCTGGTCGGAGGCGGCCCGCAGATCGGCCAGCAGCGGCTCCTGCGGCGACCGGTCGCGCAGACGTGCGCGTACGGCCGCCACCCGCGCGGCGGTGTAGTGGATGGACGCCTCCGGCACGGACTCCAGCGTGTGCACGGCCCCGTCCCGGTCTCCGGCGGCCAACTGGACCCGGGCCAGCCCGAAGGCCGCGCTCACGAACCCGGGGTCGGTGATCCAGACGAGCCGGTAGTACTCGGCGGCGTTGTCGAGCTGGCCGAGGACCTCCGCGCACAGCCCGAGGGCGAGCTTCGGCGCGGGCTCGCCCGGGAAGGCGTCGTAGATCGCGTCGAAGGACAGGGCCGCGATCTCGTCGTCCCCGGCGGCCAGCGAGGCGATGCCGCGCGCCCACACCACCCGCCAGTCGTCCGGGTGCCGGTCCTCCAGCTCGGCCAGGGTGCTCCCGGCGACCGACAGCTCGCCCAGCTCCAGCCGGGCCCGCAGCTCGCGCAGCCGCAGCTCGGCAGAGTCGGCGGGCGCCGAGCCCAGCGCGCCCAGCAGGTCGGCCGGGGCGGAGGCGAGCAGTCCGGCCAGGAAACCGGCGTTGGGGTCGGCCGGGTCCACCAGCGGAACCGGCAGGGCCAGCGCCGTGTCCCGCGCGTCGAGCCGCGCCAGGCCCGCCGTACGGGACGCCGCGGCCACCGCCGGGGCGGGTCCGGAGGCGGGCGGCGCCGCGTGCCGCGGCGCGGGGGGCGCGGCCGGAGCCTGCCGGGGCGCGGGCACGGCGCCGCCCGCCACGTGCGTGGCGGTGGTCCCGAGCGCGGGCAGCGGCGCCCCGGTCCCGTACGCGGCGCCGGGCGGGGCGGCCGCGCCCCCGGGCCCGTGGACCGCGGCCGCGCGGCCCCCCGGCCCGTGGCCCGCGGCGGGACCCGCCACCGGGTACGGCAGCACGCCGGGCGCGGCCGGACCGGGGTGCGCCACGGCGCCGTGCGCGGCGGGTCCGACCGGTCCGGTGCCGCCGGACGGGCCGCCGCCGGCTCCCGTACCGCCGGCTCCGGCAACTCCGCTTCCGGCAACCCCGCTTCCCGCAACCCCGCGTGCCGCAGTGCCCGTTCCCGCTCCGTCCGTTCCCGCCGCGCCGCGGCCGAACGGGCCGCGCCGCCGGGCGGAGACCGGCCGTACGCCCAGGTGCGAGACCTCCCGGCCCGGCTCGTCCGCGAACAGCCGGGTGTCCGGCACCCGCAGCTCCGGGCTGAACAGCGTCGACAGCTGCGGCCGCGGCCGGCCCGTCTGGAGCGCGACCACCTCCCGCAGCACGCCCGTCAGCTGGTCGGCCATCTCCTGCGCGGACGCGAACCGCCGCCCCGGGTCGGGGTCGGTGGCCCGGACGAGCAGCCGGTAGAAGGACTCGTACCGCCCGAACACCTCGATGTGCTCCGGGTCGGGCAGGGAGTCCACGAACACGTTGGTGTAGCCCTGGAAGTCGAAGGTCAGGACCGCCAGCGTCCGCGCCACCGTGTACAGGTCGGAGGCGACCGACGGGCCCAGCTCCGCGACCTCCGGCGCCTGGTAGCCCACGGTCCCGTAGATGGCCGACTCGTCGTCGTCCATCCGGCGGACCGCGCCCATGTCGATCAGCTTCAGCTGGTCCTGCTGCTGGATCGCGTTGTCGACCTTGAAGTCGCAGTACAGGAGGTTCCGGCTGTGCAGGTGGCCGAGCGCCTCCAGCGCCTCGATCCCGTACGCGCACGCCTGCTCGACCGGCAGCGGATCGCGCCGTCCGTCCGGCCGGCGCCGCTCGTTGGCGATCTCCTTCAGCGACTTGCCGCCGACGTACTCCATGACGATGTACCCGTCCAGCGAACCGGTCCGCTGGTCCAGGTGCTCCACGAAGTTGTAGATCCGCACGATGTTGGAGTGCTCGATCTCCGCGAGGAAGCGCCGCTCGGAGATCGCGGCCTCCATCGCGTCCTGGTCCCCGGTGTCGAGCAGGCCCTTCAGCACCACCCACCGGTTCGAGACCGCCCGGTCCACCGCCAGGTACACCCAGCCGAGCCCACCGTGCGCCAGGCAGCCCGCCACCTCGTACTGGCCGTGCACCACGTCGCCCGCGCGCAGCTTGGGCACGAAGGAGTACGGGTGCCCGCACTTGGTGCAGAACCCCTCCGTCCGGCCCTGCCGCTCGCCCCGGGAACGCCCCACCGGGGCCCCGCAGTCCGAGCGCGAGCAGAACCGCTTGCGCTCCGGCACCTCCGGGTTCTCCAGGACCGCCGCCGAGGGGTCCGGACGCGGCACCTCCGGCATCGTCACCAGCCCGGCGCCGAGCCGCCCGCGCCCCGAGGACGAGGAGGCCGAGCCCGAGCTGCGGACCGACACCGACCGGGTGGAGGCGGTCCCGGACAGGGCCCGGGACAGCCGCCCCGACACGGAGCGCCGGGACTGCGAGGAACGGGACGAGCGCGAGGACCGCGCCGACCCCGAGGACCGCGCCGAGCCGTGGGAGCCGTGCGAACCCCGGGAGCCGTGCGAGCCCGCCGAGCCCCCCGAGCCCCGGGACCCGCCGGACCCCAGGGAGCCCTTCGCCGCGCTGGTCATCCCCGTCGGCGGCGAGACCAGCTCCTCCGCCCCCGCGGCGACCGCGCCGGCCGGCGCCAGCCCGCAGGTGTCGCAGTACAGCTCGCCGCCGCCCATGTCCTCGTACGTCCCCGGGCAGCCGGGGCGAACGCACGTCGTTCCGGTCAGGCTCATGCGTCCTCCTTCCCCGGCCCGGTGGGCCAGTGGTGATCCGGCAGGGGCTGCTGGGGCAGCAGTGACTCGGCGGTCGCCTGCTGGTAGCGCAGGACCGCCATCTCGGCGGCCCGCAGGTCGCAGGGCGCGCTCCACAGCATCCGCCGGGCCGTGTCGTAGCGCTCGATCAGCACCGGGTCCTCCGCCATTCCGTGCCGGGCCACCTTCGCCCGGTACGCGTCGAGGCGTCCGCGCAGCTCGGCCCGGACGGCGAGGGGGGCCGTCACCGCCGTCAACGACTCACGGGCCCGCCGCAGTTCCTCCTCGGCGCGCTCCTCCAGGGACTCCAGCAGCGGCGAGAGCCGGTGCCACCGGGACCTGCGCCGGTGCTCGGCCGCCGCCGCGAGCTGCTCCTGGAGCGCCGTGGGCGGCCCGCTCACGGCGGGCACCTCGGACGCGGCGATCTTCGCCAGCACCTCGCCGCGCGCGGTCCGCGCCTCGGCGAGGGTCCGGTCCGCGCGCGACAGCACGTCCCGCAGGCTGATCAGCCGCTGCTCGGCGTCCTGCCGCACGTCCAGTACGGCCTCGACCTCCCGGCGTACGTCCTCCAGCGCTAGCGCGGCGCGGTCGTAGCGCCCGGTGTCGGGCCGGCCGCCGCCGGGCGCGGAACTCCCCGCGACCGGCACCCAGAACGCCAGCGGGTCCTCGATCACCCGCGCCCGCAGCCCGGTCAGCTCGGCCGTGATGTCCTCCAGGTCGTCGCCGGAGGGGTGCTCGCCGGGGCGCACGCCCACCGAGTGGGCCAGCGAGCGGGTGCGGTGCAACTCGGCGCCGAGGAGGTCTATGCGGGCGGGCAGCGCCGACCAGACCGCGTCGGCGGCCACCACCACGTCGAGGGAGCGGGCGTACAGCTCGTTCATCCGGGCCACCAGCTCCGCGAGCGAGAACCGCTCCGCCAGCGCGGACCCCTCCACCGCGGCCCCCGCGATCAGCACCCCGGGCCCGCGCAGCCGCTCGGTGAGCTCGGCCAGTTCCTCGCGGTTCGGCCAGCGGCGCCGCTCGCGGATCTTGCGGGCGGCGGTCAGCGCCCCGCTGTAGGCGTCGAAGTACGTCCACAGCCGGGTGATGTCCGCGTCGGCGGCCGCCCAGCGCTCCGCGGTGATCCCGGTCAGCGCGGCGCCCTCCAGCAGCCGGCGGCCGGCGTGGTCCTGGAGGGCGAGCAGGGAGGTCTCCACGGCCTCGTGCTCCGAGCCCAGCCGGGCCAGCGCACGGTCGACGTCGTCCCGGTCCATCACTGCCGATCCCGCCTCCCCCGACTCCGCGCCACCCGACGGCGCCCGCTGCTGCGACTGCGACTGCGACTGCGACTCCGCCACCGGCCTCAGCCGTCCCGGTACTTGGGCTCGGGCGGTCCGCCGACGTTGGGCAGCACGGCCCTGAGGTGGACGCCGTAGGAGGTCATCCACGGGCTGCCGCCCCCGCCCGCGCGGTAGTCCTCCAGCACCTTGTTGACCCGGCGGACGAGGTCGGAGGCGTCCTTGTTCATCGCCACGCCGTAGAACTCGCGGGTGAAGGGCGAGCCGACCAGCTGCACCGAGGGGTCCTGCGCGGCCTGGCCGGCGGCGAGGGCGTTGTCGGTGACGATGCCGTCGACCTCGCCGAGCTGGAGGCGCACCAGGCAGTCCAGCTGGTTGGGCACGGTGACCGGCACCGAGCCGTACGACTGGGCCGTCAGCGTCGCCTCCGCCGTGGAACCGGCCGCGAAGCAGATCCGCTTGTCCTTCAGCGAGGTGTCGTAACCGGTGATCGGCGACCCCTTGGGAGCCAGCACCTGCTGCCCCGCCTCGAAGTAGGCCGTGGAGAAGGCGACGTCCTCCAGGCGCTTGCAGTTGATCGTCATGGTCCGCACGACGACGTCGACCCGCCCCTCCTGGAGCGCGGGGACGCGCTGGCTGGTGGGGATGGCCTGGTAGATGACCGCGTCGGGGTCGCCGAGGATGTCCTTGGCTATGGCCCGGACCAGGTCGATGTCGAAGCCGTCGAGGACACCGCCGCGGGCCTGGTTGAGGTACCCCCAGCGGAAGCTGTTCTGGTCGACGCCCGCCACGAGCTTGCCCGCTGACCTGATCCGGGCGATGGTCGCCCCGTCCACGGTGGACGGGCGCAGGCTCGCCTCCGGGTTCTGGCAGGTGTCGGCCGGCGCGGCCGGGGCGACCGCGAGGGAGGCCGGTCCGTGGACCGCGGCCGGGCGGCCGGTGTCCGGGGCGGCCTGGGCCAGCGGGAGCAGGACGGCCGCGGCCGTGACCGCGCAGGCGGCGGCCATCGCGCTGACCCCGCCCCAGCCGCGCAGGCGCCGGGAGGCCCGCCGGACGCCGCCGGCCTCGCCCGGCTCCGCCGCCGGGACCCCGTGGTCCGCGCCGGCGCCGTTCGCCCCGGGGGCGCGTACCGCTCGTTTCCGCATCGCTCTCACCTGTACTCCGAAAGCCTGCGCCCGATACCGAGCAGCGCCGCCGCCGCGCCGAGGGCCGCCAGGGCCGCCGCGCCCGTCATCAAACCGCCCAGGGCGCCGAGCCCGTCCCGGGCCGCCCGGGTGAACTGCTGCTGCTCGTGGGCAACCGCCTGTGCCAGGGAGGCGTCCACCGTGTCGAAGGCGGCGCCGCTGCTCTCCTTGTGCGCGTCGTTGCCGACGACCTGGTCCCGGGCGGCGGCGTAGTCCCCCTTGAGATCCGACTCCCGGGCCGCCGCGTGCCGCGTCTTCCACTGCTCCACGCCGTTCGCCGCCCGGCTCAGGGGCTCGCGGCCGGCCTGGTCGTCGGCGAGCCGCAGGGCCGCCGCCAGGCCGGTGTCCAGCTGCTTCATGTTGTGCGTGAAGTCCACGTCGTACTTGTCGGACTTCTTGTCCTCGGCCAGTACGGCGCCCCGCGCGATCAGCGTCAGGTTCTCCCCGGCCCGCGCCTGGAGCGACGCGATCCGCGCGTCGTTGAGGACCTTCAGCGACTCCTGCCCGTCGGCCCGCGCCTGGCTCAGGTCGGCCCGGGCCACCGTGTGCCCCACGACCAGCCACAGCAGCACCACCAGCGAGGCCGCCGTCGCGGCGACCAGGCCGTGGTTGAAGACCCGGTTCGTACGCCGGTAGTTGCGCCGCTGCACCCACGCCAGGGCGGCGAGGGCGAGCAGGCCGGTGCCGATCGAGGCCAGCGGCCAGGACCGGGCCTCGTCATGGTCGGTGTAGAGCCGCCGGGTCTCCGCCTCGTAGAGCCGCTGGGCGGCGGGCAGCAGCTGGGTGGTCATCTGCTCGTTGGCGTACCGGAGGTAGGCGCCGCCCAGCGGCAGGCCCTGCCGGTTCGTCGCGCGGGCCTGCTCGATCAGCCCGGTGTAGCGGGGCAGACCCTCGCTCAGCAGGGAGATCTGCGCGCGGGACTCCTCGTCGACCCGGGTGTTGGCGGCCGCGCTCACGAGCAGCTTGGAGGCGTTGGCGATGTCCTTCTCGTACCGCCGGCGCACCTCGCGCGGCTCCTGGCCGCCCGCGAGGAAGCCGTTGGAGGAAGTGGTGTCGGCGTCCGCGAGGGAGCGGTAGATGCTGGCGGCGTCCGCGCTGAGCGGCTGGCTGCGGCCCACGACGTCCTCGGCGGCGCCGACCCGGCCGGACATCTCCCAGACGCTCACCGTGCCGAAGAGCAGGATCAGGGCGGCCACGGCGGCGCCGACGATCCGCAGCCGGCCGGGTTCGGTCGTCGCGGCCGCGCGCAGCCGCTCCACGCCCTCGGCCCATGCGGTGCCCCGTCCCGGCGGCCCGCCGGGCGGCCCGGCGTGAGCGCCCGGCGGCGCGGGCGCGCGTGTCGTGATGGCCACCGTGACCTCCCCCTCGGTCTGTGCACCCCCGGATGTGGCCGGGAGCCTGCGCAGCAGTATGGACGCAGGGACGGCCCGTCACAGCACCGGTCCTCGATCTTGGGCGATACGTCCCCGGGGGCGTCCCCTGCGCCCCTTCACCGTCAATACGTCCCTGCGACCGCCACGGTTCCAGACGCGCGGCCCGTTCGGGCGGGTTCACCCGAAACGGGCACGGAGTTTGCTGTGGGCGAAGGGTTCGGAGCCGAGCGCGTCCAGGCCGAGCAGCGCGGCCCCGAGCACCGGGGGCGCCGTGACCACCGAGATCCGTGCGTGCGGAGCGCGTTCGGCGAGGCCCGCGGCGATCCGGTCGTTCAACTGCGGGTGGCGGGCGGCCAGCACGCTGCCGCCGAGGACCACGGGCGCCTCCTCGTCCAGCAGGTCCAGCCTGCGCAGCGCCACCGTCGCCATGGACACCACCTCGTCCGCCTGCCGGTGCACCAGGGCCAGCGCCACCGGGTCGCCCGCCGCGGCCACCGCGAACAGCAGCGGGGTCAGCTCGTGCCGCCGCTCGGCGGGGACCCGGCCCAGGTGCAGCTCCTCGATCAGCGCGTACATCGAGGCCAGGCCGAAGTGCGCGGGCAGCGCCCGGGCCAGTTCGGTCGGTTCGCCGCGTCCGTCCTCGGCCCGGGCCGCGAACCACAGGGCCTCCTCGGCCAGTCCGCCTCCGCCGCCCCAGTCGCCGGAGACGCGGCCGACCGAGGGGAAGCGCGCGGTCCGCCCGTCCGGGGTCATCCCGGCGCAGTTGATGCCGGCGCCGCAGACCACCGCGACGCCGCGCGGCGCGGCGCCCGGCGGCAGTCCGGCGCGCAGCAGCGCGAAGGTGTCGTTGTGCACCGCCGTCACGCGGCCCCAGCCGCGGCGCCGGATCTCGTGGCCCAGTTCCCGCTCCTCCACCGGGAAGTCCGCGTTCGCCAGACAGGCCGAGACGTACTCGGCGCACGGCCCGGTGCCGCCCTCCCCGCGGTGGTCCAGCCCGACGGAGGCCATCGCCTCGGCGAGCACGTCGACGGCCGCGGCGACCCCCGTGCGGAACGGCTGGAAGCCCCCGGCCCGGCCGGTGGCCGTCACCGAGCCGTCCGGCGCGACGAGCGCCACGTCCGTCTTGCTGTTGCCCGCGTCGATCGCCAGCACCGCGGGGAGGGTCACAGCCATGCCAGGTGCTCCTTGTTGTGCGCGAGGAGGCGGTCGGTCAGCGCTTCGGCCCGGTCGAACTGGCCGACCAGCGGGTGCGCCAGCAGGGCGTTGAAGACCCGCTCGCGCCCGCCGCGGACCGCCGCGTCCAGTGCGAGGTCCTCGTACGCCGTCACGTGCGCGACGAGCCCGGCGTACAGGGGGTCCAGCCGGGGCGCGGCCAGCGGCACCGGGCCGGAGCCGTCCACCCGGGCCTGCACCTCGACGACCGCGTCGTCGGGGAGGAACGGCAGGGTGCCGTTGTTGCGGGTGTTGACCACCTGCACGGCCGGCCCGCCGCCGCCCAGCAGCGAGGCCGCGAGGTCCACGGCCGCCTCCGAGTAGAAGGCGCCGCCCCGCTCGGCCAGCAGCGCGGGCTTCTCGTCGAGCGCGGGGTCGCCGTACAGGGCGAGCAGTTCGCGTTCCATCGCGGCCACCTCGGCGGCCCGCGAGGGCTTGGAGCCGAGCTCCCGGACGACCTCGTCGTGCGCGTAGAAGTAGCGCAGGTAGTACGAGGGCACCACGCCGAGCCGGTCCAGCACGGCGCGCGGCAGGTGCAGGTCACCGGCGATCGCGTCCGCGTGGTCGGCGAGCAGCCGCGGCAGCAGGTCCTCGCCCTCCGGGCCGCCCCGGCGGACGCCCAGCTCCCAGGTGAGGTGGTTGAGCCCGACGTGGTCCAGGTGGATGTCGGCGGGCGCCAGGTCGAGCAGGGCCGCGAACTTCCGCTGGAAGCCGATGGCGACGTTGCACAGTCCGACGGCCTTGTGCCCGGCCTGCAGCAGGGCCCGGGTGACGATCCCGACCGGGTTGGTGAAGTCGATGATCCAGGCGTCCGGGCTGGCCCGGCGCACCCGTTCGGCGATGTCGAGGACCACCGGGACGGTGCGCAGGGCCTTCGCGAGGCCGCCCGCGCCGGTGGTCTCCTGGCCGACGCAGCCGCACTCCAGCGGCCAGGTCTCGTCCTGGAGCCGGGCGGCCTGGCCGCCGACGCGCAGCTGGATCAGCACCGCGTCGGCGCCCTCGACCCCGGCGTCGAGGTCGGAGGTGGTGGTGATCCTCCCGGGGTGGCCCTGCCGGGCGAAGATCCGCCGGGCCAGGCCACCGATCAGCTCCAGCCGCCCGGCGGCGGGGTCGATCAGCACCAGCTCGGAGACCGGCAGGCTGTCGCGCAGCCGGGCGAAGCCGTCGATCAGCTCGGGCGTGTAGGTGGAACCGCCGCCCACCACTGCGAGTTTCATGGTCATCAGCCTTTCACTCCGGTCAGGGTGACGCCTTCGACGAACGCCTTCTGGGCGAAGAAGAAGAGGACGATCACCGGTGCCATGACCAGTACGGTCGCGGCCATGGTCAGGTTCCAGTTGGTGTGGTGGGCGCCCTTGAAGGACTCCAGCCCGTAGCTGAGGGTCCAGGCGGCCGGGTTGTCCGAGGCGTAGATCTGCGGCCCGAAGTAGTCGTTCCAGGCGTAGAAGAACTGGAACAGGGCGACGGCCGCGATGCCGGGCCTGGCCATCGGCAGGACGACGCGCAGCAGGGTGCGCAGCTCGCCGCAGCCGTCGACGCGGGCCGCGTCGAGGTACTCGTCGGGGATGGTCAGCAGGAACTGGCGGAGCAGGAAGATGGAGAACGCGTCGCCGAAGGCCATCGGGACGATCAGCGGCCACAGGCTGCCCGTCAGGCCGAGCTGCTTCGCCCAGAAGAGGTACATGGGGATGACCACCACCTGCGGCGGCAGCATCATCATGGCGATCACGAGCATCAGCGACAGGCGTCGTCCGCGGAAGCGGAACTTGGCGAGGGCGTAGGCCACGGGCACCGAGGAGACCACGGTCAGCAGGGTGCCGAGCCCGGCGTACAGCAGGGTGTTGCGCCACCAGGTCAGGAAGCCCGGGGTGTTCCACACCGCGGCGTAGTTGCCCCATTCCCAGGTGTCGGGCCACAGGTCGCGGGTCAGGGCCTGCCGGTCGCCCATCAGGGAGGTCAGCAGGAGGAAGACGAACGGGAGGACGAAGAACAGGGCGGCGGCCACGCCTAGGGAGTGCACCCCGACCCAGTGGAGTACGGCCTTGCGGCTGCGCGTGCTCACTCATCTGCTCCGATCAGTCCGCCACGGCGGCGCATCAGGAGCGCGGTGAAGGCCATGGACAGGGCGAACAGGACCAGCGCGATGACGCAGGCGGTGCCGTAGTCGAAGCGCTGGAACCCGAGGTTGTAGACGAGCTGGGGCAGGGTCAGGGTGGACTTGTCGGGGTAGCCCGGTTCGAACTGCTGGCCCGAGCCGCCGATCACCCCGGCCGCCACCTTCCCGGCCACGAGCGGCTGGGTGTAGTACTGCATGGCCTGGATGACCCCGGTGACGACCGCGAACAGGACGATCGGGGAGATGTTCGGCAGGGTGATGTGGCGGAAGCGCGCCCAGGCGCCGGCGCCGTCCAGTTCGGCGGCCTCGTACTGCTCCCTCGGCACGTCGAGCAGGGCGGCCATGAAGATGACCATCAGGTCGCCGACGCCCCACAGGGCGAGGGCGGTGAGCGCCGGCTTGGACCAGACCGGGTCGGTGAACCAGCCGGGGGTGGGCAGTCCGACCGTGTCCAGCAGGGTGTTGACGGGTCCGGTGCCGGGGTTGAGCAGGAAGACGAAGGCCAGCGTGGCGGCGACCGGCGGGGCCAGGTAGGGCAGGTAGAAGAGGGTCCGGAAGATCCCGGTGCCGGTCTTGAGTTTCGTGATGAGCAGGCCGATGCCGAGGCCGAAGGCGACGCGGCAGCCGACCATCACCACGACGAGCCACAGGGTGTTGCGCATCGCCGGCCAGAAGGCGGGCGAGTCGGTGAAGACGTAGGACCAGTTGTCGAGCCCGTTGAAGACGGGCGGCCGGAAGCCGTCGTACCGGGTGAAGGAGAAGTACACGGTGGACAGGAGCGGGTAGGCGAAGAAGACCGCGAACCCGATCAGCCAGGGGGACATGAAGGCCGCGGTCCGCAGGGCGGACCGCCGGCGCCTCGTCCGCGCGGCGCGGGCGGTGCGGACGGCCGCGTCGTCCGCGGCGTCGTCCGCGGCCGTGCCGGGGGCCCCGTCCGGGGCGGTGGGGGCCGCGGTGCGTGCGGCGGCGGCGGTCATCGGGCTACTTCGCCTTCGCGATGTCCGTGTCGATCTGCTGGTCGACCTTGGCGAGGCCGGCCGTGATGTCGGCGACGGCGCCCTTCTCGACCCCGTACGCGAAGTCCTCGAAGGTCAGCTGGTAGGTGCCGCCGTCGGCCCGGGCGGGGGTGGTGCTGGACTTGGGGTGCCGGGCGATGTCGACGAAGGTCTTGAACTCCGGCGTCAGCTGGAGGTCGGGGGACTCCAGCGCCGCCAGGGTGGACGGCACGTTGTGGATGGCGTTGGCGAAGGCCACCACCGCCTCGGTGTCGGTGGTCATGTACTCGACCAGCTCCCAGGCGGCGTTCTGCTTCGTGCTGACCGAGGCGATGCCCATGATCGTGCCGGAGAGGTAGCCCTTGCCGTAGTCGGCGGCCTGGTCGTCGGGCACGGGCAGCGGCGCGGTGCCGATCTCGAAGCCGACCCCCGCCTCCTTCGCCATCGCGGCCCGCCACTCGCCGTCGATCTGCATGGCGACCTGGCCGCGGTGGAAGGGGTGTTCAGCGCTCCACTCGTCGCCGAAGGTGCTGCGGAACCTCTCCAGCTTCTCGTAACCGCCGAGCTTCTCGACCAGGTCCTTCTGCGCGGTGAGCATCTGCGCGAAGGCCGGGTCCTTGGCCAGGCCCGCCTTCCCGTCGGCGCCGAAGTAGGTGGCGCCCCACTGGGCGGCGAGGCGGGTGGGCTTGGTCTCGTACCCGTGGAAGGTGGGCATCAGCCCGACCTGCTCGTACGAGTCGCCCTTGGGTTTGGTCAGCTTCTGGGCGACCTCGGTGAACCGGCTCCAGGTCCTGGGCGGTTCGGTGATGCCGGCGGCGGCGAAGGCGGTCTTGTTGTAGACGAGCCCGTACGCGTCGTTCAGCAGCGGCAGCGTGCACTGGTTGCCGTTGAACTGGGTGTACTCCAGCAGGGTCTTGGGGAAGACCTTCGTCTTGTCGACCCCGGACTTCTCCAGGAAGGGGTTCAGGTCGGCGAAGGCGCCGGAGTTGCAGAACTTGCCGACGCTGTCGGTGGTGAAGGAGGAGACCACGTCGGGGGCGCCGTCCCCGCCCGCCCGCAGGGCCTGGTTGATCTTGTCGTCGGTCATGTTGCCGGTGACCTTGACCTCGATGTTCGGGTGGGCCTTCTCGAACCGCGCGATGTTCTCCTCGATCGCCTTGACCTCGCTCGGCGCGGACCAGCCGTGCCAGAAGGAGAGGGTGACGTCCTTCGTCGGATCGTCGGCGGCCGCGTTCCCGCTCTGGCCCGTACAGGCCGCGGCGAGTACGGATATCGCGGCGAGGAGGGTGGCCGCGCCGGTCAGGCGTCCGGTTCTGGGCATGGCGGTGCTCGCTCTCTACGGGAGGAACTTCCGGGAGGGGTGCCAGGGGAGGTGCGGGGTGGGCCTTCGGGGGAGGGTTCGGGGAGGTCTTCCGGGGCCGGCGGTCGGTCCCGGCGGCCGGTCCAGACGGTCGGTCCCGGCGGTCGGTCCCGGTCAGCGGAGGGTGTCGAACACCGCGTCGCGGGTGGCCGCCAGCGCGCTCTCCAGCGCGCCGTGCAGCACGGGCCGTTCGCGCACCTGGCCGGCGACCAGGCGGGGCCGGGAGGGGGCCAGTTCGGCGAGCTCGGCCTCCAGCAGGCCGCGCAGCGGTTCCCCGCCCGCGGTGATCACCGCTCCGGACAGGACCACGATCTCCGGGTCCAGTACGGCGACCAGCGAGGCCAGACCGGTGGCCAGACCGGTGGCGTACGCCTGGAGGAAGGCCAGGTACGGCCCTTCGGGCGTCTCCGCGGCCCGGGCGAGCAGCGCGACGGCCGCGGCGACCTGCGGGGCGTACGGGCCGTCGGGCGCGGGCCCGGGCGGGACCTCGACGCCGAGCTCCGCGGCCAGCCGGGGCAGCACCTGGAAGCCGGCCAGCTCCTGGAAGCCGCCGGAGTTGGCCCGGGTGACCTGGCGGACCAGCGGGTGGCCGGGCACGGGCAGGAACCCCACCTCGCCGGCGCCGCCGGTCCAGCCGCGGTGCAGCCGGCCGCCGAGCACCAGGGCGGCGCCGAGCCCCTCCTCGTTCCAGAGCAGGACGAAGTCCTCGTGGCCGCGGGCGGCGCCGAGGTGCTGCTCGGCGACGGCTGCGAGGTTGACGTCGTTCTCGTACTCGACGGGCATCGGCAGGGCCGCCGCCAGGTCCTCGAGGAGGGTGGGGGAGTGCCAGCCGGGGAGGTGGCTGGCGTAGCGGAGCCGGCCGGTCTGCGGGTCGAAGGCGCCGGGGGTGGCGATGACCACCCGGTGCAGGTCGGAGCGGTGCAGCCCGGCGGCCTTGACGGCGCCGCCGAGGGCCTCGCAGACCTGGTCGACGGCTTCGGCGCCCTCGGCGTACGGGACCTCGTGGGTGCCGACCACCGTGCCGGTGAGGTCGGCGACGGCCGCCAGCACGCGCTCCGGGGTGACGTCCAGCCCGCCCACGTACGCCGCCCGGGGGTTGACGGCGTACAGCTGGGCGCTGGGTCCGGGGCGGCCGCCGTCGGTGCCGGTGGCGACGACGAGTCCGGCGGCCTCCAGGCGGGCCAGCAGCTGGGAGGCGGTGGGCTTGGACAGCCCCGTCAGGTGCCCGATCCGGGTCCGGGAGAGCGGGCCATGCGCCAGCAGGAGGTCGAGGGCGGCCCGGTCGTTCATGGCGCGCAGGAGGCTGGGCGTTCCGGGCGTGGCGGCGGGCATGTCGGGGTCTCTCCCTCACCGAGATGAACTGTTAGGTAAGTTTCCTATCGCGGTTCGATCTCTGTCAATGCCGCCGCCCCGCAGGAAAAGTCCTGCGGGGCGGCGGAAGCGGGCGCGGAGTACCCGGCGGGGGTTCCCGCGCGGGCCTACTTGGTGATCCTCGGGGCGCCGGACGCGCTCTGCGGCGGTATCGGGGCGGTGGCCAGCGACTGCGGCGACGTCGGGTTCGCCAGCGCCGAGGGCGCGGCGACCCCGGCCGACGGGTCCGCCGGGGCGTCCTCCTCGTCCCCGTCCGGCAGCCCGCCCACGATGCGGATGCCCGCCGCGTCGAAGGCCTCCTTGATGCGCCAGCGCAGCTCCCGCTCCACCGCGAACTGCTGGCCCGGCATCGTCTTGGCCGACACCTTCACGGTCATCGACGCGAGCAGCACCTCGTCCAGACCCAGCACCTCCACCGGGCCCCACAGGCGCTCGTCCCACGGCGACTCCTTCGCCATGCCGTCGGCGACCTCCTGGACCACCTCGCGGATCCGCGGCAGGTGCTCCGTCGGCTTGACCTGGACGTCGACCGTCGCGGTCGCCCAGCCCTGGCTGAGGTTGCCGATCCGCTTGATCTCGCCGTTGCGCACGTACCAGATCTCGCCGTTGTCCCCGCGGAGCTTGGTCACGCGCAGTCCGACCTCGATGACCTCGCCGGAGGCCACCCCCGCGTCGATCTTGTCCCCGACGCCGTACTGGTCCTCCAGGATCATGAACACGCCGGAGAGGAAGTCCGTCACCAGGTTCCGGGCGCCGAAGCCGATCGCGACACCGGCCACACCGGCACTCGCCAGCAGCGGCCCCAGGTTGATGTCGAGCGCCCCGAGCACCATCAGCCCGGCCGTGCCGAGGATCAGGAACGAGGCCACCGAGCGCAGCACCGAGCCGATCGCCTCGGAACGCTGGCGGCGCCGCTCGGCGTTGACCAGCAGCCCGCCCAGTGCCATGCCCTCCATGGCCTCGGCGCCGCGGTTCATCCGCGTTATCAGCTTGGTGAGCGACTTGCGGACCACCGACCGCAGGGCCCCCGCGATCACGATGATCAGCAGGATTTTCAGGCCCAGGTACAGCCAGTCGGCCCAGTTCTCCTCGATGAAGCTCGCGGCCTCGGTGACGCTCTCGTGCGTCTCCTTGAGCGTCGTGGACGCGTCCGGGGTGTCGGCTGCGAGCGGCAGCAGGGCGGCGGGCCAGGGCACGGCGGGAACCTCCAGGTATCGCGGCCTGCCCGCCGGGGGTGCCCCCGACGGAGTCGGGCGGCGGGTGTGCGGGCAGACCAACCACACTAACGGGGCATGACCCGCCGCCCCGTCCGGTGTTCGAGGGAGAGACCAGACTCACCCGGGGACGGGCCGGGGGTGTGGTTGAAAACACCCCGGACCCGTTACGGGCGCGTGGTGGCGCTTCGACCAGCCATAAGGAGAGACTGGAGGGCAGATCGTCCCGGCGCGAAGCCACGCGCCGCCGGCGTACAAGGAGGCAGTCCGTGCCGCACGTCCTGGTCCTCAACGCGTCGTACGAGCCGCTCGGCGTCGTACCGCTCCGCCGCGCGCTCGTCCTCGTCCTGGAGAACAAAGCGGTCTCCCTGGAAGAATCAGGCGCCTTTCTGCACAGCGCGACGCGAGCCGTCCCCGCTCCCAGCGTGGTCCGGCTCAAGCGCTTCGTCCGGGTGCCCTACCGCGGCCCCGTCCCGCTCACCCGGCGCGCCCTGTTCGCCCGCGACGGCGGGCGCTGCATGTACTGCGGGGCCGTCGCCACCAGCGTCGACCACGTCATCCCGCGCAGCCGGGGCGGCCAGCACGCCTGGGACAACGTCGTCGCCGCGTGCCGCCGCTGCAACCACGTCAAGGCCGACCGGCACCTGCTGGAACTCGGCTGGCGGCTGCGCCACCAGCCCGCCCCGCCCTCCGGCCTGGCCTGGCGGATCATCGGCACCGGCCACCGGGACCCCCGGTGGATGCCGTACCTCCAGCCGTACGGGGCCGAGGACGCGCTGGAGCGCATCGGCATCGGGGTCGCGGCGTCGTAGCCGCTCCCCGGGTGCGCAGGACCGTGCCGCTCAGGGCTGGACCGCGTAGGCCTCCGCCGACCAGAGGCTGCACCCGAACCGCGTCGCCCGGGTGTCGCACGTGACGCGCAGGAAGCGGGTGTCCGGCGCGTCCACGCGCAGGGACTCCGCCCCGCCGCGCGAGGCCGCCACGGTCGCGGCCGGCCGCCAGGTGACGCCGTCCGCGGAGGTCTCGACGCGGTAGGACGCGGGGTGGGCCTCCTGCCAGTGCAGCTCCACCCGGCCCACCCGGGCCGGGGCCGCCAGCTCCGCCCGCCACCACGCGCCGTCGGCCGCCGGCGAGGACCAGCGGGTGGCGGGGGAGCCGTCCACGGCCGCCGCGGCCGGGAAGTCCGGGGTCTCGTCGGCCGAGGAGACCGCCCGCGCACCACGCAGCAGGTCCGGTCCGCCGGTGCGGACCACGGCCCGTACGGTCAGGGTGCGGGTCTCCCCGCCGAAGGTCACCGGGACCTGGTGGCTGCCGGGCGGGGTCCCGGGCGCCACGACGACCTCCAGCGGGATCGACACCCGGCCGCCGCGCGGCGCCACCGCGCCCTGCGGGAGGCGCACCCCGATGCCCGCCGGGGGCCGCGCCGCGAGCGCGCCCCGGACCTCGCCGGGTCCCAGGGCGGACAGCTCCGCCGTGACCCGCCGCGGGGCGCCGCCGATCTCCGCGTCCACCACCGCCCCGCCGCCGAGCTCGAAGCGGGCCTGCGGGCCGTCCCCGAACCAGGGGACCACCCGGTGCACCGCCGGGGCCGGACCCGCCCAGGACAGGCGTACGGCGTCGGCCCGCAGGCCCGCCGTGTCCACCTGGGTCCAGCCCGAGGCCGCCGCCTCGCCGACCTTGCGCCAGCCCTCGCCCGGTACGTGGGCCTCCACCGCCGCGCCCCGCAGGCCCGCCGGGAGCGGGTCCGTCATCACCGTCACGGCCGCGACCGGGCGCGCCCCGTCCAGCCGCACCGTCCAGGTGTCCGCGTCCTTCGTCACGGTGCCCGTCGGGCGGGCCGCGCCCGTCCAGGCGTCCGCCTCGGCCGCCGCCCGCGCCAGGAACGGGTCCAGTACGGCCCCGTCCACCCGGGCCGGGCCCGGCCGCTCCAGGGCCGCGCGGGCGTCCGCCAGGGCCCGGGAGGCCTGCCAGGCGGCGGCCCCGTCGCCGCGGGCCTGCGCCTGCAGGACGTCCACCGCCAGCTCGCCGGCCGTTCCGTAGCGCGCCAGCCGGTCCAGCCAGGGTCCCGCCTCGCCCGCCAGGGACGGGAGCCTGGCAGGGGCCTCGCGCAGCACCGTGAAGGCCCTGCGCAGCTCCGCCCCTGCCGCCGGGTCGCCCGCGGCGCGGGCCGTCCAGAACTGCTCGGCCAGCGGCCTGAGGTACGCCGACTCCTCCTGCCCCAGGCCCGAGGACGCGGTGTTCCCGGCCAGCGCGGCCACCGCCTCGCGGCTGCGCGGATCGGAACCGGCCAGCTCGCGCACCGCGGCCGCCCAGGACTCCGCGGCCCGGTAGCCGCGCGGGTTCCACGCGAAGTCCGCCGCCGTGAAGAGCGGGATGCGGGACAGGGCGCCCTGCGGCATGGCGTTGGCCAGTAGCGCGGCCGACCCGCCCGCCACCACCGGCTCGCGGCCCGTGTAGGGGCCGAGGAAGACCCGGGCCGGATCCCAGTCGTTCACCGGGTAGTTGTCCATGGTGACCAGCGGGTGGCCGAGCGCCGAGCGGGCCCCGGCCAGGTCCCGGCCCGTGATCGTGCGGGGCACCACGCCCACGCCCGTCCAGGCCACCTCCACCCGCCGGTCGAGCGTGCCCGCCAGGGCCGTGCGGTAGGCGCTGGCCCCCGCCTGGTAGTACTCGGTGGGCAGCAGCGACAGCGGCGCCGACCCCGGGTGCCGCGCCGCCAGGTGCTCCGCCAGGCCGTTCGCGACCTCCGCGTGTGCCTTCGCGGCCGCCGCGGGGCCCTTCCCGTACCGCTCGCGGTCCGCAGCGCAGCCCCATTCGGTGTAGCTGACGTCCTGGAACTGCACCTGGAACGCCCGGAATCCCAGCTCCCACATCGCGTCCGCCTTGCGCGCGAGCGCCGCCCGGTCGGCCGCCGACGACAGGCACATCGACTGGCCGGGGGTGACCGCCCAGCCCAGTACGACGTGCTGGGCGCGGGCCCGTTCGGCCAGCGCGCGGAACTCCTCCCGCTGCTCGCGCGGGTACTCCTCGCGCCAGTCCGTCGTGCGGTAGGCGTCGTCGCCCGGGGCGATCAGCAGCCGGTTCTGCTTGGTGCGGCCCATGAACTCCACCTGGGCGACCCGTTGTTCCCACGTCCACGGCTGCCCGAAGAAGCCCTCGGTGATCCCGCGCACGGGAGCCGCCGGCCAGTCCCGGACCCGGACCCCCGGCACCGTCCGCCCGCCGGCGTCCAGCAACTGCCGCAGCGTCTGCGCCGCGTGGAACAGCCCGCCGGCGCCCACGCCGGCCAGCGCGACCGTGCCCCGGCCGCCGGACCGCCCCACGGCCAGCCGGTAGCCGCCGTCCGGCAGGTCGCCGGCCCCGGCCGCGCCCAGCTCCCGCAGTGCCTCCTCGGCCCCCCGGCCCTGGAGCCGTACGACGGTGCCGTGCCCGGGCAGCGGAGCCCCCGGGGCGCGTTCGTGCAGGGTCCGCACGCCCGCCCGGCGCAGGGCGTCCCGCACGACCTGGACGGCGTACGGGTCCGCGTCGGCCGGGGCCACCAGCACGGCCTCCGCGCCCAACGGCACCGCGCGCGCCGGATCGGCGGTCATGGACTGCGGTCGCGGCCACACGGCGGGCCCCTCGGCGGCCGCGCGCACGGCCTCCGCGCCGGGGTCGGCGGCGGGCGAGGCGCTGGCGGGCGCGGCGGCGGTGGCGGGCGCGGCGGCGGCGCCCCGGCCCGCTGCGGGGGCCGGTTCGCGGGCCGGCC
The DNA here is from genome assembly GCF_042717785.1 of Streptomyces sp. NPDC058619. Classification (NCBI taxonomy): domain Bacteria; kingdom Bacillati; phylum Actinomycetota; class Actinomycetes; order Kitasatosporales; family Streptomycetaceae; genus Streptomyces; species Streptomyces sp. NPDC058619. The sequence goes on from NZ_JBHXQN010000045.1 coordinate 27,561, forward strand.
CCTCCGGCGCGCCCGCCACCGCCAGGGCCGCTGGCGGCGCGGCCGCGCCGGCGCCGCCCAGCAGCGTCCCGATCACGGCCACCGCGGCGGCGGTCGCCCGCTTCCTGCCCCTGAGCTGCACAGAACCTCCCCGTCCCGAGACGTCCCCCATTCGGACGAACGCGCCCGAGCCCACCACCCGTGCGGGCGGAGTGTCAATGCACGGGGGTGGTCTGACCGGGATACGCCACGAATGCGACGCCTTCGAATGGGTATGGCTGCGGTGTTCCCCGGCGATGCCCCCACCTTTGCGGCGCCTTCTGCACCACCCTTCTGACCCGCCCTCACGCACGAAGGAGTGCCCGTAGATGGACGACCTGTCCCGGCTCGCGGACCTGCACGGCATCGCCACCACCTACCAGCCCGCCGCGGACACCACCGTCGCGGTCCCGCCGGCCACAGTGGTCGCGGTGCTCGGACTGATCGGGGTGCGCACCGACACCCCCGACGAGGTCCGGGCCGAGCTGGAGCGGGCCGAAGGGCTGCGCGCGGCGCGGCTGTTGCCGCCGGTCCTGGTCGGCTGGGCGGGTGAGGAGCCGCCGGCCGCGCTGGCCGCCCTGCCGCCGGGCACCCGCATCAGGCTGGACGCGGACGCGGAGGGTTCGGCGGACACCGCCGGGGCGAGAGGCGGGGCGAGCGGCGGGGAAGGCGGCGGGGAAGGCGGCGGGGCTAGGGGCGGGGAGGGCGTCGCGCCCGTCGTCTGGGAGACCGGGCCCGGCGGAGCGCTGCCCGGCGGGCTGCCGCTGGGCGTCCACCGCATCACCGCCACCCTGCCGGACGGCCGCACCGCCGGAGCCACCCTGATCCTGGCTCCCGCTCGGGCACCGGCACCGCCCGAGCGGACCCACGGGCTCCTCGTCCAGCTCTACTCGCTGCTCTCCGAACGGTCCTGGGGCATGGGCGACCTCGGCGACCTCGCCGCGCTGGCCCGCTGGGCCGCCGAGGTGCACGGCGCCGGCTTCATCCAGGTCAACCCGCTGCACGCGGGCGTCCCGGGCACGCCGACCGACCCCTCCCCGTACCGCCCGTCGTCGCGCCGCTTCCCGGACCCGGTCCACCTGCGGATCGAGGACGTCCCCGAGTACGCGGACTGCCCCGACCGCGGGGCCCTCGACGAACTCGCCGCCCGGGGCGGGGAGCTGCGCCGCCAGGTGCTGGAGAAGGGCGCGCTGATCGACCGGGACGCGGTCTGGGCGCTCAAACGCCGGGCCCTGGAGCTGTTGTACGCCGTCCCGCGCACCCCGGAACGCGCCGCCGCCTACGGCCGGTTCCGCACCGAGCAGGGGCCCGCGCTGGACCGGCACGCCGCCTGGTGCGCCTCCGCGGCCGGGGAAGAGCCCCGTGAACGCGGGGACTTCCACCGCTGGCTCGTGTGGCTGACGGACACCCAGCTCGCCGCCGCCCAGCGGGCCGCCCGCGAGGCCGGCATGTCCGTCGGCATCGTGCACGACCTCGCGGTGGGGGTGCACCCCGACGGCTCGGACGCGCTCACGGAGCCCTTCCACGCCCGGCACGTCTCGGTGGGCGCCCCGCCGGACGCCTTCAACGCGCGCGGCCAGGACTGGGGGCTGCCGCCGTGGCGCCCGGACCGGCTGGCCGAAGCCGGGTTCGCGCCGCTGCGGCAGCTGCTGCGCGGGGTCTTCCGCTACGCGGGCGCCCTGCGCATCGACCACGTGATGGGGCTGTTCCGGCTGTGGTGGATCCCGGAGGGCACCCCGGCCGCGGACGGCACGTACGTCGCGTACGACGGCGAGGCCATGCTCGCCGTCCTGGTCCTGGAGGCCCACCGGGCCGGGGCGCTGGTCATCGGCGAGGACCTCGGGACGGTGGAGCCGTGGGTCCGCCAGGCGCTGGCCCGGCGCGGGGTGCTGGGCACCTCGGTGCTCTGGTTCGAACGGGACTGGGCGGGCGCGGGCGAACCGCTGGCCCCCGGGGCCTGGCGGGCCGACTGCCTGGCCACCGCCACCACGCACGACCTGCCGCCCTCCGCCGCCAAGCTGGCCGGGGCCCACGTGGAACTGCGCGACCGGCTGGGCCTGCTCACCCGCCCGGTCGCGCTGGAGCTTGCCGAGGACGCCGCCGACACCGCCGAGTGGCTGGAGCTGCTGGACGGCCTCGGCCTGGAGACCAAGGACGAGGAGGCCGCCGTACAGGCCCTGTACGCCTTCCTGCTGCGCACCCCGGCCCGGATGGTCGGGGTCTGGCTGCCGGACGCGGTGGGGGACCGGCGGCCGCAGAACCTGCCGGGGACCTGGGACCAGTACCCCAATTGGCGGCTGCCGCTCGCCGACGCCGCCGGGCGGCCGCTGACCCTGGAGGACCTGGCCGCCTCGCCCCGGGCGAACGCCCTGCTGAGCGCGGTGCGGGAGGGCGGCGCACCCCGTACGGCACCCCCGGGCGCGCGGGCCGTTTAGGTGTTCGCTACGTTTGCACCGTGGACAAGAAGAACGCTCTGCGCGCCGGCGCCGTCACGGCCGGAACGACGCTGATGATGCTGCTGATGACGTCTCCCGCCCTCGCGCTGACCCGCGACGACGGCGACGACCCGGCCCCGGGCCTGAGCATTGCCCAGACGCTGGGCCTGTTCGTGGCCACGCCGATCATCCTGTTCCTGGTGATCGCGGGCCTCGTGATGGTCGGCGACAAGTCGCGCAAGCCGCAGAACCAGAGCTGAACCCAGGCCGCCCCCGCGGGGGCGGCGCACAGAAGACCTCCGGGGCGCCGGGGGTCCGCGGAGCCGGTGCGTCAAGCCGCCGGTGCGGACCCCCGGCGCCCCGTCGTGCTCACGCGACCCCGGCCAGCAGCTTGCGGAGCAGGCCCGTGAGCAGCTCGACCTCCTCGGGTTCCAGCCCGGTCAGGGCGGCGCTCTGCACCTCCAGCCCGGCGGACACGGCCTCGTCGACGAGGGCGAGACCGCGGTCGGTGATCGTCACCTGGAGGCCGCGGCGGTCGTGCGGATCGGGCTTGCGGCAGAGCAGCCCGGCCTTCTCCAGCTTGTCCAGGCGCCCGGTCATGCCGCCCGTGGTGAGCATCAGCGTGGCCGACAGCTGGCGGGGCGAGAGCGTGTACGGGCTCCCGGACCGGCGCAGGGTGGCTACGACGTCGAACTCACCGCGGGAGATGCCGTAGCGGTTGTAGGTCCGCTCCGTCGAGTCGCCCATCGCCTTGGCGATGCGGTAGATGCGGCCGAAGACGGCCATGGGGGCGGTGTCCAGGTCGGGGCGTACCGCGTACCACTGGGCGGCGATCGCGTCGACGGCGTCCTTGTTGGCGTCGGTCATGGGTGCAGTATCCGACGTTCCCTCACTCGTTCGCAAGAAAGTTGCTTGACGGAAAGTAACTTAGAGGTAAGCTACTTTCAATCGACCTACTCGGGGGGCTCGGCGGTCTCCCCCGTCACGGCGCGTGCCGACCGCCACCTGCCCGCCGAGGCCGTCCACGCCGAACCGCCGGCCCCCGCGGCCGCCTGAACCGCCCCGCGCACCGCAGTCCCCGCCTTCCTCACCTGCCCGAGGAGTCACCCCCGTGAAGCGTTTCGCCACTGTCGCCCTGACCGCCCTCGCCCCCGTCTCCTGGGGCTCCACGTACGCCGTCGCCACCGAGCTGCTGCCGCCCGACCGGCCCCTGTTCACCGGGGTGATGCGGGCCCTGCCCGCCGGGCTGCTGCTCACGGCGCTGGCCCGCACCCTGCCCACGGGCGCGTGGTGGTGGAAGTCCGCCGTGCTCGGCACGCTCAACATCGGCGCCTTCTTCCCGCTGCTGTTCCTCTCCGCGTACCGGCTCCCCGGCGGGGTCGCGGCCGTGCTCGGCGCCGCCGGACCGCTGTTCGTCGTCGGGCTCGCGGCCCTCCTGCTGGGGGAGCGGGCCGGCGTGCGCACCGTGCTCGCCGCCGTCGTGGGCGCCTTCGGCGTGAGCATGGTGGTGCTCACCGCCGAAGCCGGGCTCGACCTGGTCGGCGTGATCGCCGGGGTGGTCTCCTCCGCCTCCATGGGCGCGGGCACCGTCATGACCAAGCGCTGGGGCCGCCCCGAGGGCGTCGGCCCGCTGGCGGTGACCGGCTGGCAGCTCACCGCCGGCGGACTGGTCATCATCCCCGTCGCCGCCCTCGTGGAAGGGGCCCCGCCCGCCCTCGACGGCGACGCCCTCCTCGGCTACGGCTACATGATGCTGATCAACACCGGCATCGCGTACTGGCTCTGGTTCCGCGGCATCGGGCAGCTCTCCGCCACCTCGGTCACCCTGCTGGGCCCGCTCTCCCCGCTCACCGCCGCCGTGATCGGCTGGGCGGCCCTCGGGCAGGCGCTGTCGCCCGTACAGCTCGTGGGCATGGCGATCGCCTTCGGCGCCACCGTCGCCGGGCAGCTCGCCGTCGCGCGCACCGCCCGACCGTTCAGTTCAGCTGAAAAGACTGATCAAAACATTTCGATAGACCTGACCGATGGGCCGGTGCGACGGTAGTCCCCACGACCTACGACACCGAACCCCGAGGGGGAGACCCGCAGTGGCCGTCACGGACCGCGCCCGCACCGTCCCGAACGCAGAGCAGCAGTCCCACGGCACGGAGAGGACGGGCGCCACCGCCGGACTCGGCGTCGGCGTGCTCCTGGCCCTGCTCGCGACGGTCGTCTGGTCCGGCAGCTTCGTCGCCACCCGGGGGATGGCCGAGACCGTCCCGCCCGTCCAGGCCGTCTTCTGGCGCTGGATCATCGCGCTGATCGCCGTCGCCCCCTTCGCCGCCCGGCAGGCCTGGCGGCAACGGGCCGTGATCCGGCAGCACTTCGGCTACGTCGCCCTCGCCACCCTCTTCGGCGTCACCCTCTACAACACCCTCGTGCACCAGGCCGGGCTGACCACCTCCGCCTCCAACATGGGCATGATCATGGCGGCCTCGCCCGTCGTCATGGCCTGCTACGCCCGCCTCGGCGGCGACCGGCTCGGCCCCCGGCGCACCGTCGGGATGCTGGTGGCCGCCCTCGGGGTGCTGCTGCTGGTCGGGGACGGCTCCCTCGGCTTCGACTTCGGCGCCGGCGACCTGTGGATGTTCGGCGCCGCCCTGTCCTTCGCCACGTACAGCGCCCTTCTCAAGCGCAAGCCCGCCGAACTCGGCGGACCCGCCTTCCTGATCACCACCTTCGCGCTGGGCGCGCTGATGCTGGCCCCCGCCTACGCCGTCTCGCTCACCGTCCAGGGGGGCTTCGCGCTCACCCCCGGATCGGTCGGGCCCCTGCTGTACGTCGGGGTGTTCTCCTCGGCCGTCGCCTTCTTCGCCTGGAACCGGGCGGTCGCGGTCATCGGCGCCGCCCGCGCGGGAATCGTGTACTACCTCCAGCCCGTGTGCGTGGCGGGGCTCGGCCTGCTGCTGCTGGGCGAGCGGACCGGCCCGGCGCAACTGCTGTGCATGGCGCTGATCCTCGGTGGTGTGGGACTGGGGAGCGCCGCGGGTGCCCGGCGGTAGGTTCGGTCCCATGACCGAGTGGGACATCAAGAAGCTGCGGATCCTGCGGACCCTGGCCGAACGGGGGACCGTGACCGCGACGGCCGAGGCGCTGCACATGACGCCCTCGGCCGTTTCGCAGCAGCTGACGAACCTCGCCCGGCAGTTGGGGGTGCCCCTGCTGGAGGCCCAGGGCCGACGGGTCCGGCTCACCGACGCGGCGCACCTCGTACTGCGGCACACGGAGGCGGTGTTCGCCCAGCTGGAGCGGGCCGAGGCGGAGCTGTCGGGGTACCTCGCCGGGGACGCGGGCGAGGTGCGGATCGGCGCCTTCTCCACCGCCGTGCCGGCGCTGGTGGTCCCGGCCGTGGCGGCGCTGCGGCGCACGCACCCCGGGATCGAGGTCCGGGTACGGGAGGCGGAGGCCGCCGAGTCCTACGCGCTGCTGTCCGCCGGAGCGGTGGACCTGGCCCTGTCGCTGGCGGCCCACGCGCCGACCGCGCGCGACGGCCGCTTCACCCGGCTGACCCTCCTGGAGGACCCGCTGGACGTGGCGCTCCCGCCGGACCACCCGCTGGCGGACGCGGCCGACCTGCGGCTGGCGGACCTGTCGGGCGACCCGTGGATCTACGGCGGCAGCGGCCCCTGGTCGGAGATCACCCGCAACGCGTGCGAGGCGGCCGGCTTCGTCCCGGAGCAGGCGCACTCCGCGTCCGGCTGGACGGCGATCCTGGCGATGGTCGGCGCCGGCATGGGGGTGGCCCTGGTCCCCCGGACGGTGTCGGGCCGCGCGTCGGGGCCCGTGGTGCGGGTGCTCTCGCACGAGCGGCCGGCCCGGCACGTGATCGCCGCCGTCCGGCGGGGCTCCGAAGCGGCCCCCGCCGTCGCCCGCGTCCTCGACGCCCTGCGACGGGCCGCCGCCGGCCGGCCGTAGCCGGGGCCGGGGCGTGGTGCCGCTGCGCGGAGCCCCCGTGCGCTGCCCGGGCCGGGGGTGGAGCCGCCGCAGCCGCGCCGCCGCAGACGTGCCGCGGACGAGGGGCCGCGGCGCCGGCGGGCAGGGGGTCCCGGCCCGCCGGCGCCGGGCGTCACACCTGGGCGGCAGCGGCGGCGGCGTCGGCCGCCTGGGCCCTCAGGGCCCGCTCGACACCCGCGCGCGACTCCGACACCAGGCGGCGCAGGGCCGCGTTCGGCTCGGCGGCGGCCAGCCAGGCGTCCGTCGCGTCCAGGGTCTCCTGCGTGACCTGGAGGGACGGGTACAGCCCCACCGCGACCTGCTGCGCGATCTCGTGGCTGCGGGTGTCCCAGACCTCCTTGACCGCCGCGAAGAACTTCTCCGCGTACGGGGCCAGCAGCTCGCGCTGATCGGTCTGGACGAAGCCGCCGATCACCGCCTCCTGCACCGCGTTCGGCAGGTCGCCGGACTCCACCACCGAGGCCCACGCCGCGGCCTTGGCCTCCGCCGTCGGGCGCGCGGCCCGGGCGGTCGCCGCGTGGCGCTCGCCGGCCGCCGTCGCGTCCCGCTCCAGCTCCGCCGCGATCGCGGGCTCGTCCGCGACACCGGTGGCCACCAGGCGCTCCAGGAAGGCCCACCGCAGCTCGGTGTCGACGGCCAGGCCCTCGATCTCCGCCGCGCCGTCCAGCAGGGCCGACAGGTACGTCAGCTGCCCCTCGGTCCGGGCCGTGGCCGCGAAGGCCCTGGCCCACGCCAGCTGGTGGTCGCTGCCCGGCTCGGCCGCCCGCAGGTGCTCCAGGGTGGCCTCGGTCCAGGTCGCCAGGCCCTCCGCGCGCCACGCCGGGTCGGCGTACAGGTCGACGGCCAGCTTCACCTGCCGGTGCAGGGACTGGACGACGCCGATGTCCGACTCCTTGCCGATGCCCGAGAGGACCAGGGCGAGGTAGTCGCGGGTGGCGAGCTCGCCGTCGCGCGTCATGTCCCAGGCCGAGGCCCAGCACAGCGCGCGCGGCAGCGACTCGGTGAAGTCGCCGAGGTGGGCGGTGACGTTGGCGAGGGAGACCTCGTCCAGGCGGACCTTGGCGTACGACAGGTCGTCGTCGTTGAGGAGCACGACCGTCGGGCGGGCGCGGCCCACCAGCTCCGGCACCGCCGTCAGCGGACCGTCGATGTCCAGCTCGATCCGGTCGGTGCGCACGAGGCGGCCGTCCTGGAGCTCGTACAGGCCGACCGCGATCCGGTGCGGACGCAGGACCGGCTCGCCCTTCGCGCCCGCGGGCAGCGCCGGGGCCTCCTGGCGCACGGCGAACGCGGTGATGACGCCCTGCCCGTCCGTCTCCACCTCGGGGCGCAGGACGTTGATGCCGGCCGTCTCCAGCCACGCCTTCGACCAGGCGGTCAGGTCGCGGCCCGAGGTCTCCTCCAGGAAGCCCAGCAGGTCGGACAGGCGCGTGTTGCCGAACGCGTGCGCCTTGAAGTAGCCCTGCACGCCCTTGAAGAAGGCGTCCATGCCGACGTAGGCCACGAGCTGCTTGAGCACCGAGGCGCCCTTGGCGTACGTGATGCCGTCGAAGTTGACGAGGACGTCGTCCAGGTCGCGGATGTCGGCCATGATCGGGTGCGTCGACGGCAGCTGGTCCTGCCGGTACGCCCAGGTCTTCATCGAGTTGGCGAACGTGGTCCACGCGTGCGGCCACTTCGAGCCCTCGGCGTAGGCCTGGCAGGCGATGGAGGTGTACGTGGCGAACGACTCGTTCAGCCAGAGGTCGTTCCACCACTCCATGGTGACGAGGTCGCCGAACCACATGTGGGCGAGTTCGTGCAGGATCGTCTCGGCGCGCACCTCGTACGCCGCGTCCGTCACCTTCGAGCGGAAGACGTACTGGTCGCGGATGGTGACCGCGCCCGCGTTCTCCATGGCGCCCGCGTTGAACTCCGGGACGAAGAGCTGGTCGTACTTGGCGAACGGGTAGTCGTAGGCGAACTTCTCCTGGAACCAGTCGAAGCCCTGCCGGGTCACGTCGAAGATCGCGTCCGCGTCGAGGAACTCGGCGAGCGAGGGCCGGCAGTAGATGCCGAGCGGTACGGACTGGCCGTCCTTGCCCTCGTACGAGCTGTGCACCGCGTGGTACGGGCCCACGATCAGCGCGGTGATGTACGAGGAGATCCGCGGGGTCGGCTCGAAGGCCCACACCCGGTCCTTCGGCTCGGCCCCCTGAGAGGTGTCCCGTGGGGAGTTCGAGATGACCGTCCAGCCCTCGGGGGCCGTCACGGTGAACCGGAACGTCGCCTTCAGGTCGGGCTGCTCGAAGCTGGCGAAGACCCGTCGCGCGTCCGGCACCTCGAACTGGGTGTACAGGTAGGCCTGCTGGTCGACCGGGTCGACGAAGCGGTGCAGGCCCTCACCGGTGTTGGTGTACGCGCAGTCCGCGACGACGCGCAGCTCGTTGGTCCCGGCCGCCAGGTGCGGCAGGGCGATCCGCGAGTCCCGGAAGACGGCGGCGACGTCGAGCGAGTGGCCGTTGAGGACGGCCTCGTGGACGGCCGGGGCGACCAGGTCGATGAAGGTCTCGGCGCCGGCCTCGGCGGCGTCGAAGCGCACCGTGGTCACGGACCGGAAGGTGCCGCCCTCCTGCGCACCGCCGAGATCGAGCTCGATCTCGTAGGAGTCGACGGTGAGCAGCTGGGCCCGCCGCTGGGCTTCTTCACGGGTGAGGTTCGTGCCTGGCACGCGTTCATCTCCTTCGATGGTGACGTCCCGGCCATCCTTCCACGGGAGCCCCGCCCGGGGCTCCCGAGTAATCCACGGGCGAACGCGACGTCCGATATCCGCCAGCTTCGGCCGGTCCTGGCCGGGAGGATCGGCCCCATGACCCCGCCGAACCGCCCCGCCGTGCTCCCCATCGCCCCGTCCGTCCTGACGCAACTGCGCCGCGGCGACGACGCCGGCCGCCCCTGCCTGCCGTACCAGGACCCCGAGGGCGGCGCCCCGCTCCGCTGCTGCCTGCGGCGCAGCCGCGCCGGCGAGCGCATCGCCCTGGTCGCGTACGCGCCGCTGCGCCGCTGGGCGGCGCGGTCCGGTGCGGACCCGGGGGCGTACGACGAGCAGGGGCCCGTGTTCGTGCACGCCGACGCGTGCGCGGGCCCCGGGGAGGGCGGCGTCCTGCCGTTCGGGACGCCGGGCGCGCTGCGGGTCGCCCGGCGCTACGACGCGGCCGGCCGGATCGTCGGCGGCCGGGTACTGGCCCTCGGGGAGGAGCCCGACGGGGTCGTGGCGCGGGCGCTGGCCGAGGCGTTCGCCGACCCGGAGGTCGCCCTCGTGCACGTCCGGGCGGCGGAGTACGGCTGCTTCCTCTACGAGGTGCGCCGCGAGGTCCGCCACGAGCCCCGCCGGCCGTGAGACGGGGGAGGGGGCGGGCACCGTCCGGCGCCCGCCCCCTCCCCCGCCCCGTCCGGCGCGGGATCAGCCGCGCAGCTCCTCGGCGACCAGCTCGGCGATCTGCACCGCGTTCAGGGCCGCCCCCTTGCGGAGGTTGTCGTTCGAGAGGAACAGGGCGAGGCCGTTCTCCGCCGTCTCGTCCAGCCGGATGCGGCCCACGTACGAGGCGTCCTTGCCGGCCGCCTGGAGCGGGGTCGGAATCTCCGAGAGCTCGACGCCCGGGGCGTCCTTCAGCAGCTCGTAGGCGCGCTCGACGCCGAGCGGGCGCTCGAAGCGGACGTTGACCTGGAGCGAGTGGCCGGAGAAGACCGGAACGCGCACGCAGGTGCCGGAGACCTTGAGATCCGGGATCTCCAGGATCTTGCGGGACTCGTTGCGGAGCTTCTGCTCCTCGTCGGTCTCGAAGGAGCCGTCGTCCACGATCGAGCCCGCGAGCGGGAGCACGTTGAAGGCGATGGGCCGCTTGTACACGCCCGGCTCGGGGAAGGCCACGGCCTCGCCGTCGTGTACCAGCGCGGTGGCCTCGCCCGCCACGGCCTTGACCTGGCCGTCGAGCTCGGCGACGCCGGCCACGCCCGAGCCGGACACGGCCTGGTAGGTGGTGGCGATCAGCGCGGTCAGTCCGGCCTCGTCGTGCAGCGGGCGCAGCACCGGCATTGCGGCCATGGTGGTGCAGTTCGGGTTCGCGATGATGCCCTTGGGGCGGTTCTTGATCGCGTGCGGGTTGACCTCGGAGACGACGAGCGGGACCTCGGGGTCCTTGCGCCAGGCCGAGGAGTTGTCGATCACGACGGCGCCCTGCGAGGCGACCTTCTCGGCGAGGGCCCTGGAGGTGGCGCCGCCGGCGGAGAACAGCACGATGTCCAGGCCGGAGTAGTCGGCCGTGGACGCGTCCTCGATGGTGATCTCCCGGCCTTCCCACTCCAGGACGGAGCCCGCGGAGCGGGCCGACGCGAACAGCCGCAGCTCGTCCACCGGGAACTTCCGCTCGGCGAGGATGCCGCGCATGACTCCGCCGACCTGTCCGGTGGCTCCGACGATTCCGACCCTCACGGTGACTCCTCTGGTACGTACGACGCGGGCGCGCGTGGAGCCATCATGCGTTCGACCCCACGAGCCTTGTCCAATCCATTGTCCGAGGAACGGACGGTGTCCGGAATGTGAACCCGTGCGACGTCTCCGTGGCGGCCCTGTCGCGCGCCCTGCGATCATCCGTTTTGCCTGGTCGGAGCGGAAACACGAGGGGGCGGCGCTCATCGGAGCGCCGCCCCCTCGGCCTGTCAGGTGCCTACCGGGTTACGGGAGGACCTTCTCGATCTGCACGCTGCCGGTGCCGGCGGCGGTGCCCCCGGCGTTGAGCAGCTGGACCTGGCCGAAGAACTGACGGCCCTCGGGGGCCGCGCTGCTGACCAGGACGTTCGCCGAGACCTGCGCGGTGGCGCCGGTGGCGAGGTTCACCGCGGCGGCCTCGTCGACCTGGACGGAGCCCAGAGCGGCCGAGAAGAACACGTCGCGGTAGTCGTACGTGGTGGAGCCGGACGGGATCGCGTAGCCCAGCACCTCGATGGTGTAGGTGCCCGCGGCCGGGTTGACCAGGCTCACGGCCTCCTCGGAGTCGCCGTCGGCGGAGGAGCCGACCTTGACGCCGTCCTTGTACACGTCCAGGTCGAGGTCGGCGCCCGTGTCGGACGTCTTGCCGATCGCGATGTCGAGGCGGGACACGCCCGCGCCGATCGTGACCTCGGTGGTCTGCGTCTCACCGGTGGCGATGGTCGGCTTGGCGACCTTCGCGGAACCGAGCGGGCCGCCCTTGAGCTTGCCGCCTGTGATGGCCGCGGCCTCGTTCTTGACGGTCCACTGGACCGGCGCCGGGCTACCCAGCTTGACCTCGGGCAGGACCTTGACCGCGGGGTCGAAGGCCGCGCCGAGCACGGAGACGTCCAGCTTGTACGGGTTGTCCAGCAGCGGCGACGTACGGCGCGACTCGACCTCGATCTCCCAGACGCCCGGCTGCGGGTCGGCGTAGGAACGCAGGTCGGGGCGGCAGGTGTTCGCCGGGTTGTCGTAGTTCGGGTAGCACTGGGTGGTCGCGCTGTCCTCGACGCCCAGACCGTACGGGTGGATCGAGATGAAGCGGGTCTGGCTGCCCGGCTGCAGACCGCCGAGGGCGACCTCGAGGGTCTTGGCGCCCGGTGGGACGGTGACGAAGTACGACTTGTGGCTGTTGCGCTGCACCGAGGAGGTGTCCGACAGCTGGAACGACGGCTTCGCCAGCGGGGTCGAGGCGACGACCGTCGTCAGGATCTGCTTGTCGATGCCCTCGGTCGTCGCGTCGTCCAGCTGCAGGATGCCGCTGTGCACGCCGGCCGACGTGGCCTTGGCCTCGACCTTGATGGTGACGGGCTTGTTCAGCGGCAGCGTGACGTAGTCGTAGCCGCCGATGACCTTGAAGGTCCCGTCGTTGTTGCGCCAGCTCAGGTCGTGCCGGGTGCCGTACTTGACGCCCGTGGTGCGGGTGACGACGACGTTGTAGACCTTCTTCTGGCCGACCTTCAGGCCGCCCTCGCGGTCGTAGACGCCGGTGCCGAAGCCCGGGGTCTTCAGGAACTGGTCGATCGCGGTGTCGACCGGCGCCTTGACGGTGAACTCGTTGGCCTTCGCGTCGCGCTGGATGGACTCCCACGCGCCGACGACGTCGATCAGACCCGCGCCCTGGGCGTGCGCCGGGACGTCGGCGATCTTCTTCGCCGTGCTGGTGAGCGCGATGCGCAGACCCGCGGGCTTCAGCGCGATGTTCGCCTGCTTGGCGGCCGAGATCAGCAGTGCGCCTGCGCCCGCCGCCTGCGGCGACGACATCGAGGTGCCCTGGAGCATCGCGTAGCCGGGCGGCAGCGCGTAGCCGGCCTCCTTCACCGGCGAACCCGGAATCCAGGTCTGCGCGGTGTTGATGGAGGCGCCGGGGGCGGTGATGGTCGGCGTGAAGCCGCCGTCCTCACGCGGGCCGCGCGAGGAGAAGTTGAACATGTTGTACTTCTTGGCCACGCCCGAGCCGTAGTTGGCGGCCCACGTCTCCTTGGAGACGGCCGCGCCCACGGAGAGGACCTTGTCCGCCAGGGCGGGGTCACCGATCGTGTTGACGCCGGGGCCCTCGTTGCCCGCCGAGATGACGAGCTGGACGCCGTACTTGTCGATCAGGTTGGAGTAGAGCTCCGAGCGGGCGTTGTTGCCGTCGTTGAGCGCCGGCAGGCCACCGATGGACATGTTGACGATGTCCACGCCGCGGTTGACGACGAGGTCGATCATGCCCTCGGTCAGCGCGATGTTGGTGCAGCCGCCCGACCAGGTGCAGGCGCGCGAGGAGACGAGCTTGGCGCCGGGGGCGGCGCCGTTCATCTTGCCGCCGAAGAGGCTGTTGGCGGCGGTGATGCCGGCGACGTGCGTGCCGTGCGTGCCCTCGATGATGCCGATGTTGACGAAGTCGGCCTTCTTGCCGACCCAGTCCCCGCCCAGCGGGTCCATCGGGACGTCCTTGCGGATCTCGATCACGAACGGGATGCGCTCGACGACGGGGGTCGCCGGGTTGTCCGTCCCGAAGTAGCCGATCTGGTAGCCGTCCTTGTACGGCTTCATCGGCTCGTTGTTCGTGAAGTCGAGGTCCTGGTCGGTGTCCACGCGCACGGTGCCGGTCGCCGGGTCGTACAGCATGCCGAACCGGTCGGTGGTGTCGCCGTCGCGGTTGACGTCACCGGCCATGTCGCCGTTCGCGGTGATCGACTCGGTGAAGCGGCTCCACTGGAACGCGCCCGCGGGCGCCTTCCAGGTCGAACCGCCCGCGGCGAACGAGGCGCCGGCGACCGGGGTGATCTGCGCCCGCCAGGTGCCGTCGTTGTCGGTGATCGGGTCGGTCGCCGTGACCCAGTCGACGATCTTGCGCTCGCCGGTCGTGGTCGTCTGCAGCGCGGGGTGGCCGAGGTCGACACCCGAGTCCATGATGCCGATGGTCACGCCGCGGCCGTCGGCCTGGGGGTTCTTCGTGACGAAGTCCACCGCGCCGGTCTCGAAGGACGGGTTGTACGGGTTCTTCGCCGGGGTGTTGGCGTCCGGCGCGGGGTAGGCCTCGGCCGCGGTCTTCTTGGCCGCGGCGCCCTCGCGGTCCGCGTCCGGGCGCGGGTCCGGCAGCTGGATCTCGTGGCGCAGGTCGATGCCGTGCACCGAGTTCAGCTTGACGGCCGCCTTGAGGGCGGCGTCCGCCTTCCCGGTGGGCAGCGTGGCGCGCACGTAGCCGAGGTCGTCGTACGTACGGCCCACCGAGGCACCCTCGACGGCGCCGAGCTGCTGGGCGACCTGCTTCGTCTCGCCGGGGGCGGTCGCGACCATGACGGTGACGGTCTTGTCACCCTTGGACTTGGCCTCCTGCAGCAGCTCGGCATCGGCGGAGCCGAGCTTCTGGTCCGCGGACTTCACCGGCGGTGTGGCGCGCGGCCCGTCGACGGTTCCCGCCGCGAAGGCGGGCATGGCTCCGGTCGCGCAGAGCGCGGCCACGAGGCCCGCGGCGGCGGCTATTCGGGCCGCTCGTCTGGGCCCGGATATGGAGCTGGGGGATTCGAGGGTCATCAGCATCCCTGGTAGGTGAAAGATACGGTCCGGATTTCGGTGCCGGATGACCGGTCAGCCTTGCGCAAGTGACCGCTCTTTGGGGAGGGATGTCATTGACCGAGACCTGACATGGCGGACTCCCGCCACGGTGCGGTATGCGCCAGTGAGCCCGTACCGGGGCGTACCAGGGTGAAACGACGGCGGTGGAGAGTGGATTTGTAGACTTCACGACCGCACCTCGGTGCCCGGGCGCGGTCGGCTCCCGGCTCGGGTGTGACACATTCCATCCGTCCAGCGCACGCGCGTGCGCGCGTACGGATGTGACGAGGGGGCGGAGCGGGGCCTACGCCCGGTCTCCGCAGGCGGCCGTCCCGCACCGGCGCCGGATGCCGTCGGGCGAGGTGTCGTGGAAGCGCAGCCCGCAGTCATCGGACGCGCAGGTGCGGATGCGGCCGGGCGCGGAGCCCAGCAGGTCCAGGTAGGCGCGCACCGCCGTCCAGGCGGGCCCCCAGGCCGGATCGGCGAACTCGGCCCGCTCGCCGGGGCCTTCGGGGGTCAGGGTGATGCGGACGCGGCCGTGTTCCAAAACCGCGTCGAGCAGTGCGCGGGCGCTCGCGTCGGCCGGGTCGGCCACCGCCCGGGCCAGGGCCTCGCGGGCGGTCAGCAGGTGCACCAGGGCCGGGGCATCGGCGCGGAAGCGGTCGGCCAGGCCGGCGCTCTCCAGCCAGACGGCGACTCCCTCGACGCGGGTCAGTCCGGCGGCTCCCGCGAAGAGGTCCAGCGGGGTGCCGTCCACGGTCCAGCGGGTGTTCAGCAGGTCGAGGACGACCGGCTCCCCGGTCAGGGGTCGTGGGTCCGCCGCCGCCATGTCCTGCCCCTCCGTACCGTCTCGCCAACCCCTCAAGCGTACGGGGCCGGCCGGCGCCGGCGGTCACGCCGGGGCGCCCCGAGCGCGCCCCGGCCCGTCCGCCTCCGGCGGCTCACCGGGGGAGCACCACCAGGTACGCGGCGGGCTCGTCGTCGGCGGCCGCCGTCAGGGCGGTACGGACGACCGCGGCCTGCTGCTCGGGCCAGTCGCGGAGCTTGCGCGGGGTGACGTGCAGGACGGTGATCCCGAGCCGCTCCAGGGTCTCCCGCTTGCGGGCGGACTCCGACCACTGCTCGTCCTCGCCCTGGCGCGGCGCCCGGGTGTCGATCTCCAGAGCCACACCCTGCTCGGGCCAGAACGCGTCCACCCCGCCGAGGTGCGGGCCCCCGGGCAGCCGCAGGTCCACGTTCCAGACCGGCTCGGGGAGGTCGAAGCCCCGTACGATCCGGTAGAGCCGGTCCTCGGCGATGGCCCGCCCCTCGGCGAGGAGCGACTCGACGGCGTCGACCACGTGCGGCCGGTTCAGCAGCCGGGCCAGCGTCAGCTCCCGTACGACGGCGACCGGTTCGCAGTGCCCGCCGCGGACGGCCTCGCTGAGCAGGCGGCGTACGGTGCCGGCGTCCGCGAGCTGTGCGACGGCGTCGGCCACGGCCCGCGCGACCGGAGCCACCGGCAGCCCGGTCACCTCCTGCGACCGGGGCGGGACGTGCGCCCGCACGATCCGCACGTCGCCGGTGGAGCGGAGCCGGCGGGTGCCGGGGACGAGCACGTCGATGTGGGAGAGCGCCAGCAGCGCGGGCACCGAGGAGAACCGGTACAGCGCGAGCGCCGCCAGTCCGGTGATCATGGCCTCGCCGTTGCCCCGGCGCTCGGCGTACAGCAGCGCGGCGTGCAGCCGCTCCTCGCTCGTGGCCGGCCCCGGGTGGAGCAGGAAGACCCCCGGCAGGATCTGCCGCCAGGGCCGCTCGGCGGCGTCGGAGGCGGAGACGCCGTGCTGGCGCAGCTGGGCGAGGGTCAGCACGCGGGGGCGGGTGCCGGTGAGGTGGGCGAGGGGGAGGGGCGCGTTGTGGTTCATGACGCTGAGGTTCCCTCAGGCCATGGCCTCGCTAACCCTTGTTACACGTCCGTCGACAAACCGGGACAAGGCGGGGCTAAAGTACGGGCGTTCGACTGCCGATGGGGTGCCCGCTCCCCGCCGCGAACGGGCAGGTCCCGGGGCCGGGACCCGGGGGAACCGCCCCCGGGCCCCGGCCCGTCGCGCGTCAGGCGGAGGCGGCCGCGTCGCAACTCTGGGCGCGCAGGGCGCGGGCCAGGTCGTCGCGGGACTCCAGGACCAGCCGCCGCAGGGCCGGCGGGGCCGACGGGTGGCCGGCCAGCCAGGCGTCCGTGGCGCCCACCGTCTCCGCGGAGTCCTGGAGCGACGGGTAGAGCCCCTTCACCACGTCCATCCCGATCTGGATCGACCGCTCGGCCCACACCCGTTCGAGGACCTCGAAGTACCGCCCGGTGTAGGCGGCCAGCAGCCCGCGCTGCGAGGGCTGCTGCATGCCCGCGATCGTCGCCTCCACCAGCGCGTTCGACAGGCCGTCCGATTCGACGACCGCCGCCCACGCCTGGTCCTTGACCGCCTCCGACGGACGCGCCGCCAGGCACCGCACCTGGTGCCGCTTGCCCGACGCGGTGTCGTCCCGGGCCAGTTCGGCGGCGAGCACGCCCTCGTCCACCGCCCCGTGCGCGGCGAGCGGCAGCAGGAAGTCCCACCGCAGCTCCTGGTCCACGTCCAGGCCGTCGATCCGCGCCGAACCGTCGAGCAGCCCCAGGAGCAGCTGGAAGTCGCCCTCGGTCGTGGCGCCCGCCGCGAAGAACCGGGCCCAGGTGAGCTGGTGCTCCGACCCCGGCTCTGACAGCCGCAGTTCGTGCAGCGCGCCGGCCGCCAGCTCCCGGCCGCCCTGCTCGCGCCACTGCGGCGCCGCGTAGTGCGTGACCGCGGTCAGTGCCTGCGCGTGCACCATCTGCAGGACGCCGACGTCGCTCTCGCGTCCCGCGTGCGCCAGCACCAGCGCGGTGAAGTCCCGCGCCGGCATGAGGCCGTCGCGCGTCAGGTTCCACAGCGCGGACCAGCACAGCGCCCGCGCGAGCGGGTCCGTGAGGTCGCCCAGGTGCGCGCGCAGCGTGGCGAGCGAGCCCTCGTCGAAGCGGATCTTGCAGTAGGTGAGGTCCTCGTCGTTGACCAGGACCAGGTCGGGCCGCTCGCTCCCGGCCAGCTCCGCCACCGCGGTCCGCACGCCGACCACGTCCACCCCGGCCCGCGCGTACCGCACCAGGGTGCCGTCCGGCTCCAGCCGGTACAGGCCGACCGCGACCCGGTGCGGCCGGAGCTCCCCGCCCTCCTGGAGCACCGCCAGCTCGGTCACGCGCCCGCCCGCGTCGTACGTCACCACCGGGGTCAGCGCGTTCACGCCCGCGGTCTGCAGCCAGGCCCGCGACCACTCGGCCATGTCCCGCCCGGACACCTCCGCCAGCACCGACAGCAGGTCGTCCAGGGTGGTGTTCCCGTACGCGTGGGCCCGGAAGTAGCGGCGCGCGCCCTCCAGGAAGGCATCCCGCCCCACGTACGCGACCAGCTGCTTGAGCACCGCTGCGCCCTTGGCGTACGTGATCCCGTCGAAGTTCAGCTTCGCGTCCTCCAGGTCACGGATGTCGGCCGTGACCGGGTGCGTGGACGGCAGTTGGTCGGCCCGGTAGGCCCACGCCTTGCGGCTGTTGGCGAACGTCACCCACGCCTGGTCGAAGCGGGTGGCCTCGACCAGCCCGAAGGAGCCCATGAAGTCCGCGAAGGACTCCTTCAGCCACAGGTCGTCCCACCACTTCATGGTGACCAGGTCGCCGAACCACATGTGCGCCATCTCGTGCAGGATGGTGTTCGCACGGCGCTCGTACGCGGCCTGCGTCACCTTCCCGCGGAAGATGTACTCCTCGCGGAAGGTCACCATCCCCGGGTTCTCCATCGCGCCCAGGTTGTACTCGGGCACGAAGGCCTGGTCGTACTTCCCGAAGGGGTACGGGTAGTCGAAGATCTCGTGGAAGAGGTCGAAGCCCTGCTTCGTCACGAGGAAGACGTCGTCCGCGTCGAAGTGCTTCGCCAACCCCTTGCGGCACATCGCGCCCAGCGGGATCGTCAGGTCCCCGCGCGTGTAGGAGTCCGTGACGTAGTGGTACGGGCCCGCCACCACGCACGTGATGTACGTGGAGATCGGCGCGGTCTCGGCGAACCGCCAGACCCCGCCCTCCCGGGACTCCTCGGCGCCATTGCTCCACACCTGCCACTGCGCCGGGGCGGTCACCTCGAAGCGGTACGGCGCCTTCAGGTCGGGCTGCTCGAAGTTCGCGTACACCCGCCGGGCGTCCGCCGGCTCGTACTGGGTGTAGAGGTAGACCTCGCCGTCCTCCGGGTCCACGAACCGGTGGAGGCCCTCCCCGGTCCGGCTGTACGCGCAGTTCGCGTCCACCACCAGGACGTTCTCGGCGTCCAGGCCGTCCAGGGCGATCCGCGACCCGTCGAAGACGGCCGAGGGGTCCAGGGCGCGCCCGTTGAGGGTCACGGAGTTCACCGAAGGGGCGATCAGGTCCGCGAAGGTGGCGGTGCCCGGGGCGGCGGCCCGGAAGCGGACCGTCGTCACGGAGCGGAAGGTCCGGGGACCCTCGGCCGGCTCGGCCTCCTCGACCGCGGAGCGGACGTCGAGGACCACCTCGTAGCCGTCGACGGACAGCAGCTCGGCCCGCCCACGGGCCTCGTCGCGGGACAGATTCTCTCCGGGCACCTGCACTCCTTCGTGCGTGATCGCGTTCTTCCGTCGAATCCTCGCACGGGGGGAATGCGCGGGGCCCCGGCCTGGTTGGCGACGGAGGACGTGGTCCCAGTGATGCCTTTGTCTGACTTGAGGAGAGACATGACCGACACCCAGGTGCGCGAGAAGACTCCGGTCGACTTCTGGTTCGACCCGCTCTGCCCTTGGGCCTGGATGACGTCGCGCTGGATGGTCGAGGTCGAGAAGGTCCGCGACGTCGAGGTCCGCTGGCACGTGATGAGCCTGGCCGTCCTCAACGAGAACAAGCTCGACGAACTCCCCGAGACCTACCGCGAGCTGCTCGGCCCCAAGGGCTGGGCTCCGGTGCGCGTGGTCATAGCGGCACAGCAGAAGCACGGCGCCGAGGTCACGGGCAAGCTCTACACCGCCCTCGGCACCAAGATCCACAACGAGGGTCACGGCCCGACCCGCGAGGTCATCGCCGCGGCGCTGGACGAGGCCGGCCTCCCGGCCGAGCTGCTCGCCTACGCCGACTCCGACGAGTACGACGAGGTGCTGCGGGCCTCCCACAACAACGGCATCGACCGGGTCGGCCAGGAGGTCGGCACCCCGGTGATCTCCGTCCCCGGCGCCGAGGGCGACGACGTCGCGTTCTTCGGTCCGGTCGTCACCCCGACCCCGCGCGGCGAGGCCGCCGCCCGTCTGTGGGACGGCACCCTGCTCGTCGCCTCCACGCCGGGCTTCTACGAGATCAAGCGCACCCGCACCCAGGGCCCCTCCTTCGAGTAGCCCGTCCGGGCCTGCGCACGGACGCACGGCCGAACGCCGGCGGCTTCCGCCGAGCACGCAGAAGGCCCCCGCGAGTCATGTCCTCGCGGGGGCCTTCTGGTGGACACGCCCGCCGGTGAAGGTTGAGAAGACGATCACGAGGCGGACGGGCGGGTGGCGCCGATCAGGCCTTGTCGGCCGGGATCAGCAGCGGGGTGTTCGCCTTGGCGTCGGCGTAGCGCTTGGCCACGTCCTGCCAGTTGACGACGTTCCACATGGCCTCGATGAAGTCCACCTTCTGGTTCTTGTACTGGAGGTAGAAGGCGTGCTCCCAGGCGTCGAACACCAGGATCGGCACGGAGGCCTGGCCCACGTTGCCCTGGTGGTCGTAGATCTGCTCGACGATCAGGCGGCCGCTGAGGGGCTCGTACGCGAGCACGCCCCAGCCGGAGCCCTGCGTCGCGGAGGACGCGAAGGTCAGCTGCTTGCGGAAGGCGGCGAAGGAGCCGAAGGACTCCGTGATGGCGGCCGGCAGGTCGCCGAGGCCGTCCTTCTCGTCCGGGATGCCGCCGCCGTCACCGGTCTTGGGGCTGGCCATGTTGTGCCAGTAGATGCTGTGCAGGATGTGGCCGGAGAGGTGGAACGCGAGGTTCTTCTCCAGGCCGTTCAGCGCGCCCCAGTTCTCCTTGTCGCGCGCCTCCTCCAGCTGTTCCAGCGTGGTGTTGGCGCCCGCGACGTAGGCCGCGTGGTGCTTGTCGTGGTGCAGTTCGATGATCTGCGGGCTGATCACCGGCTCCAGCGCCGCGTAGTCGTAGGGAAGCTCAGGAAGCGTGTAAATGGCCATGCGTGTGTCCGGTCCCCTCAGCGTGCCAACTGCTTATTGCAGTCAATGCGCAACTGCACGCTAGCAGTATCTATTCCGGACGACACGTAAGGGTTACCTCTCTGATCAAGTCCCCCGGAACGCCGGAAGCCGGGCCCATGCGTGCGCATGGGCCCGGCCTCTGACCTGCCGTCCGGCGGGGGTGTCGCGCCGGACGGGAGCCTTATCCCGCCGCGCGGACGGCCGCCCGGCGCTGCAGGATCCAGCCGGTCGCCGCGAGGGCGACGGTCAGCCCGCCGGTGAAGACGACCTGCACCCGGGTGTCCGCGTCCAGGGCCATCAGCGCCAGGACTCCGGCCACCCCGGCGAGCGCCACCCACGTCAGGTACGGGAAGCCCCACATCCGCACGACCAGCTTCTCGGGGGCCTCGCGCTCCAGCCGGCGGCGCAGCAGGAGCTGGGAGACGGCGATGAAGCCCCAGACGACGAGGATGACCCCGCCGACCATGTTCAGCAGCCAGGCGAACAGGGTGTCCGGGTACCAGTAGGAGAGGAGCACGGTGACGAAGCCGAAGCCGGAGGAGGCGAGCACCGCGCGGCGCGGCACCCGGCCGGTGACCTTGCCCAGCGCCTTCGGGCCCTGGCCGCGGGAGACGAGGGAGTAGGCCATGCGGGAGGAGCCGTAGATGTTGGCGTTCATCGCGGACAGCAGGGCGATCAGGATGACCACGTTCATGATCTCGCCGGCCGCGGGGATGCCCAGGCGGTCCAGGGTGGCCGCGTACGGTCCGTCCTGCGTCACGGCCGGGTCGTTCCACGGCAGCAGGGTCACGATGACCAGCATCGAGCCGACGTAGACGATGGCGATCCGCCACATCGTGGTCCGCACGGCCCGGGCGACGCCCTTGACCGGGTTCTCGGACTCGGCGGCCGCGATGGTCACGGTCTCCAGGCCGCCGTACGCGACGACCGAGGCGAGCAGGCCGACCAGCAGGCCGTCCACGCCGTTGGGCAGGAAGCCGCCGTCGTGGAGGAGGTTGGCGGTGCCGGGGGCGTCCGCGCCGGGCAGGACGCCCAGGACGGCGAGCACGCCCAGGCCCAGGAAGAGGGCGATCGCCCCGATCTTCAGGGCGGCGAACCAGAACTCGAACTCGCCGAAGTTCGAGACGGCGGCCAGGTTGGACCCGCAGAACACGGCCATGAAGACCAGCACCCACATCCACGAGGGGGTGCCCGGGAACCAGCCGGTCATGATGTGCGCCGCGCCGATGGCCTCGATGGCCACGCCCACGCACAGCAGCGTCCAGAACATCCACCCCGCGGTGAACCCGGCCCAGGGGCCGATCGCCCGCTCCGCGTGCACCGAGAAGGAGCCGGAGGCGGGATCGGCGGCGGACATCTCGCCGAGCATCCGCATCACGAACATCACGAGCACCCCGGACGCGGCGTACGCCAGCACGATCGAGGGACCGGCGGCCGCGATGCCGGCGCCGGAGCCGACGAAGAGGCCGGCGCCGATGACACCGCCGAGGGCGATCATCGAAAGGTGGCGCTGCTTCAGTCCGTTGCCGAGGGGGGAGCCGGCGTCGGCTTGCGGCGGCGCCTGCTGCTCGGGGTGCGTGATCGTGCGCTGACTCATGCGCCCAGTGTGCCGATCGTCCGATAATCGGACGTTGTGTGTCCATCATTCGGACACCGGTTTCACCGGCCGTGATCCTCCTCGTACGACGCGCAGGTGCCCGGGACCCGAAGGCCCCGGGCACCCGCGGCGCGTGTCGGGGCGTCAGCCGGCCCGGCGCTCGCGGATCTCCCGCACCCACGCCACCAGCAGCACGAGGGCGGCGGCCCCGGTCGACCACAGCAGCTGCGGCCGGGCCGAGTCGTCGAACAGCATCAGCACCAGCACCGCCGCCATGCCGACCAGCGCGGCCCACGTCAGGTACGGGAACAGCCACATCGGCAGCGTGAGCCGCTCCGGCATGTCCCGCTCGATGACGCGGCGCAGCTTCAGCTGCGAGACCGCGATCAGCGCCCACACGAACAGCAGCACCGCGCCGACCGCGTTGAGCATGTAGAGGAAGATCGTGTCCGGCCACAGCAGGTTCAGCACGACCGACACGAAGCCGAAGGCCACCGAGGCGAAGACCGCCCGGCGCGGCACCCCGCCGCCCGAGACCTTCAGCAGCGACGTCGGCGCCTCGCCCCGCTCGGCCAGCGAGAACACCATGCGCGAGGACCCGTACAGGTTCGCGTTCAGCGCCGACAGCAGCGCCACGAACACCACGATGTTCATGATCTGGCCGGCCGCCGGGATGCCGATGGAGTCCAGCGCGGCGACGTACGGGCTCTCGCCGGGCTCCAGCGAGTCCCACGGCAGCAGGGTCACGATGACCAGCATGGAGCCGACGTAGAAGAAGAGGATGCGCCACACCGCGCTGCGCACCGCGCGGGCCACGGAGCGGGCCGGGTCCTGCGATTCGGCGGCGGCGATCGTGACGACCTCCAGGCCGCCGAAGGCGAAGACGACGGCGAGCATGCCGGCGACCACCCCGCCCATGCCGGCGGGGAAGAACCCGCCCTGGCCGGTCAGGTTCGCCATGCCGACCGGGTCGGTGTCGGGGAGCAGGCCGAAGATCGCGAGGGTGCCCAGGATCAGGAAGAGCACGATCGCGCCGACCTTGAGGGCGGCGAACCAGAACTCGAACTCGCCGAAGTTCTTCACGGCGGCCAGGTTGCTCACGGTGAAGACCACCATGAAGATCAGCACCCAGACCCACTGGTCCACCGACGGCAGCCAGCCGTTCGCGATCTTCGCTGCGCCGGTCGCCTCCACGGCCAGCACCACGACCAGCAGGAACCAGTAGAGCCAGCCCGCCGAGAAGCCGGCCCAGCGGCCCAGCGCCTTCTCCGCGTAGACGGAGAAGGAGCCCGAGGCGGGCATGGCGGCGGACATCTCGCCGAGCGCGCGCATCACCAGCATCGCGAGGACGCCCGCGAGCAGGTAGGAGCAGATGATCGCCGGACCGGCGATCCCGATGCCCGCGCCGGAGCCGACGAAGAGGCCGGCGCCGATCACGCCGCCGAGGCCCAGCATGGTCAGGTGGCGCTGCTTGAGGCCGTGGCTCAGCGGTTCCGCCGGGAGGTCCGACAAGGGTGCTTGTGACATTCCGACAGTCTCTCCGAGTCAGGAGCGGCGACGCAAAACGGACCTCACGCGCTTATCGCAGGGGTGATCCGCATCACTTCGGACGCTCTGGTTACCTCTTGGTAGAGGTTTTTTGTGAACACCCCACCACTGCGGGGATCATCGCTTTGTCCCGGGCGACGGTGGGGCCGGGCGGGGGGGCGGGGTTAGCGTCACGGTGTCCCGGTCGAACCCCGCACCCTCGGAGCCACGATGAGCACCGCTTCCGTCTCGCCCGCCGTCTTCCGGCCCGGCGCCGTCCTCGCCGACCTGCTGCCCGCGAGCCGCGTCCGCGACATCGCGCTCGTCGTCGGCGGAGCCGCGCTCACCGGGCTCGCCGCGCAGATCGCCGTACCGGTTCCCGGCTCCCCGGTCCCCGTCACCGGGCAGACCTTCGCCGCGCTGCTCGTGGGCACGGCCTTCGGTGCCCGCCGAGGCTTCCTCGCGCTCGCCCTGTACGCCCTCGTCGGCGCGGCCGGGGTGCCGTGGTTCGCGAACGGCACCTCCGGGGCCGGCGGGGCCTCCTTCGGCTACGTGCTCGGCATGCTGCTGGCCGCCACCGTCGTGGGCGCCCTCGCGCGGCACGGCGCCGACCGCTCGGTCCTGCGTACCGCGGGCACGATGGTGCTCGGCTCGGCCGTGATCTACGCGGTCGGCGTGCCCTACCTGATGGCCTCGACCGGGATGTCCCTGACCGCGGCCGTCGCGGCGGGCCTGACCCCGTTCCTGATCGGCGACGCGCTCAAGGCCGCGCTGGCGATGGGCGCCCTGCCCGCCGCCTGGAAGCTGGTGGGCCGCCTCGGCTGAGCGGCCCGTCCCCCAGTAGGGCGCCTGTACGGCAGCCCCGGACCGCGAGCGGCGGTCCGGGGCTGCTGTCGTTCCGGGGCGGGGCGGGGCGGGCGACGGCCGCGCCGCCCCCCCCCCCCCCCACAGGTCAGACCGAGGCGCGCTCGGCGGCCGTGCGGCGCCAGTAGCGGGCCACACCCCAGGCCCAGTCTC
>NZ_JBHXQN010000046.1:0-52371 GCF_042717785.1 Streptomyces sp. NPDC058619
CCCGGCACCACCGCATCGCACTTCGTCCCCAATCCGTACGGCGAGCCCGGCTCGCGCCTCTACCGCACCGGCGACCAGGCCCACTGGGACACCGACGGGAACCTCCACTACACCGGCCGCACCGACAGCCAGATCAAGATCCGCGGCTTCCGCATCGAACCCACCGAGATCGAGACCGTCCTCACCACCCACCCCCGGGTCGCCCGCGCCACCCTCGTCCACGCCACCGACCTGACGGCCTACGTCACCCTGACCCCCGGCCCCGGCCTAGCCCCCGCCGCCCTGCGGAGCTGGCTGCGCGAGCACCTGCCCGAGCACATGGTGCCCGCGCGGTTCGCCGTCCTGGACCGGCTGCCGCTGACGGCCAACGGGAAGATCGACAAGCGGGCCCTGCCCGCCGCCGAAGCACCGCTGACCACCGGGGGCCGCCAGCCGCGGACCGAGCTGGAGGAGATCGTACGGACGCTGGTCGGCGAGGTCCTGGAGTCCCCCGTACCGCTGTCCGTCGACGACAGCTTCTTCGACCACGGCGGTCACTCCCTGCTCGCCGCCCGCCTGGCCAACCGCATCGGCGCCACCCTCGGCGTCACCCTCACCCTCCGCGACGTCTTCCAGCACCCCACGCCGGCCGCGCTGGCGCGGCAGATCGGCGCCGCGTCGGGCCGTCCCGTGCTCCCGCCGCTCACCCGGGCCGCGGTGCGGCCCGAGCGGCCGCCGCTCTCCTTCGCCCAGCAGCGCCTCTGGCTGGTGTCCGGGCTCCAGGACCGGGGCACCTCGTACAACGTGCCGATGGCCGTCCCGCTGCACGGGGTTGCGGACGTCGGGGCGCTGCGCGCCGCCTTCGCCGATCTGGTGGGCCGGCACGAGCCGCTGCGGACCCGGTTCACCACCGTGGACGGCGAGCCGCGGCAGGTCGTCGACCCGGCCGGCGAGCCGGTCTTCGAGGTCCGTACGGTCGCTCCCTCGGAGCGGGAGGCCGAGCTGCTGGCGGCCGCCCGGCACCCGTTCGACCTGGCCGCGGAGCACCCGCTGCGGGTGACGCTGGTGCGGACCGGGGAGGCGGAGTCCACCCTGCTCGTCCTGCTGCACCACATCGCGACCGACGGGCAGTCGCTGCGGCCGCTCTTCGACGACCTGTCCACCGCCTACGCGGCCCGGCTGGCGGGCCACGCCCCCGACTGGGCCCCGCTGTCCGCGGACTACACCGACTACGCGCTGTGGCAGCGGGCCGCGCTGGCCGACGGCGGGGCCCTGGAGGACCAGCTCGCCTACTGGAAGACCGCCCTGGCGGGGCTGCCGGAGGAGCTGGGACTGGTCCACGACCGGCCCAGGCCCGCGGTGTCGGGGCAGCGGGGCGGGGCGGTGCACGTCGACTTCGGCCCGGAACTGCACAAGCGGATCGTGGAGTTGGCGCGCGTCGAGCGGTGCACCCCGTTCATGGTGCTCCAGGCGGCGCTGGCCGCCCTGTTGACCCGGCTGGGTGCGGGGACGGACATCCCCCTCGGCTCGCCGGTCGCGGGGCGTTCGGACGAGGCGCTGTCCGGGCTGGTGGGGTTCTTCGTCAACACCCTCGTGCTGCGGACCGACACCTCGGGCGATCCCGCGTTCCGCGAGCTCCTGGCCCGGGTGCGGGCCGCCGACCTGGACGCCTTCGCCCATCAGGAGGTGCCGTTCGACCTGGTGCTGGAGGCCGTCAGCCCGACCCGCTCGCTGGCCCGTCACCCCCTGTTCCAGGTCTGCCTGGCACTGGAGTCGGGGCCGGCGGTGGCGCCGGACCTGGCGGGCCTGCGGGCCGGGGCCGCGGAGCCGCTGGCGACGGGGGCCGTCAAGTTCGACCTGGAGTTCCTGCTGCGGGCCGAGCCGGACGGGCCGCTGACGGGTGCGGTGCTGTACAGCTCCGACCTGTACGAGCCGTCGACGGTCGAGCGGTTGACGGCGATGCTGCGGCGTGCCCTGGAGCACGTGGTCGCCGCTCCCGACGTACCGCTCTCCGAGCTGGAGTTGCTGGGTGAGGCCGAGCGGCGCCAGGTGCTGGAGGAGTGGACCGGCACGCGGACGGACATCGGCGGGGCGACCCTCGTCGACCGGTTCGAGGAGCAGGTCCGCCTCCGCCCGGACGCCCGCGCCCTCGTCTTCGGCGACCAGGAACTCTCGTACGGGGAACTGGACTCCCGCGCCAACCGGCTCGCCCACCACCTCGCCGGACAGGGCCTGGGCCGCGGAGACCTGGCCGGCATCCTGCTGGACCGCGGCACGGACTTCGCCGTCGCCCTCCTCGCCGTCGTCAAGACCGGCGCCGGCTACGCCCTCCTCGACCCCGAGTTCCCCGACGAACGCCTCACCGGGACCGCGCGGGACGCGGCGGTCGGCGTCCTCGTCACGGACGCCCGGCACGGGGACCGGGTGAGCGGCCCCTGGACGGCCGTGCTGGTCGACGCCGACCGCGAGGCCATCGGCCGGCAGGACTCCGGGAGTCCGGACATCGGCCTGACGCCGGCGGACGTGGCATGCGTGATGTTCACCTCCGGCTCCACCGGACGCCCCAAGGGCATCCTGTCCTCGCACCGCAACCTGGTCTCCACCGTCACCGCCCAGACCTACGCCGACTTCGGCCCGGGCGAGGTGTTCCTCCAGTGCTCCCCCGTCTCCTGGGACGCCTTCAGCCTCGAATTCTGGGGAGCCCTCCTCCACGGCGGCACCACCGTCCTGCAACCCGGACAGCGACCCGAACCCGCACTCATCGCCGCACTGTCCCCGCGGTGGGGCGTCACGATGCTCCAGTTGTCGTCGAGCCTGTTCAACTTCCTGACCGACGAGCACCCGGAGTCCTTCACCACCACGCGGATCGTCTACACGGGCGGCGAACCCGCCTCCCCCACCCACGTCCACCGCCTCCACACCCTCTATCCGGACCTCGCCGTCACCAACGGCTACGGCCCCGCCGAGTCCATGGGATTCACCACCACCCACCCCATCCCGGTCTCGGACCGGCCGTCCGCCACCGTCTCCATCGGGCGCCCCCTCACCAACAAGCACGCCTACGTCCTCGACGAGCGGCTGCGCCCCGCCCCGCCCGGGACCACCGGCGAGCTCTACCTCACCGGCGACGGGCTCGCCCACGGCTACCTCGCCCAACCCGGCACCACCGCATCGCACTTCGTCCCCAATCCGTACGGCGAGCCCGGCTCGCGCCTCTACCGCACCGGCGACCAGGCCCACTGGGACACCGAGGGCAACCTCCACTACACCGGCCGCACCGACAGCCAGATCAAGATCCGCGGCTTCCGCATCGAACCCACCGAGATCGAGACCGTCCTCACCACCCACCCGGACATCACGCAGGCCACCCTCTCGACTCATCCCGACCACCACAACACGCCCCAGCTGACGGCCTACCTCGTCTCCACCGCGCCGGACCTCTCCGCGCAGGACGTCCGTCTCTGGTTGCGCACGCTGCTGCCCGACCACATGGTCCCGGCCTTCGTGGTCCTGCTCGACCGGCTGCCGCTGACCCCCAACGGGAAGATCGACAAGCGGGCGCTGCCCGTCCCGCAGGCCGCGGCGACCGTCGGCGGGCGCGGCCCGCGGACCGAGCTGGAGGCGTCGGTCCTCGCGTACTTCGCCGAGGCCCTGAACACGACGGAGCCGCTCTCCATCGACGACGGCTTCTTCGACCTCGGCGGCCACTCCCTGCTCGCCGCCCGCCTCACCAACCGGATCGGCGCCACCCTCGGCGTCACCCTCACCCTCCGCGACGTCTTCCAGCACCCCACCCCCGCCACCCTCGCCCAGCACATCGAGGGCCTGCGGCGGTCCGAGCCGGTGGCGCCCCGGCGGGCCCGGCCCGCGCTGCGCCGCCGCACCCCCGACCAGGAACGGAGTTCCTCATGAGCAACGACACCTACCCGGACTTCACCCCCGCGCCCGACGACGTGGTGTGGGACCTTCCGGGCGACGGCCCGCAGCGCACCTCGCTGCTGGTCCTGCCGCACGCGGGCGGCAACGCGCACGCGTACGCCGAGTGGCGCGCGCACCTGCCCTCCGACGTGCGGCTGCTCATCGGCCAGTACCCGGGCCGCGGTGCCCGCTTCGCCGAGGACCTGCCCCGCACGATCGGCGACCTGGCCGGCCCGGTCGTGGCGTCCCTGCCCGCCGGAACCACCGACGACCTGGTGGTCCTCGGACACAGCATGGGCTCGCTCGTCGCCTTCGAGGTGGTACGGGCCCTGGAGGCGGCCGGCCGGACCCCGCGGGCCCTGGTCGCCTCGGCCTGCCGGGCGCCGTTCCTGGCCAACCCGTGCGCGGTCCACCCCGAGCGGCTGGACGACGACGAGCTGGTCGCCGCCATCAAGGAGCGCGGCGGCACCGACGACGGGATCCTCGACGAGCCCGAACTGCGGGAGATCATCATCCCGTCGATCCGCGCCGACTTCGCCATCGACGACGTGTACCGCTGCGAGCAGTCCGCGGCCCGCGTGGACTGCCCCGTGACGGTGATCGGCGGGGACGCCGACCCGGTCGCCCCCGCCGAGACGCTGGGCCGCTGGGCCCGGATCACCGACCGGCCCTTCGCCTCGTACGTCCTGCCGGGCGGCCACTTCTACTTCCAGCAGCAGCTGCCCGAGTTCTTCGCCGTGCTCGCGCCGCTCGTCGGCGGGCACCTGCCGGCCCGCGCCGCCGCCTGACCCGCCCGACCCTCTCCCGCCCCGCCTCCGCACCCCTTTGAGGACCTTGCCATGACCACGTTCGCAGACGCCCCCACCGACACCGGCATCAGCCCGATCCGCGAAGCCGGCAAGCCGGTCGTCGTCCAGACCCCGGCCGGCGCCGACCTGGAGACGGCCGTCGCCTGGCTGAACGCCCACCGCGCCGACATCCAGGCCGAGATGCACCGCTCCGGCGCCGTCCTGCTCCGCGGGCTGCCCGTGTCGGACGCCTCCTCCTTCGGCGCCGCCCGCGACGCGCTGATCCAGCGGCGCGCCGGGTACAAGGAGAAGGCCACCCCGCGCACCGACTTCGGCGAGGGCGTCTTCTCCTCCACCGACCTGCCGGCGGTCCAGCCGATCCGGCTCCACAACGAGAACAGCTACACCCTCGACTTCCCCGGCGTGCTGCTGTTCGGCTGCGTGACCGCGCCCGAGGAGGGCGGCGCCACCACCGTCGGCGACATGCGCGAGGCGCTGCGCCTGCTGCCGCCGGAGCTGGTCGAGCGGTTCGCGCGGGTCGGCTGGCTGCTCGTGCGCAACTACTCGGAGCTGGCCGGTCTGCCCTGGTACAAGACGTTCGCGACCGAGGAGAAGGCGGTGGCGGAGGCGTACTGCGAGGAGAACACGGTCGGGTACGAGTGGGTCGACGAGGACGACTCGATGATCACCCGGCAGCGCCGGTCGGCGATCGTGACGCACCCCGTGACCGGCGAGCAGAGCTGGTTCAACCACTTCGCCTTCTGGAACAGCCGCACCCTCGACCCGGACATCCGGGAGGTGCTGCTGGAGACCTACGGCGAGGACGGGCTCCCCTTCAACACCTACCTGGGCGACGGCACCGCGCTCACCGACGCCGAGGTCGACGCGGTCAACGCCGTCTACGACCGGGTCACGGTGCGCGAGACCTGGCAGCAGGGCGACCTGATGATCGTCGACAACATCCTGTGCGCCCACGGCCGCGAGGCCTACAAGGGCGACCGCAAGATCCTCGTCGCCATGGGGGATCCGGTCGCGCTGGCCGACTGCGCCCCCGCCACCCAGCCGTCCACCACCGCGTTCGCCGGGGAGTGAGCACCATGACCGCCGTACTTCCCGAGCGTTCCCGCACCGAGGAGACCCCGCGCCCCGCCGCGGACCTGCTGGCGCGCCTCGCGCTGGCCCCCGCCGGCCGCACCGCCGTCGTCGCGGGCGACCGCGAGCTCAGCTTCGGCGCCCTGCGCGCCGAGGCCATGCGGATCGCCGCCCGCCTCGCGGCTCGCGGCATCGGCCCGGAGAGCGTGGTCGCGCTCGCCCTGCCGCGCGGCGCCGACCTGGTGGCCGCGCTGATCGGCACCCTGACGGCGGGCGCCGCGTACCTGCCGGTGGACCCGAAGCTGCCCGCCGAGCGGCGCCGCTACCTGGTCGAGGACTCCGGCGCCGACCTGGTCGTCACGGCCGGCCCGGACGCCGGGCCGCTCGCCGCGGGCGTCGCACACCTCGCGGTGGCCGAACTCACCGCGCCGGGCGAGGGTCCCGACCCCGCCTACACGCCCGTGGCCGTCCGGGGCGACACGCTCGCCTACGTCATCTACACCTCCGGCTCCACCGGACGCCCCAAGGGCGTGGAGATCGGCCGGGCCGCCGCCTCGGCGCTGCTCGCCGAGCTGGAGGGCGCGGGCATCGCCGTCACCGACGGCGGGCGGGTCGGCTGGAACGCCTCCCCGTCCTTCGACGCCTCCGTCCAGCAGTGGGTGCGCGTCTGCCGCGGCGACACCCTCGTGATGATCGACGAGGAGACCCGCGCCGACCCGGCCCTGCTGGCCCGGCTCGTGGACGAGCACGCGCTGACCGACCTCGACATCACCCCCTCGCACGCCGACCCGCTGCTGGACCTGCTCACCGCCGACGGCGGGCCCCGCCCGCTGACCCTCCTCATCGGCGGCGAGGCCGTCGCCCCGGCGCTCTGGGCCCGCCTCGCCGAGAAGGGCGCGCAGGGGGTGCTGCGTACGGTGAACCTGTACGGGCCCACCGAGTGCACCGTGGACTCCACGGCCGGCTGGATCGACGGGGCCGACGCCCCCCACATCGGCAGTGTGCTGCCGGGCCTGCGGATGCGGGTGCTGGACGAGAAGCTGAACCCGGTCGGCGAGGGCGAGGGCGGCGAGCTGTACCTGGCGGGCTCGCGCGTCGGCCGCGGCTACCGGCGGCGGCCCGCGCTGACGGCGGAGCGGTTCACCGCCGACTCCGGCGAGGGGGCCTCGTACGGCGGCCGGATGTACCGCACCGGCGACCTGGTGCGGCTGCTGCCGGGCGGCCGGCTGGGCTACCTGGGCCGGGCCGACGGGCAGGTCAAGCTGCGCGGGCACCGCATCGAACTCCCGGAGATCGAGGCCGCGATGACCGCGGTCGCGGGGGTCGCGGAGGCGGCCGTGCTGCTGCTCGACGAGGTGCACGGGGCTCCGGGGCTGGTGGGGTACTACCGGGCGGCGGACGGCCCGGTCACCGAGGGCGCGCTGCGCGAGCACCTCGGAGCGGCGCTGCCCGCCTACATGCTCCCGGCGGCCTTCGTGGCCCTGGACCGCTTCCCGACGACCACCAACGGCAAGCTGGACCGGGCGGCGCTGCCCGCCCCGGCCGCCGCCGCCCCGGTGCCCGCCGCCGCGGCCGAGGGCCTGACCCGCTCGCAGGAGCTGATCGCGGGCGTGTGGGCAGCGGTGCTCGGCGCCTCGCGCATCGGGCCCGACGACAACTTCTTCAAGCTGGGCGGGCATTCGCTCCTCGCGATCAAGCTCGTGTCCCGGGTCCGGGCCGAACTCGGCGTCGCGCTCCCGGTGAAGGCCGTCTACGCCCACCCCCGCCTGCGGGACCTCGCCGCCCACCTCGACACGCTCGTCGCGGCGGCCGCCGACGCGGCCGCAGCGCGCCAGGACAGTTAGGACCGTCACGGACATGACCGAGATCCCGTTGTCGTTCGCCCAGCGCCGGCTGTGGTTCCTGGGCCGGCTGCACGGCCCGTCGGCCGCGTACAACGCCCCCGTGGTCCTGCACCTGGACGGGAAGCCCGACGCCGGGGCCCTCCGCGAGGCGCTGGCCGACGTGGTGGAGCGGCACGAGGTGCTGCGCACCGTCCTGCCGGCCGGGCCCGACGCCGAGCCGTACCAGCGGGTGCTGGCCGCGGCCGCCGTTCCCGGGCTGACCAGCGCGGTGTGCGCGCCGGGCGAAGTGGAGGCGGCCGTGGCCGCGTTCACCCGGCAGGCGATCGACATCACCGCCGAGCCGCCCCTGCGGGCCCGGCTGCTGCTCCTGGGTGACGGGACCTCGGTACTGGTACTGCTGATCCACCACGTCGCCACCGACGGCTGGTCCGTACGCCCCCTGCTGCGCGACCTGTCCCGGGCGTACACGGCCCGGCTGGCGGGCCGGGCCCCGGAGCAGGAGCCGCTGCCGGTCCAGTACGCGGACTACGGCGTGTGGCAGCACGAGCTGCTGGGCGACCCCGCCGACCCGGAGAGCCTGGCGTACGAGCAGACCGAGCACTGGCGGGGCGTCCTGGCGGGGGCCCCCGCCCTGATCGCCCTGCCCGCCGACCGGCCGCGCCCGGCGGAGCCCTCCGGCCGGGGCGCCACCGTGACGGCCCGGCTGGACGCGGCGGCCCACGGCGGGCTGCTCGCCCTGGCCCGGGGACACCGGGCGAGCCTGACGATGGCGGCCCGGGCCGCGCTGGCGGCGGCGCTGTCCGCCGCCGGGGCCGGCGAGGACGTGGTGATCGGGGCGCCGGTCGCGGGCCGGCCCGACGAGGACCTGTACGACCTGGTCGGGTTCTTCGTCAACTCCCTGGCGCTGCGCACCGACCTGTCGGGCGACCCGGCGGTCGGGGAGCTGCTGGACCGGGTGCGGGAGGCGGACCTCGCGGCGTACGAGAACCAGGAGCTCCCCTTCGACCTGCTGGTGGAGCGGCTCGCGCCGGAGCGGGCCCTGGGGCACCACCCGTTCTTCCAGGTGATGCTGACCGTGGACGCGGGCGGCGGGCCGGCCGCGCCGGTGGAGCTGGGCGGCGGGATCGCCGGCCGGCTCGCGGACGTGGGGCTGGACGCCGCCAAGTTCGACCTGACCTGGTACTGCGCAGAACGGCACACCGCGCAGGGGCGCCCGGACGGGATCGACATCGCCCTCCAGTACGCGGTGGACCTCTTCGACGAGGCGACGGCGCGGCTCCTGCTGGAGGTGTACGTACGGGCCCTGGCGGGTTTCGCCGGCGGCCCGGAGCGGCGGCTCGGGGAGCTCGCACTGGTGACCGCGGAGGAGGCGCGCGGGCTGGCCGGGCGCCGCGCGGCCGTGCCGGCCGGGACCGGGACCGCCACGGCGGCCGCCGGGCCCGTCCGGCGGGACGTCCTGTCGCCGCGCGAGGAGATCCTGTGCGGGCTGTTCGCGGAGGTGCTGAACCGCGAGACGCTCGCCCCGGACGCCAACTTCTTCAAGTCGGGCGGGCATTCTCTGCTGGCCGGCAAGCTCGTCAACCGGATCCGGGGCGCGCTCGGGCTGGAGCTGGGCATGCGCGACCTGTTCCTGGCCCCGACGCCGACCGCCCTGCACCGTCGCCTCGCCGCCGCACCGGGCGGCGCGGCGACGGCCCGGCCGGCGCTGGCACCCGCGGCGGAGCGGCCCGGGCGGCTGCCGCTGTCGGCGGCGCAGCGGGCCCTGTGGCTTCTCGACCGGATCGAGGGTCCGTCGGCCACCTACAACGCCCCCCTGGTGCTGCGGCTGGAGCGGGAGCCGGACCGGGCGGCGCTGGCGGCCGCGCTGGCCGACGTACGGGAGCGGCACGAGGTGCTGCGCACGGTGTACGGGGCCGAGGGCGGCGAGCCGTACCAGCGGGTGCTGCCCGCGGCCGGGGAACCGCTGGAGGTGGAGCCGTGCACCCCGGACACGCTGGAGTCGCTGGTCGCCGGATTCGCCCGGGAGCCCTTCGACCTCGCCGCGCGGCCGCCGCTGCGGGCCCGGTTGTTCCTGCCGGGTGACCGCGGCTGCGTCCTGACGCTGCTGGTGCACCACATCGCGACCGACGGCTGGTCGATCGCGCCGCTGCTGCGGGACCTGGACGAGGCGTACGCGGCCCGGTGCGCGGGCCGCGCGCCGCAGTGGCGGGCGCTGCCGGTGCAGTACGCCGACTACGCCCTGTGGCAGCGCGACCTGCTGGCCGACCCGGACCGGCTGCTCGGGTTCTGGCGGACGGCGCTGGAGGGGCTGCCGGCCCGGACAGCGCTGCCAGCGGACCGGCCGCGTCCGGCCGAGCCCTCGGGGCGGGCGGTGACGGTGTCGGCGGACCTCGACGCGGGCGCGCACCGGGCGCTGCTCGGGCTGGCCCGCGGCCGGCGCGCCAGCCTGTTCATGGTGGCGCGGGCGGCCCTGTCCGCGGCCCTGTCGGCGACCGGCGCCGGGCAGGACCTGGCCATCGGCACCCCGGTGGCGGGCCGGCCCGACCAGGACCTGCACGATCTCGTGGGCTGCTTCGTCAACTCCCTCGTGCTGCGCACCGACCTGTCCGGCGACCCGGCGGTCGGGGCGCTCGTCGAACGGGTGCGGGACGCCGACCTGGCGGCCTTCGACCACCAGGACCTGCCCTTCGACGTCCTCGTGGAGAAGCTCGCCGAACCGGGGCGGGCACTGGGCGAGCACCCGTTCTTCCAGGTGATGCTGACCGTGCAGGAGGCGGCCGACGACCGGATGCGCCTCGGCGGCATCCCCGGGCGGGCCACCAGCACGGACCTGGGCGCCGCGAAGTTCGACCTCAGCTTCCACTGCGCGGAGCGGCGGGACGCGGACGGCGGTCCGGACGGGCTGGACGTGCACGTGCAGTACGCCGAGGACCTGTTCGACGGGGAGACGGCGCGGCTGCTGCTGGAGGTGTACGTACGGGCGCTGCGCGCCTTCGCGGACTCCCCCGAGGCCCGGCTGGGCGAACTGGTTCTGGTGACGGGGCCGCAGGAGCAGGCGCTGGCCCGGCGCCGGGAGCGCCGCGAGCGCCTCGCGGCCGCGGGAGCCGCCGCGGCGGCGGCGCAGGCGCCGTCGGGGTCCGCCGCGGCCGGGCTCTCACCGCGCGAGGAGATCCTGTGCGGGCTGTTCGCACAGGCGCTGGGGCGGGAGCGGATGGCCGCCGACGCCAACTTCTTCAAGTCCGGCGGGCATTCGCTGCTGGCCAGCAAGCTCGTCAACCGGATCCGGAGCGTGCTCGGCGTGGAGGCCGGCATCCGGGACCTGTTCCTGGCCCCGACGGCGACGGCCCTGCACCGGCGGCTGGGGACGGCCTCCGCGGACTCCCGTCCCGCGCTGACGGCCGCGCCGCAGCGGCCCGAGCGGCTGCCGGTGTCGTACGCGCAGCGCCGGCTGTGGTTCGTGGACCAGCTGGAGGGGCCCTCCCCCACCTACAACATCGCGCTGGTGCGGCGGCTGGACCGGCCGCTGGACCCGGCGGCGCTCACCGAGGCGCTGGCGGACGTCGTGGAGCGGCACGAGGTGCTGCGCACGGTGTACGGGACCGAGGGCGGCGAACCGTACCAGCGGGTGCTGGAGCGGGCCCGGCCGCAGCTGGAGCTGGCGCGCCCGGACGACGTGGCGGCGGCCGTGGACGAGGCCGCCCGGCACGTCTTCGACCTGACGCGGGACCTGCCGCTGCGGGCCTGGCTGTTCCTGCCGGTCGGCGGGGGCCCGCAGACGCTGGTCCTGCTGCTGCACCACATCGCGGCCGACGGCTGGTCCACCGGGACCCTGCTCGCCGATCTGTCCGAGGCGTACGGGGCTCGGCGGGCCGGGCGCGCGCCCGGCTGGCAGCCGCTGCCGGTGCAGTACGCCGACTACACGCTGTGGCAGCGCGAGCTGCTCGCCGGAGCCGGGCCGGAACTGGACTTCTGGCAGCGGACGCTGACGGGGCTGGCGCCCCTGATCGACCTGCCGACGGACCGGCACCGGCCGGCCGAGCCCTCGGGGCGCGGCGCGCTGACGGGGTTCACGGTGTCCCCGGACGCGCACCGGCGCCTGGTCCGGATCGCGCACGCGCAGGGGGCCACCCTGTTCATGGTGGTGCAGGCGGCGCTGGCCGCGGCCCTGACGCGGCTCGGCGCGGGCACGGACCTCGCGCTCGGCACCACGGTGGCCGGGCGGGACGACGACGCCCTGTCGGGGCTGGTGGGCTTCTTCGTGAACACCCTGGTCCTGCGCACCGACACGGGCGGGGACCCGACGTTCGAGGAGCTGGTGGGAAGGGTCCGGGAGGCCGACCTGGCGGCGTACGCCCACCAGGACCTGCCGTTCGACCGCCTGGTGGAGCACCTCAACCCGCACCGGTCCGCGGCCCACCACCCGCTGGTGCAGGTGATGCTCCAGGTGAACCCGGCGGGCGGACCCGGGGCCTCCGGGGGGCCGCTGGCGGGTACGGAGCTCCCGTACGGGTCGGACACGGCGAAGGCGGACCTGACGTTCGCCCTGACGGAGCTCGCGGACGGCGGCCTGTCCGGGGTGCTGGAGTACGCCACCGACCTGTACGGGGAGGCCGGTGCGCAGCGGCTGGCCGGGCTCCTGGTCGCGGCGCTGGAACTGTTCGCCGCCGACCCGGGGCAGCAGATCGGGGACCTGCCGGCGCCCGCCGACCGGCGGGGCGGGCGGCCGGTCGTCGGCGGCTACCGGATCGACCTCGACCACGTCGCGGCGGTCCTGGCGGAGCACCCGGCGGTGGGCCGGGCCCGGGCCCGGGTGGTGGACGGCCGGCTGGTCGCCGAGGTGCTGAACCGGCCGACGGTGGCCGGGGAGGCCGGGGTGGCGGCCCTGCAGGAGTGGGCGGCCGAGCGGCTGCCGGAGTACGCGGTCCCGTCGTCGGTGCGCCTGCTGTCGGGAGCGCCGTCCGCTCCGCAGCCCGGAGCCCTGCCCGAGGCCTCCGTCGCCGGCTCCCGTGGGGACGACGCGTTGGCGGCGGCCGTGCTGCGGCTGTTCGCGGAGGTGCTGGAGCGGGGGCGGCTCGGCCCGGACGACAACTTCTTCAAGTCCGGCGGGCATTCGCTGCTGGCGGTACGGCTGGTGAACCGGGTCAAGGCGGAGCTGGGCCGCGAGCTCACCCTGCGCGAGGTGTTCCGCCACCCGACCCCGGCCCGGCTGGCGGCGCTCCTGGCCTCGGCGGCCCCGACGCCGCCGACGCCTCCCCCGGCACTGCGCCGCCGTACGCGCGCGGGCTCCCGGGTCCGCCAGCCGTAGGAGGCCGCCGCCAGGCCCTGCCGGTCGTGCCCGGTACCAACGGGTCGTGCCGGGTACCACCGGGACCTGCCGGGCCGGAGGCCGTCCGCCCCGCGTCACAGCGGGGCGGACGGCCTTCCCGCGTCTGCGGACGGGGTTCGGCGCCGGCTCGCGCCCGGCCCCTGTGGGCCCGCCTCGCCCGTCGGCGGCAGCCGACGGCGGCAGCCGGGTCCGGCGGAAGCTGCCGCGGGGACTGCCGACCGGTGCCGGGCCGGGTGCCTAGCGTGTGGGTCACGGAGTCCCCTCCGCACCCCACCCCTCGCCTGGAGGCCCCGCGATGCCCTCGACCGCCCCCACCGCCTCCGCCGTCCTGGACGGCGGCCCGGCGATCACCCCGGCGCCCCGCGTGCTCGACCGGATCGACGCCCGGGTCGCCGCCGGTCCCGAGCGGACCGCGCTGGTCGACGGCGAGCGGAGGATGACCTACGGCCAGCTGGCCCTCGCCGTCGCGTTCCGCGCCGAGGAGCTGGCGGCCGAGGGGGCGGGCCCCGGACGGCTGGTGGCCGTGTACCGGCCGCGCGGGATCGACGCGGTCGTGGGGCTGCTGGCCGCCCTGCGGACCGGCGCCGCCTACCTGCCGCTGGACCCGGGCGCGCCGGCCTCACGTACGGCGGCGATCCTCGCCGACTGCGCCGGAACGGACGTACGGCCGGTGGCCGGGGAGTTCGTACTGCCCGGGCCGGGTGTGCCGCAGGACACGGCGTACGTCATCTACACCTCCGGGTCCACCGGCACCCCGAACGGCGTGGCCGTCGGGCAGGACGCGCTCGCCCACTTCACGGCCGGCGCTACCGTCCGCTACGGGATCACGGCCGAGGACCGGGTCCTGCAGTTCGCGCCCCTGCACTTCGACGCGAGCGTCGAGGAGGTCTTCCTGACCCTGGGCGCCGGCGCCGCGCTGGTCCTGCGCGACGAGGAGATGCTGGACGTGCCCGGCCTGCTGGCGGGATGCGCCGCGCACGGGGTGACCGTACTGGACCTGCCCACCGCCTACTGGCACGAGCTGGCGCACGCGCTCTCCGCCGGCGTCGCCGAACTCCCTTACGCGGTGCGCACGGTGGTCATCGGCGGCGAGGCCGCGCTGCCGGAGCGGGTGGCGCAGTGGTGCCGGACCGTGGACCCCGACCGGGTGCGGCTGCTGAACACGTACGGGCCGACCGAGGCCACCGTCGTCGCGACCGTCGCCGACCTGTCCCGGCACCCCGGCGGCCCGGTGCCCATCGGCGAGCCGCTGCCGGGGGTGCGGGCGGCCGTGGTCGACGGCGAACTCTGGCTGCTCGGCGGGGGCCTGGCCCTGGGCTACCTCGGGCGCCCCGAGCTGACCGGGCGGCGCTTCTCGGCACTGGGCCCGGAGCGCGCGTACCGGACCGGCGACGTGGTGTTCGTACGGCCCGACGGGCAGCTCGGCTTCCGGGGGCGCGCCGACGACGAGGTCAAGATCAACGGCCACCGGGTGGACCCCGCCTCGGTGGAGTCCGTGCTCACCGCACACCCCGGGGTCCGCGAGGCGGCCGTGGTGCCCCAGGAGACCCCGGACGGGACGAAGCGGCTGGCCGCCTTCGTGGTCGCCGACGACGGGGTCGGAGCCGATGAGCTGCGGGCCCGGGCCCGGGCCGAACTGCCCGCCGCCGCCGTCCCGTCCACGGTGACGCTGCTGGCCGCGCTGCCCCGCACCTCCTCCGGCAAGATCGACCGCAAGCTGCTGCGCGCCCCCGTTCGGGAGGCCGCCGCCGAGGCGGTCTTCGACGGGACGGTGCTGCCGGCCGAGGACCGCATCCCGCTGTCCTTCGCGCAGCGCCGGCTGTGGTTCCTGGCCGGGCTGGAGGGCCCGTCGACCACCTACAACCTGCCGCTCGTCCTGCGTCTGGACGCGGTCCCGGACCGGGCCGCACTGGCCGCCGCCCTCGCCGACGTCGTGGACCGGCACGAGGTGCTGCGCACCGTGTACCCGGCCGTGGACGCGGAACCGTACCAGCACGTCCTGGAGGCGCCCCCGGTCCCGCTGCCGGTCCGGCAGTGCCTCCCCGCCGAACTCGATTCCCTCGTGGCCGAGTTCACCGCGGGCACCTTCGACCTCTCCGCTCACCTCCCCCTCCGCGCCCGGCTGTTCACGACCGGGGACGGGAGCGCCACCCTCGCGCTGCTGACCCACCACATCGCCACCGACGGCTGGTCGGTGGGCCCGCTGCTGCGCGACCTGGGCGAGGCGTACGAGGCCCGGCTGGCCGGCGGCGCACCCGACTGGGAGCCGCTGCCGGTCCAGTACGCCGACTACACCCTGTGGCAGCACGAGCTCCTGGAACGTCCGGACGCCCCGCTCGACCACTGGCGGGCGGCCCTGGAGGGGATGCCGACCGTACTGGACCTGCCCGCCGACCGGCCGCGGCCCGCCGAGCCGACCGGGCGGGGGGACAGCCTGACCGCCACGCTGGACCCGGACGTGTTCCGCCGGCTCGCCGCCCTCGGCGAGGAGCGCGGGGCCAGCCTGCTGATGGTGCTCCAGCCTGCTCTCGCGCAGGCGCTGGCCGCCGTCGGCGCCGGGACGGACATCGCGATCGGCACCCCGGTCGCGGGGCGCGGGGACGAGGCCCTGGACAGCCTGGTCGGCTTCTTCGTGAACACCCTGGTGCTGCGCACCGACGTGTCCGGAGACGCCCCGTACGCGGAGCTGGTGGACCGGGCCCGGGACGCCGACCTGGCCGCGTACGCCCACCAGGAACTGCCGTTCGACCTGCTGGTGGAGCACCTGGCCCCGGAACGCGCGCTCGCCGTCAACCCGTTCTTCCAGGTGATGCTGACCGCCCAGGAGCAGGAGGACGGCGGGGCGGTCGCACTCGGCGGCGGGCTCACCGGGCGCTTCGCCGAAACCGGCCTGGAGGCCGCCAAGTTCGACCTGAGCGCCGCGTGCGTGGCCCTGCCCGGAGGCGGGCTGGAGGTGTGGTGGCAGTACGCGGTGGACCTCTTCGACCGGGACACCGCGCAGCTGCTGCTGGACGTGTTCGTACGGGCCCTCGCGCGGGCGGCGGCCAACCCGGACGGGCCGCCCTCCGCGGACCCCCTGCTGAGCGAGGAGGAACGGGCGGGGATCGCGGAGCGCCGGGCCCGCCTCGTCGCGGCCCGCGAGGCCGCGGCGTCGGCGGCCGCGACCGCGCCGCCCGCCCCGCGCTCCCCGGCCGAGGACGTGCTGCGCACCCTGTTCGCCGAGGTGATCGGCATCGACCGGGTGGGGCCGGACGACAACTTCTTCTCGGTCGGCGGCCATTCCATGATGGGCGTACGTCTGGTGAACCGGATTCGGGCCGTGCTCGGCTTGGAGGCTCGGATCCGCGACCTGTTCCTCGCCCCGACTCCGGCCGGGCTGGCCGTCAGGCTGACGCGCGACGGCGCCGCGTCCGGGCGGGCCGCACTGGTCCCGGTCCCGCCGTCGGAGCGGCCGGAGCCGGTTCCGCTGTCGTACGCGCAGCGCAGGCTGTGGTTCGTCGACCAGCTGGAGGGCCCGAGCCGTTCCTACACCATCCCGTTCGCGCTGCGCCTGGACCACCCGCTGGACCCGGCCGTGCTGGCCGAGGCCCTCGGCGACGTCGCGGACCGGCACGAGGTGCTGCGGACCGTGTACCCGGCGGTGGACGGGCAGCCGCACCAGCGGGTGCTGGACGCGGCGCGGCCGGTGCTGGAGCGGGTCACGGCCACCCCGGACCGGCTCGACGCGGCCGTGGACGCGGCGGCCGGGCACGTCTTCGACCTGGCGGCGGAACTGCCCTTCCGGGCGGCGCTGATCGACGTCGCGGACACCACCGGCGCCGGGGACCCGGGCGCTGCGAACCCGGGCGCTGCCGACCCGGGCGCCCCGGCCGGAGCCGGAGACGGCGGGCAGGTGCTGGTGCTGCTCGTGCACCACATCGCCGCCGACGGCTGGTCCACGGGGCCGCTGCTGGCCGACCTGGCGGCCGCCTACGGGGCCCGGCTGGACGGCCGCGCTCCCGGCTGGCGGCCGCTGCCCGTGCAGTACACCGACTACACCCTGTGGGAGCGGGCGGCCCTCGACGGCGAGGCCGCCGCCGGACACATCGCCTTCTGGAAGCGGACGCTGGCCGACGCGCCCCCGGTGCTGTCGCTCACCGCCGCCCGCACCCGGCCCGCGGAGGCCTCGCACCGGGGCGCCGCGACCCCGCTGGACCTGGACGCCGCCACGCACGCCCGGCTGGAGCGCCTGGCCCTGGACCACGGTGCGACCCTGTTCATGGTGGTGCAGGCGGCCCTGGCGGCCACCCTGACCCGGCACGGCGCCGGCACCGACCTGCCGCTGGGCACGGTGATCGCCGGGCGCGACGACGAGGCCCTGGACGACCTGGTCGGCTTCTTCGTGAACACCCTGGCCCTGCGCTGCGACACCTCCGGTGACCCCCGGTTCGACGAACTCCTGCTGCGGGTGCGGGACACCGACCTCGCCGCGTACGCCCACCAGGACCTCCCGTTCGACCTGGTCGTGGAGCAGCTCAACCCGGTCCGCTCCACCGCCCACCACCCGCTGGTCCAGGCCGTGGTCCAGGTCCACCCGGCCGAGCCGCAGACGCCCCCGGGGACGGCCCTGGCGGGAACCCCGCTCGGGTCGGCGTCGGGGTTCACCAAGTTCGACCTGACCGTGTCGCTGCGCGAGTCGCGGACCGCGGACGGGGCCCCGGCCGGGCTGGACGGCGTAC
This sequence comes from Streptomyces sp. NPDC058619, assembly GCF_042717785.1. Taxonomy (NCBI): domain Bacteria; kingdom Bacillati; phylum Actinomycetota; class Actinomycetes; order Kitasatosporales; family Streptomycetaceae; genus Streptomyces; species Streptomyces sp. NPDC058619. Next base: position 17,666 of record NZ_JBHXQN010000046.1, read on the forward strand.
TGGAGTACGCGACGGACCTGTACGACGGGGCGACCGCCGCGCAGCTGGCCGCGCACCTGGCGCGCACGCTGCGGGCGGTGGCCGAGGACCCCGGTCAGCGCATCGGGGACATCCGGCTCCTCTCCGCCGAGGAGGAGTTCCGCCTGGTGACCGAGTACAACGACACGGCGACGCCGCGGGCCGGGTGCGGGCTGGTGCACGAGCGGTTCGCCGCGCAGGCCCGTCGCACCCCGGACCGGATCGCCGTGTCGTACGAGGAGGAGACGCTGACCTACGCGGCGCTGGACGGCCGGGCCAACGCCCTCGCCCACCGGCTGCTCGCGGCGGGCGTGGGCCGGGACGGGGCGGTGGGCGTCCTGATGGACCGGACCCCGCAGCTGCTGGTGTCCCTCCTCGCGGTGCTCAAGTGCGGGGCCGCGTACGTGCCGCTGGACCCGCGGCTGCCCGACACCCGGGTCCGCATGATCATGGAGGACGTGTCGGCGAAGGTCCTGCTCACGCAGCGGGAGCACCTCGGCAAGGAGGCGGTGCGCCGGGAGGACGCGGCCGGGGTCCGCGTGCTGGCGGTGGACGCGCCGGAGACGGGAGGGGCGCAGCCCGACCTCTCGGATCCGGGGGTCGCCGTCGGCGAGGACGCCCTGACGTACGTCATGTTCACCTCCGGCTCCACCGGCCGGCCCAAGGGCGTCGGCGTCACCCACCGCAACGTGGTGGAGCTGGTCACGGACCGCTGCTGGAGCCGGACCAACCACCGCAGGATGCTGGTCCACTCGGCGATCGGCTTCGACGCCTCGACGTACGAGCTGTGGGTGCCGCTGCTGAACGGAGGCCGGCTGGTCATCGCCCCGGGGGACGGGACCGACGTCGCCGAGCTCGACCACACCATCCGCACCTACGACGTCAGCGCCGCCTACTTCACCATGGGCCTCTTCCACATCATGGCGGACGAGGGCCTGGACACCCTCAAGCTCCTCGACGAGGTGTGGACCGGCGGTGACGTCGCCTCCCCCAGCGCCCTCCAACGGGTCCTGGACCACTGCCCCGACACGGTCCTGGTGCACTCCTACGGGCCCACCGAGACCACCTTCGCCTCCCACCAGCAGCGCATCCCGGCGGGGCAGCGCACGCTCCCCGGCGTCTACCTGGGCGCGGCCCTGGACAACACCCGGGTCCACGTCCTGGACGCGCGGCTGCGGCCGGTGCCGATCGGGGTGGCCGGCGAGATGTACATCGCCGGGACCCAGGTGGCGCGCGGCTACCTCGGCCGGCCGGGGCTGACCGCCGAGCGGTTCGTCGCCGACCCGTTCGGTGCGGACGGCGGCCGGATGTACCGCACCGGCGACCTGGTGCACTGGACCCCGGACGGCGAGCTGCGCTTCATCGGGCGGGCCGACGGCCAGATCAAGCTGCGCGGCTTCCGGATCGAGCCCGGGGAGATCGAGGAGACCCTGGCCCGGCACCCGGGCGTCGGTCAGGTCGCGGTGGCCGTCTTCGAGGACGGCCCCGGCGGCAAGCGGCTCGTGGCGTACGCCGTACCGCGCGCCGGCCACGGTCTGACCGGCGAGGAGCTGCTGCGCTGGGCGGCGGGCGAACTCCCGGAGCACATGGTGCCGTCGGCGGCGGTGCTGCTCGACACGATCCCGCTGACGGTGAACGGCAAACCGGACCGCAGGGCGCTGCCGGCGCCCGCCGTCGCCGTACGCCCCTGCGGCCGGCCCCCGCGCACGCCGCGCGAGGAGGTCCTGTGCGGGCTGTTCGCCGAGGTGCTGGGCGTTGAAGGGGTCGGCATCGACGACAACTTCTTCGGGCTGGGCGGGCATTCGCTGCTCGGGGTGCGCCTGGTCAGCCGGATGCGGACCGTCCTGGGCCTGGAGCGCGGGGTGCGCGACCTGTTCCGCACCCCGACGGTCGCGGGGCTGCTGGGCGACGAGCCGACCGGCTTCGACCCGATGGGGGTGCTGCTGCCGCTGAGCACCCGCGGATCGCGGCCGCCTCTGTTCTGCGTGCACCCAGGGACGGGCGTGGGCTGGCCGTACGCGGGTCTGGCCCAGCACCTGGGGCCGGACCAGCCGCTGTACGCGATCCAGGCCCGGGCGCTGAGCGAGCTGGGCCACTCCCCCGAGTCGGTCGAGGAGATGGTCGCGGACTACCTGCCGCTGATCCGCGGGGTCCAGCCGCACGGCCCGTACCGCTTCCTGGGCTGGTCCTTCGGCGGCACGGTCGCCCACGCGCTGGCCGTACGGCTGGCGGAGCTGGGGGAACGCACCGACCTGCTGGCCATGATGGACGTGCACCTGCTGCCCACCGAGCCGGTGCGGCGCCGGATGACCCCGGCGCAGAAGCGGGACATGCTCGTCGGCGACGCCGCGGAAGGGCCGGCCGACGCCCCGTTCGACGTGGACGCGCTGATCGGCCTGGTGCGCCTGAAGGACCCGGTGCTCGGAGCCTTCTCGGACGCCGAGATCCGCTCCGTGATCGGCGCCTCCATCAACCACGCCGAAATCATGAACCTGTACGCCCCGCGTCCGGTCGCCACCGACATGCTCTTCCTGGCGGCGCTGGAGGACGGGGAAACGGAGAACACCCTCGCGCAGCACTGGATTCCCTACGTGGAAGGCCGCGTAGAGAATCACCTCATCGGGGTCCCGCACACGAGAATGGGCGAACCCGAACCGCTTTCCCTGATCGGCCGTATTCTTTCCGATAAATTGAGGAGCCTGTCATGACCAATCCTTTCGACGACACCGAGGGCACGTTCCGCGTCGTGGTCAACGCCGAGGGGCAGCACGCCCTGTGGCCCGACTTCGCCGAGGTTCCCGCAGGCTGGGACACGGTCTGGGGTGCGGGAACACGCGCGGACGCCCTCGCGTACGTGGAGCTGAACTGGACGGACATCCGCCCGAAGAGCCTGGTCGCCCAATACGCCTGACCCCCCTGCCCGCACCCGGAAGCCGTGTCCCGCATTGTCGGGGCACGGCTTCCCCGCATTCCCGGCCGGCGCCCGTCCGGCATGTTTTCTCATTCCGCCATCCTGCCGGTCCGACTGCCCCTCACCGGGCACGTGCCTTCCTATATTCTCCGTATGCGAAGAAGGAATGTGAACATCTTGCTGACGGGTACGGCTTCGGATTCCCACACCTGGAATCTCGTCTATCTGCAGCTGCTCCTGGAGGAGCTCGGGCACCCGGTCCGCAATCTGGGTCCCTGTGTCACGGACGAGCTGCTGACCGGAGCCTGCACGGCCGAGGAGCCCGGTCTCGTGGTCATCAGCAGTGTGAACGGGCACGGCTACCGGGACGGCCTCAGCGCCGTGCGCGCGCTGCGCGGATCCGGCTTCGCCCTCCCGGTCGTCATCGGCGGCAAGCTCGGCGTGGCCGGCACGGCCGACCCCGAGCAGCGCCGGCGCCTCCTCGACGCCGGCTGCGACGCCGTCTTCGACGACGGCGACGTCAACGCGCTGCGGACCTTCCTCACCTCGCTCGACGCCGCTGCCGCCGCTCAGGCCGTCGCATGACCGCCGCCACGCTCGCCGCACCGAACGTGGCCCCCCTGCCCGCACCACCGCCCTCCCCGTCCTTCGGCGCGTTCGTCGCCGAGGCCGCCGCCTCCGGGCAGCTCGTCGTACAGCCCCGCATGGGCTTCGGCGACCCGCGCCGGATGCGGGCGGGGCTGGAGCGCACCAAGTCCGCCGTGGCCACCAGCGTCGGCACCCTGACCATCGACAGCTACACCCGGGTCGGAGACCACGCCGCCGCGCGCGCCGCCCTCGCCGAGGGGGTCCCGCTCAACGGCTACCCGATCGCGGCCCACTCCGCCGAACTGACCCGGGGGCTGCTGGCGGGCGTGCTGGACGCCGGGTTCCCCGTCCAGGTGCGGCACGGCTCCTCCCGGCCCGAGGCGATCGTCAGGGCGCTCGCCGCCGCCGGACTGGACGCCACCGAGGGGGGACCGGTCTCGTACTGCCTGCCCTACGGGCGGACCCCGCTCGCCGAGTCCGTGGACAACTGGGCGCGCTGCTGCGAGCTGCTGGCCACGCTGGTGCCCGCGGCGCGCGTCCCGCACCTGGAGAGCTTCGGCGGCTGCATGCTCGGCCAGCTCTGCCCGCCCGGACTGCTGGTGGCGATCAGCCTGCTGGAGGGGATGTTCTTCGTCCGGCACGGCATCCGCAGCGTGTCCCTCAGCTACGCGCAGCAGACCGACCCCGCGCAGGACACGGAAGCCGTACGGGCGCTGCGCCGGCTGGCCGGCGAGTTCCTGCCCCCGGACGTGGACCGCCATGTCGTGCTCTACACGTACATGGGGGTCTTCCCGCACACCGAGCGCGGGGCGACCCGGCTGCTGGAGGCCTCGGCGCGGCTCGCGGTGACGGCCGGGGCGCAGCGGCTGATCGTGAAGACCGCCGCCGAGGCCCACCGGATCCCGACGGTGCTGGAGAACGTACGGGCGCTGGAGACGGCCGCGGCCACCGCGGCGCTGACGACGCCATCGGGGGAACCCGCACAGTCGGCGGACAGCGAGGTGTACCGCGAGGCGCGGGCCTTCGTGGAGGCCGTGCTGGAGCTCGGCGAGGACCTCGGCCGGTCCCTGCGGACCGCGTTCGCCCGGGGCGTGCTGGACGTCCCGTACTGCCTGCACCCGGACAACGCGGGGCGCTCGCGCAGCTTCGTCGACGCGGCCGGGCGGCTGCGCTGGTCGGAGACCGGGGCGATGCCGGTGGCCCCGTACGCGCCCCCGGGCGGACGGGCGCTGGCGCCCGTGCGGTCGATGACCTCGGACGGGCTGCTGGCCGCCCTGGGCCGGGTCGCGCGGCGCTACGACGACGGGGCCGGGGCCGGCGGCGTGCGGAGCCCGGCGTGAACGGCGCCACCGTCGCTCCGACGGGCGCACCCCCGCCGGCCCCTCCGCCGGCCCCACCCCGTCCTGCCCCGCCCCTACCAATACGCAGACGAACAGGAGCCGACATGGACCACTCGACCCCTCCCCCGCTGGCTGCACACCTGCGCTCGCCGCAGCTGCGGTCCGCGATGCTCGTCCAGCAGGAAGTACTCCACGCCGCGCGGGAGTTCCTGCGCGGCGAGGGCTTCGTGGAGCTGCTGCCCCCGCTGGTGGGCCCGGTCACCGACCCGGGCGGACGCGGCGCCAAGGCGCTGGACGTCGACTACTACGGCCAGCCGTACAAGCTGATGACGAGCGCCATCCTCTACAAGCAGGCCTCATTGCAGGGCTTTCCGCGCCTCTTCTACATCGCCCCGAACGTCCGGGTGGAGCCGCCGGAGACCGCGGCCACCGGCCGCCACCTGGTGGAGTTCCACCAGATCGACGTGGAACTGGCGGGCGGCAGCCGCGCCGACGTCCAGGAGCTGGCGGCCGGTCTGCTCACCAGCGTGGTGGACCACGTCTGGACGACCGTTCCCGAGGTGCTGCGCGAACTGGGCCGGGACGAGATGGACTTCGCGGAGCTGCGGTCGGGGAAGTTCGACTCCTGCACGCACGGGGAGGCGGTGGCGCGGCTGATCGGCCAGGGCCATCCGCAGAGCCCGGACGCGGAGATCGACTGGGCGGGCGAGGAGGTCCTCTCGCTGGAGGCCGGCCGCCCGTTCTTCATCAACGACTACCCCAAGGGGTCGCGCGGCTTCTACGACCGCGAGGACCCGGAACGCCCCGGCGTGCTGCGCAACTTCGACCTGATCGCGCACGGCGGCTTCGGCGAGCTGGTCAGCGGCAGCGAACGCGAGTCCGGCTACGCGGCGATCGTGACCCGGATGCGGGAGAGCGGGGAGAACCCGGCCAAGTACGCCTGGTACCTGGAGATGGCCCGCGAGGGCATCGAGCCCAGCGCCGGCTTCGGGATGGGACTGCAGCGCCTCGTCCGGTTCCTGACCGGGCTGGACGCGCTCTGGCGGGTCAGCGCCTACCCGAAGCTGCCGGGGGTGATCGCGCCGTGAGCGGGCTGGGTGCGCCGGGGTTCCCGGAGCGGGCGGTACGGGCCCGGGCCCGGGCGGGGACCGCCGAGGTCTTCCCGGCGGCGGACGCCTACGGGGCGGAGCTGTTCGGGGCGGGCGGCGGGCACGGGCCGGCCGGGGGCGCGGACGCGCCCGACGCGCTGGACGCGCTGCGGATCGCGCCGCCGGTCTTCATGCCGCGGCGGCTCGAGAAGCTGATCGACCTGGGCCGCGAGCCCTCGTACGAGGACGTGGACCTGCACACCTCGGTCGGCGGCTTCGCCGCCCGGCTCCCGCTGTACCTCTCGGCGTTCGGGTCCACCCGGGCCGGCAGCGGGGACCTCGGGGTGGCGGCCGGCCGGCAGGCGGCCCGGCTCGGCATCCCGATGGTGATCGGCGAGAACATGGTGCCGGTGCACGGGTACGCCCGGGGCGGCGCGGACGGGGCCTCCCGCTCGGCGCTGCTGGAGCGCGTGGCGGCGTACGCGGAGGCCGTCCCGGACGGGACCGGCGGGGTCGTGGTCCAGCAGTCCACCGAGGACGCCGACTCCGAGGTGTGGAACCTGCTCTACAGCGACCCGGGGACCCGCGCCCTGCGGGACTCGGGACGGCTCGGCTTCGAACTGAAGGTGGGCCAGGGCGCCAAGCCCGGGCTCGGCGGGATGACGGTGGTGGGCGCGGCCGAAGCGGGCCGGCTGGCCGGTCAGTTCGCCGTACGGGACCTGCTGGGCGGCGGGGCGGCGCGGCAGTTGCGCTGCGCGACGCCGGGCACCTTCACCGATGAGATCGTCCGCCAGCAGCTGCGGTTCATGCGGAACAACTTCCCGCTGGCCCGCACCTGGGTGAAGTTCCACCCGGGCCGGGACATCGCGCGGGCCGCCGCGACGGCGTGGGCGGCGGGCGCCGACGCGGTCACGGTCGACGGCGCCGAGGGCGGCACCGGCTGGGCGCCTCGGGTGTTCCTGGACCAGGTCGGGCTGCCGCTCGGGGAGTGCCTGCGCCGGATCGGCCGGCCGGCCGGGGACCTCCTCGCCACCGGGCGGATCTGGGAGGGCGGCCGCGCGGTACGGGCGCTCGCGCTCGGCGCGACGGCGGTGGGCCTGGGCCGGGCGGCGCTGCTGGCGGTGGACGAGGACGGCGAGGCGGGCCTGGTCCGCCTGGCGGAGGCCTTGGCACTGGAACTGCGGCTGCTGGTCAGCGCGGTCGGGAAGTACCGCGTCGCCGACCTGGACCCCGCGGACCTGTGGTCCCCGGACGCCCCGGTCCACGCGGCGCCCCCGTCGATCCCCCTCGGAAACCCGGCGTGAACGCCCCCCGCCCCGCGGCGGCACCCGCCGCGAACCCCGCACGCCCCACCCCGGCACCCGAACCCGCAACAAGGCCCGCCCCGACACCCGTCTCAACCTCCCTCACGGAACCCGCCACAGGACAGCCCGCCCCGGCACCCGGCACGAGGCCCGCTCCAAGACCCGCCCGGGGCGGCGGTCACTGGCGCGCACCGCAGCCCGGCCAAGAAGCCACGTCAGCTCCCCATCCGACCCTCGCCGCCGGACGGTCCGGCCCGGGGCCCGGGACGAGGCCCGGCCCGGCACCCGCCCAAGGCGGCCACGGCCCCGCCCGGCAGCCCGCCCCGGCACCCGGCTCGGGCACTCTCCCGGAGCCCGCCGAGGGGCAGTACGGCCCCGGGGCGGGCGGGCGGGGCATGGGCGGGGCGGCCCCGTCGGCCGCCCCGCGCGGTACGGGACGGCGGGCCGGGCGGCGCGGGCCCGGCGGGCGCCGGCGGCACGCCGCCTGCGTGCGCGGGCGGTTCCGGCTCTCGGAGGTCCCGGGGGTCACCGTGGGCCCCGTGCCCGGAACCGGCTCCACCGCCGTGGCGGCCACGGCCGCGTACCGCGCCCTCGGCTCGGCCGGCCTCGGCCATCTCGGCGGCCGCCTGGAACTGCGTACCACCGGCGCCACCCCCCGGAGCTCCGACCTGGCGCGCGCCGCCCGCCGGGCCGTCGCCGCCGCCCTGGCCGGCCCCCACCACGTCTGACCCGACTCCCACCTCCCTCACCCCTCCGTCCCTCACCCCTCGCAGAGAACAGGTGCACCATGGACACCCCCGCACAGCAGGCCGAGCAGCCGCAGGCCCCGAAGCCTCAGGCCCCGCCGCCGGCATCGGCGCCGGTCCAGTGGGGCCGGGTCGGCTCCCTCGTCGGCGGCCAGGCCGCCGTCCAGCTCGGCAGCTTCGCCCTGCTCATCGCCATGAACTGGACCGCCGTCGAAATCGGCGGCACCCGCGCGGTCACCCTGCTGATGCTCGCGGCGACCGTGCCCCGCGCCCTCATGCTGATCTTCGGCGGGGCGGTGGCCGACACCCTCGGCCCGCGCTTCGTCCTCCTGCGGACCACGGCCGCCCGCGTCGTCCTGCTCGCCGTCGGAGCCGTCGTCACCGCCACCTCGCACGAGCTGTGGCCGCTGGTGGTGATCGCCCTGATCGAGGGGGTGCTCCTCGGACTGGCCGGCCCGGCCTCGGGCGTCCTGCTGCCGATGTTCGCCCGTGGCGACCAACTGGCCCGCGCGAACTCCCTCTACGCCATGGTCCTGCGCGTCGCGCCCATCCTCGGCGCCCCCGCCGGCGCCTTCCTGATCACCGTCGGCGAACTGTGGCTGGCCATGGTCGCCGGCGCCGTCACCGGCGCGATCTGGCTCGGCTGCCTGCTGCACGTCACCCACGGGTTCGTCCGCCCGAAGCCGGAGCCCGGCGTCTCCCTGGTCAAGCGGTCGGGCGACGGATTCCGGCTGCTGGCCCGCAACCCCCGCCTGCGCTGGATGTTCATCGCCGCCCTCTGCCTGGACCTGGCCTTCAGCTGGCCCGCCGAGGTGGCGCTGCCCCTGCTGGTCTCCGAGCGCGGCTGGGGCGTCGGCGCCGTCGGCGTGGTGCTGGCCGCGTTCAGCGTGGGCGCCCTCGGCTCCAGCGCGGTCGGCGCCGCGATGGCCCACCGCATCCCGATGTTCGTCCGCCTCGTCGTCACCGGGGTCGGCCTCGCCGCCGGGATCCTGGTGATGGCCCTGATGCCGTCCGTGGTCTCCCTGACCACCGTCGCCGCCGGAGTCGGCCTGCTGTCCGGGCTCAACGGGCCCGCCATCGTGACCCTTTACCAGCAGTCCGCCCCCGAGGACCGGATGGGCGCGGCCATGTCCACCCTCTCCCTGGCCGGCATCGGCACCGCCCCCATCTCCATCGCCGTCTTCAGCTCGCTCTCCCTGGTCCTGGGCGTCCAGACCACCTGGCTGCTGTGCGGTGTGATCGCCTTCGTCTCGCCGCTGGCCGCGGTCATCGCCCTGCGCCACCCCGCGCGGGCCGAGGAGCCGGTGCCGGTGGAGCTCCCCGTCCCCGCGGCCGTCTGAGGAGGATCCGATGACACTGGTCACACGGCAACTCCTGCCACCGGAGAGGCTGTCGGACCCGGGACCGGCCCGGGCCGTCCTGGTGGCCGCGAGCCCGCAGCTGTGGCTCGTGGACACCACCGACTACCGGGCGCACGCCGCCCGGCACGCCCCGGGCACGCTGGACGCGCAGGAACTGGCCCGCGCCGCCGAGTTCGTGCGGGCGGCCGACCGCGACTCGTACGTCTGCGCGCACGTCGCGCTGCGCCGGCTGCTCGGCGCGTACCTGGGTCTCGCCCCGCGCGAGGTCACCGTCGAACGGGCCCCGTGCGCCCATTGCGACGAACCGCACGGACGGCCCGTACTCCCGGGCGGCGCCCTGCACTTCTCACTCTCGCACTGCGCCGGCATCAGCCTGCTGGCGTTCGCGGCCGCGCCGGTCGGGGTGGACGTGGAGGAGCTGGTGGCGCCGCGCACGATCCCGGAGCTGTCGGACGTACTGCACCCACGGGAGGCCGCCGAGCTGGCGGTCCTCTCCGCCGGGGAGCGCTCGCCCGCCTTCACCCGCGTGTGGACCCGCAAGGAGGCCTACCTCAAGGGCCTGGGGGTCGGCCTGTCGGAGAACCCGGCCGCGGACTACGTCGGCTCGGGACCCGCCCCGGCCCCCCTGCCGGGCTGGACTCTGACGGACGTCCTGGTCCCGGAGGGCCACTGCGCGGCCGTCGCCCTGCGGACCGCGCGGGACCGCGGGCCGGGAGGCGGGCCGGATTGATGCGGGAGCGGTGCAGTCGTGTGAGGCGCGACCCGGTGAGGCGCACGTCATCCGGAACGCAGGCGGGGCGCTGACGCGCGGCGACCGCTCCAGTCCGGCCGGGGACCCCGGTCGGGTCAGAAGCCCGCGATCCGGGCCGCGAAGAACCCCGCGACGAGGGCGGCGCCGATCACGATGAGCGCCAGCAGGAACCGGGGGTGCTCCCACAGGCCCCCGTCGGGCCGCTCCTGGTGGGCCTCGGCGGTGGAGCCTTCGGCAGGGGGCGTCTCTCCCGGCGGGAGCAGGTGTGCGCTCATGGTGCCCTCTAATCCCCCCGGGTCCGGTGCCGCTGCTCTCCAGTGGCCGCTGCTTCTCCAGTATGGGAGCCTTCCGAGGCGCGGGCGGTGCGCAACGTTCGTGCAGCGCTTCGGTTCGCGCGGGCCCCGTACGCGACTGCCGCACGCGGCGTACGGGCCGTGCGGGGCAGGTCCCGCCCGCCGGATCCGGCCGGTGGGCCCGCGCAGGCATGCCGTCGCCGGGATGGGGCAGAAGCCGATCGCGAGATGGGAGAAAAAACATGATCGCACTCGGAATCGTCCTGTTGATCATCGGCTGGCTCCTCGGCATCTCCATCCTCTGGACCCTCGGGATCATCCTGGTGGTCATCGGTGCCATCCTGTGGATCATGGGGTCCGTCGGTCACGCGGTCGGCGGGAGGCGTCACTATTGGTAGCCGTCCGGTCTCACGCGAATGCCTCCCGGCCCCGAGCCGGGAGGCATTCGCGTTCCGCCGCCCGGGCCATGCCCGCGTAGACCGAGGCGAAGGCCGACGCGGCGGCCTCGATCGAGTAGTCGCCGCGGACGGTCTCGGCGGCCCGTGCCGTCATCGCGGCGACGTCGCCGTCCGGCAGCGCGAGCAGCCGTTCCACCCCCTGTGCCAGCCGCACGGCCGAGGACGTGTCCAGGAGCAGGCCGTTGACCGTGTCCCGTAGGTAGTGCGGGACGCCCCCGCGGCCCGTCGCGGCGACGGGCAGACCCGCGTCCATGGCCTCCAGGACCGCGATGCCGAACTCCTCCTTGGCACTGGGGCAGACGTAGTGGGCCCGGCCGGTGGTGGCGGAGCGGGCCAGGGCCCGTTCCAGGCAGCGCACCTCCGAGTTGGGCAGGGCGGGGACCAGGGCGAGGCGTGCGGCGGCCTCGGGGTGGGCCGCGCACAGGCCCGCGATGGCGGTACGCACCTCGCGTTCCGCCGCGTCCGCCGCATGCGCGCTGGCCGATCCGCCGACGACAACCAGCGTGGAGCGCCGGTGCAGCCCGGACTCGATCCAGGCCCGGACCAGCACGTGCTGCTGCTTGAGCGGGTGCAGCCGGCCTACGGTCAGCAGGAGCGGCAGGCCCCGGGCCGCCGGATCCAGCGCCGACGGCCGGTCGCCCGCACCGAACAGCAGCTCCAGCAGCCGTTCGCCGCGCGGGTGCTCGTCGGGGAGGGGCCGGTGGGCGGTGATGCCCTCCGGGGGCGCGGCGGGACCCATGCCGCCCCGTACGCCCGCGAGTTGCGGAAAGTGGCGGACCAGCTCGGCCGTGCCGCCGGGGCCGGGAATCCCGACGACCTCGTCGGCCCGCTCGACCAGCCGGTCTGCGGCGAAGACGCGGTGCAGGTCCTGGCGCAGCTCCTCCCGGTCGGCCGCCGTACGGACCCGGTCGCCCGCGTGCCGCTCGCTCATGCGGCGGTGCGGGTCCGGTGTGGCCGTGAAGACCACGCGGGCACCCAGCCGCCGGGCCGCTTCCGCGACGGCGAGGGAGCCGTCGTCGGCGTACCGGACGTGCACCAGGTCGGGCCGGCGGGCCAGTTCGCCGAGGAGCCGCCCCGTCCACCACGTGACCGTGCCCGCGGTGTCGGCGCCCGCCGCACCGGCGCCCGTGTCGGCATCGGTATCGGCGTAGGTGTCGGCGGGCAGGCCCAGGGTCCAGTGCCCGGGGCCGCGCGGCCGCAGGAGCCCCGTGTCCCGCTCCCGGGTCGGGGCCGGGCCGCCACCACCGGTCACGAGGGTGATGACCCCGTCGACGGGGGCGGTGCACGCGAGCGCGTCGCCCAGGCTCCCGAGGAGCACCCCGAGACCGCCACTGGCCCCCTCGCCGGGGCTGTCCATGGCGCCGAGGAGCATGGACTGCACGACCAGGAGTCCCCCGCCCTCGGGGATCCGCGGAGGGTCGAGCAGCCGCGCACCCGACACGGCGGCGAGCAGGAGCCGTTCGTACGGGTCGGCGGCCGTCTCCGGCGCGGGCAGCAGGCCGCGGTCCTGCGGGTGTCTCGCGAGGTGTCGCCACAGGGCGTGCCGGGCGGGACGGGCCGCGAAGACCTCCCGTTCCCGCAGCCGCGCCCAGCGGACGACTTCCAGGGGCCTCAGCAGGCCCGCCGTGGCCAGGTCGAGGAGGAACGCCGCCGTACGGGGGTCCGTACAGCGCGGCAGCTCGTCGCCCAGGGCGCGCCGGGCGCGATCGGCCCCGTAGCGGCGCAGGGAGCCCGGCCACGCTTCGGTGACCGTGCCGCGCGTGCGCTGGTCCCCGCAGCGGGCGGCGGCCACGAGTTCCTCCGGCGGCGTGGCCGGGCCGAGGCGCAGGGACCGCCGCATCCGGGCGATCCGGTGGTCGACGGGATCGGAGAGGGCGCCGGCCTGCCCGGAGGGGAGGTACTCGGCCCGCAGGTAGGGAGCCAGCGCCCCGGCCGGGAGCGGGAGCCCCGGGGGCGCGCCGGGCGTCCAGAACGCGTGGCGGACCGCGACGAACGGATCCGGCCGGTCGTGCGGGGCGGCTGAGTCCACGGGGCCCTGCTCTCTCGCTCGGGTGGGAGGTCACCCGTGCTTCCGCCGGTCCGACCGCTTCGGATGCGGACGGCCCTCACGCGGCGCGCGTGCCGACGCACCGGGGCCCGGCCCGCCGCGCGCCGCGCCCCCAGGCCTGGCGGCGGCGGGCGGCGCGCACCCACGGGCCCGGTGCGGCCGGGGGTCCAGCGCGGCCGGGGTCCAGCGCGGTGGACCGGGCGCACGGCGCGGTGGACCGGGCGTCCGGCACACACCGGCATCCCCCGGGGCCGGGCGCGGGGCCCGCCGGGGCCCTTTTCGCCGGGTGCTGCCTCCATAGCGGGCCGGACGGCGGAAGAGCAGCCGAAGTGCCGAGTGCCGGATACCGCGTACCAGTGCCGAGGGCCTCGAGCCCGGAGCCGACCTACGGAAGTGAGCCCCGCATGCGCCGCGTCCACGTGATCGCACCCCCCTTCCGGTCCCACGCACAGCCGCTGTCCGTGCTGGCCGGCGAGCTGCGGGGGCCGAGGTGCGCTTCGCCTGCGCCGAGGCCTTCGCTCCCCTGGCCGGGGCCGCGGGCGTGGACTTCACACCGCTGACGGTCACCCGCAACGCGAACACCGGCATCGCCCGGCGCACGGCGCAGGGCCGGGAGGAGGCGGCGCGCCTGGAGGAGTTCCTCGACGCCACCCGCGCGGGCGCCGTCCCCGCGCTGCTCGCCCAGGCCCGTCACCGCCGGGCCGACATGCTCGCGGAGCCCGAACGCGTCCTGGCGGAACTGCGCGCGCTGCACTCCCGCTGGCCCGCCGACTGGTACGTGGTGGACCAGCTGAGCTATGCGGTGACGCTCGCGCTGCACTGCCTGGGCCTGCCGTACGCGACGTTCTGCCCGGGGCACCCGAGCTACCTCACGCACTCCGCGGGCGCCCTGTTCGGGGTGCCGTACGCCTGGCCGCGGGCCGTGCGGCCCCCGGCGGCGGACCTCCTCGCGCTGCGCCGGGAGGCGCGGGCCAACGACGTCGCCTTCACCGCGCTGTTCGCCGCGTTCGCCGCGCGCCACACCCCGCACCGGCCCGCGCCGGGCCGGGCGTTCTCCCTGAGCTCCCCGCACGCCGTGGTCCTGAACTATCCGCGGCTGGACTGGCTGCCCGGGCCGCAGCAGGACCCCCGGTACGTCTTCAGCGGGCACTGCACGCGCGCCGAACCGGCCGGCCCGGGCCCGTTCTGGGAGACCGAGCTGCGCCGGCTGCGGCGGGCGGGCCGCCGCGTGGTGCTGGTGGCGCTCGGCACCTTCCTCTCGGCCCGGGAGGACGTCCTGGAGACGGTGTGCCGGGGCATCCTCGCCGCCCGGCCGGACGTGTCGGTCATCCTGGCCGCGGGCGACCGGGCCGGCGTACTCGCGCACCTGGCGGGGCCCCGTACGGCGATCGCGGCGACCGTCCCCCAGCAGGCCCTGCTGTCGCGGGTGGACGCCATGGTCCACCACGGCGGCAACAACTCGTTCACGGAGTGCCTGGCCGCCGGGGTGCCGGCTCTCGTACTGCCGTTCTCCAGCGATCAGTTCGCCATCGCCCACGACGCCGAGCGGGCGGGCGCCGGCCTGTGCCTGGACCCGCACGGGCTGCGCGCCGACGACGTGGGCAAGGCGGTGTCGGCACTGCTGGACGCCCCGGGGCACGGGCTGGCGGGCCTGAGCCGTCAGGTCCGCTCCCTGGGCCCGGCCCGCGCCGCCCGGCGGCTGGTGGCGCTGATGGCCTGAACGGGACGTACCAGCGGGCCGGACGGGGCAGCCGGCCGGACGGGGCAGCCTGCGGCCGCAGCTCCGTGCGGCACGGTCAGCGGGCCGCGCCGCGCGCGGGGCGGGACGTCAGCGGGCCGGCCCGTCGAGGTCCGCCAGGACCTCGCGGGCCGCTCGGGCCCCCGAGGCCAGCGCGCCCTGCACCGAGCCGGTGGCCCGGTGGTCCCCGCACACGTACCGGTGCGCGCCGAGCCGGGCGGGGCGGGAGAGCGGCCACGGGCCGGTCATCGCCGGCAGCGCCTCCTCGACGGTGCGCACGGCCACCTCCTCCCAGGACGCGGTGTCCGTCCCGTACACCTCCGCGAGCGTCCCGAGCAGCGCCGTCCCGGTGCCGGGCGAGCCGGTTCCGAGCACGGAGGTGGCCACCAGGGACGTCCCGGGGGGCGCGTAGCCGGGAGACACCTCGCTCAGGACGCAGGTGTTCAGGAACCGGCGCGCCACGTCCGTGACCAGGTCGGGCCCGTACCCGCGCAGGCCCGGGGCGGCGTGGTACCAGGTCGTCACGGTCCGGTAGGGGGGCGGCTCGACACCGTCCAGCAGGCGCCGGGCCACACCCGGCCCGGTGGCCACGACCACGGCGGCGGCGGCCAGTTCGCCGTGCTCCGCGGTGAGCACGCCGTCGTCGGTGAGCGCGGTGACGGCGTTCTCCAGGCGGACCGTGCCCGGGGGCAGGCCGTCGGCCAGCTGCGCGGGCACCGCCCCGATGCCGGCGGCGGGCAGGCAGAGGGTCCCGCGCAGCATGCTGCGCCAAACGAGGTGGAAGACCCGGCCCGACGTCTCCAGTTCGTCCTCCAGGAACACGCCGGACAGGAACGGCCGGAAGAACTCCTCCACGAACGCGTCCGAGAACCCGGCCCCGCGCAGCACTTCGAGGGTCGTACGCTCCCGGCCGTCCCTGCGGAGCAGCGCCGCCGGGGTGCACACGTCGCGCGCGGACAGCGCGCCGAGGGCGGCCAGGTCCCGGGGGGACACGCCGCTAGCGAGCAACCGGCGTGCCTCGCGCGGTCGCCGGCTCGGGTCGACGAGCCGCCGCAGCCGCCCCCCGCCCGTATGGGTCACCACCCCCGGGGTGAACGGCGAGAGCCTCAGGGCCCGCAGGTCCATCCGGGCCTTGACCTGCGGGTAGGACGTGTTGAAAACCTGGAACCCGCGGTCGATGACGAAGCCCCGCACCCGGTCGCTGCGGACCCGGCCGCCGACGGCGTCACCGGCCTCCAGTACCTGTACCGGCAGCCCGGCCGCCGCGAGGTCGCGGGCGCAGGCCAGCCCCGCCAGGCCCGCTCCGACGACCAGTACGTTCCGACTCGTCCGACGCGTGTGCACGGTGTCCTCCGCTCTCCGTCCGTCCCCGTCCTCCTGGGTACCGGATACGCGGTTCATTCCGCCGCCGACGCCCCGGAGGATGCACTCCGGGTCACTCCGGGACCGCTCCGGGAACCGTTCGCGGGTTCGCCACGCCGCCGGCGGCGGGCGGACCGGGTGAACTCCGCGGTGATGGTTTCGCCTGATCGGGGCAGGCACGGCGTATGACACATGCAACTGCCCGTCTGCTCCACCTCGTACGCCGGTACCGGGAGCCGGCCGTCGTCCAGGCCTTCCGCTCGACCGCCGCCGCGGTCGTCTCCTACGTCATCGCGCTGCGGCTCAGCAGCGAGCCGGCTCCGCTGACGGCGCCCCTGACCGCGCTGCTCGTCGTCCAGGTGACCCTGTACACGACGCTCACGACGGGCATCCGGCGCGTGAACTCGGTCGTCGCCGGCGTGCTGCTCGCGATCGGCTTCAGCGCCCTGGTCGGACTGACGTGGTGGAGCCTGGGCCTGATCATCCTGGCCTCGCTCGTCGTCGGCCGGGTCGTCAAGGCGGGCGAGTTCGTCCCGGAGGTGGCGATCAGCGCCATGCTGGTCCTCGGCGTGACGCGGGTCGCGGACACGGCCTGGGACCGGGTGCTGGAGACGCTGATCGGAGCCGCGGTCGGCCTCGCGTTCAACGTCCTGTTCGTCCCGCCGGTCTGGGTCGGTCCCGCCAGCGAGGCCATCACCGACCTGGCCGCGCGCATGCGCACCCTGTTGCTGCACATCGGCGACGAGTCGGGCGACACGACGACGGTCGAGAAGGCGGCCGCCCGCCTGCACGAGGCCCGCCGGCTCGACAACGACATCGCCGAGGTCGACGGCGCGCTGCGGCAGGCCGAGGACAGCCTGCGGCTCAATCCGCGCGTCCGCGAGGGGCTCATGTTCCGGCTGGTGCTGCGCACCGGGCTGGACACGCTGGAGATCTGCGCGGTGGTGCTGCGCGTGTCCTGCCGTACGCTCACCGACCTCGCCCGGTTCCGCGGCGACGAGCCGCTCTTCCCGCCGAAGGTGGCCTTCGCGCTCAACGACCTGTACCAGCACACGGCGGTCGCGGTGGAGTCCTTCGCCCAGCTCATCACGGCCCAGGTCAGCGCCAACGCGGAGGCGGCCGAGGCCCGGCTCTCCGAGGAACTGGCCACCGCCCGCCACAGCCGCGAGCGCCTCGCCGCCCTGCTGCCGCAGGAGATGGCACGCCACCCCGGGCAGTGGCAGCTGTACGGGGCCCTGCTCGCCGAGGCGGACCGCGTACTGGACGAGCTGAGCGTGGAGAAGCGCTCCGAGCGGCTGATGGAGGAACTGGACCGGCACGCGCGGGCGCGCCGCGAGCGCTATCCCCGCCTGCACCGCCTGACCCGACGCGCCCGCTCCCTCACCCGCTCCCGGTCCCGCTGAGGCCGGTGAGGCCCGCCCGCGGGCCTGCCGCGCGCCGGCTCAGGGCGCGTGGCCGGGCTCCACGTCCCGGACGTCGCCGTATTGGAGCGGGGCGGGGTGCGGGCTCCCGGCGGGACGGCCCTTGTCGGGCCGGCCCTCGGCTACGGGGGCCAGGAGGAAGCCCACGTGGTCGCCGCCCTCGATCTGTCCCTCGACGCGGCCGGTGAACCAGGTGTCGGCCTCCGCGAGGACCGGACTGCCCTCCGTCCCGGGCCGCCAGTCCGTCCCGGCGAACGTGTCGACGCGGTCTCCGGTCAGGCTCCCGAACCGCTCGGCCAGCGCCTTCTGGTCCTTGCGCAGCAGGTGGACGGTGAGGTGGGAGGCCCCGCGGGCGACGCGGTAGGTGTGGTTGGCGGTGGAGAGCCAGACCACGAACCGCGGCGGGTGGATCGAGCACTGCGAGGCGAAGCCCACCAGGCAGCCCGCCCGCCGGTCCCCGGCAGCGGCCGTGACCACGTACATCGCACCGTCGAGTTCTTCGGTGAAGGCGTCCAGATCCGGCACAGTGGCTCCTCGTGGTGCGTCCCGTACGGGGCGGGTGCCCCGCGTCCCCTCCGGTCAAGCGTGCGCCGGGGCGACCGGTCGACGGCGCTGCCCCGCCACACCGGCGACGGCGTCCGGTGCGGGGCCGTCCGCGGGACGCGGGGGCCGTCCGCGAAGCGCGGTCGCGTCGCCTTCCCCCGGCGATGGCGAATCCGACGGGCGCCCCGGGACAGAAGGAAGGACGTGGGGCCGCCGCGGCAGTCGACAAACCGCGCGGGCGGCGCCACCCCGGAGCAAGCCGAATCCGCCAGGAGTCCAGCCGTGTCAGCATCCGCGACACCGACATCGACATCGACGCCCGCTCGGCAGGGCGGAGCGAAGAGCTGGGCGGCCCTCGCCGCCTTCCTCGCCGTGACCTTCTGCGTCGCCGCCCTCGGCGCCCTGGCCTCCGCCGACGCGGGCGACGTCTACGGGGCGCTGCGACGGCCGGCGTGGGCACCGCCCGCCTGGCTGTTCGGCCCGGTGTGGACGGTCCTGTACGCCGCGATCGCCGTCGCGGGGTGGCTGGTCTGGCGCCACCCGGACCGTTCGCGCGCCCGGCGCGCCCTCGCCTGGTGGGGCGTACAGCTCGCCCTCAACCTGGCCTGGACGCCCTTGTTCTTCGGCGCCCGCCAGTACGGGCTCGCCCTGCTGGACATCGCCCTGCTGCTGTCGGCGGTCACCACCACGCTGGTCCTCTTCCGCCGGCTGAGCCGCACGGCGGCGCTCCTGTTCCTCCCCTACCTGCTGTGGGTGGCCTTCGCGGCCGCCCTCAACGCGGCCGTCTGGCAGCTCAACACGTAGGCGGGAGCGGGCAGGGCACCCGGGGCACGGGCGCGGACCGACCGGGGTCACGCTGTGGTGAGGGCCGCCGCGCCGAAGGAGACGTCGAAGCGGTCGCACCAGATCGTCACGCTGGTGTAGTCGGCCGGGTTCACGCCGGCCGGGATCGCGTAGTTCTGGTCGCCCTTGTTGCCCTTCAGCTTGCCGAGGCTCACGTGTGCGCCGTCGTCGAAGACGCGCCAGCCCGCGACGCCCTCCAGGACCGGGGCGTCGGTGAGCCACACCCGCAGGTCCGGCCCGTCGCTGGTGTCGAGGTTCTCCAGCCGCAGCGTGTGGGAGCCGTCGGGCAGCCGGATGAGGGCGGCCTTGCCCGTGGTGGCGTGCTCGTGGCTGGTGAACGTGCCGCCGGCCAGCGTGGTCGGCGGGGCGGCGGGACCGGTCGGGGAAGCGGCTCCGGGCGGGGCGGCGGCCGCCGGCGCGGTCGGCAGGGCGTCGCTGACGGTCGTGTCCTGCCACAGTTTCCAGGGCTGGAACCAGTACAGCCCCACCCCCGCCATCAGGGTCCCGGCGACCAGGCCGCCGGTGAACAGCCTGCCGCGCCGCTGCTTCGTCTCTGACACTGCCACTGGTGCTGCCTCCTCGAAGGGATCTTCAAAGGAATCCGTGAAGGGATCCGTTCCCCGTATTCAACGGGTCCGGGCCGCCGGGTACCAGGTCAGAGGTGGTGACGGAAACCTTACGGCGCCACTCGACGCGCCCGTCCCGTCCGGGCGTCTCAGCCGAGCGGCTCCCACGCGACGCCCGCCCAGGCGCTGTTCAGGACCTTCACCAGCGCGCCCGCGTCGCGCGCGAGGTCAACCCCGTCGACGCGTCCGACCGGCTGTGCGGCACAGTGCGAGTTGACCGCCGCCGCGGACAGCAGCAGCGGCAGGTCGGCCGTCCGCAGGACGCGCGTGGTCCACGGCACCCCGTCGCGCGTCAACGCCGCCCGCAGCAGCTGCATCGTGATCCCGGGCAGCACGGGGGCGTCGGGCCACACGACCTGTTCGCCGTCCCAGAACTCGGCGTTCCAGACCGAACCCTCCCGTACGGCGCCGTCCCTGCCGAGAAAGAGGACGTCGTCGTAGCCCGCCTTCCGCGCCGCCCGCGCCTGGTGGGTGAGTCCCATCGTCGCGACGTGCTTGAGGTGGGGCAGTTCCCGTTCGTAGACCGCGGTCCGCACCCACAGGGGTGGCCGCGGGGCGTCGGAGACCGGGTCGGAGACGGCGACCACGACGTCGGTACGGGCCGTCGAGCTCTCGTGCGGGACGACCGTGACGCGCACCGAGGCGTCGCCGTCCCCGGCGGCCGCGGCGACCGCCTGCCCGATCAGCGCCCGGATGCGCCCGGCGTCGGCCGCCTCGTCGAACAGCTCCCGGGACGCCTCCTCCATCCGCCGGAGGTGCAGTTCCAGGCCGCGCACGGCGCCCCCGCGCACCTGGAGGGACGTCCCCGCGGTGTATGCGGCCCAGGGCCCGGGGAGACCTTCACTCCCCGGGTCCTCGGTCTGTCCCGGCCCGCGCGAAAACCCCGTGCCGCGGGTGCACTTCGCTCTCTACACTCACCACACGCACCGCCGACAGGGCGGCGCGCGCCTCGAACCGAGTGAAGAAAAGGGGAGCCGGACCATGTGCACGCACCGCACCGCCGCCGCGTTCGCTCCCCCGTCCCGGTACGACGTGATCCCGGTGTCTCACGGGGCGCGGTGCCGGCCGCGCGGCCGGCACCGTACGCCCCTGACGCGCGCTTAGCGTCCGCTCCTCCCGCTCCCCGTCCCGTCCCGTCCGGACTCCGTCCCGGCGGCACGGTCACGCCGCGGCCCGCTGCCCGGTGCTCCCCTCCGCGGGGCACCGGCGCGCGCCGCGGACCGGCGGCGGCGGGCGTGGGGAGCGTCGTCGGGGAATCGCGCCGCCCTCTTCCCCATCGTTCGAAAGGCATCGGGCCATGCGCACCGACCGGCGACCGTTCGCCACCGCCTCCCCCGCCCACACCACCGTCCGCAACCTGGGCATCCTCGCCCACGTCGACGCCGGCAAGACCACGATCACCGAACGGATCCTGTTCGCGACCGGCGCCATCCACAAGCGGGGCGAGGTCCACAACGGCACGACCGTCACCGACTTCGACGCCCAGGAGCGCGACCGCGGCATCACCATCTCCGCCGCAGCCGTCAGCTGCACCTGGGGCGGACACCGCGTCAACCTGATCGACACTCCGGGGCACGTCGACTTCTCGGACGAGGTCGAGCGGTCCCTGCGGGTCCTCGACGGGGCGGTCGCGGTGTTCGACGCCGTCGCCGGAGTCGAGCCCCAGAGCGAGACGGTGTGGCGGCAGGCCGACCGGCACGGGGTCCCGCGGATCGCCTTCGTCAACAAGCTGGACCGGGCGGGCGCCGACCTCGACACGGCCGTCGCCTCGATCCGCGACCGGCTGGGCACGGTCCCGCTGGTGGTCCAGCTGCCCGTCGGGCGGGAGAACGGCTTCACCGGTGTCGTCGACCTGCTGGACATGCGCGCGCTGCTCTGGCGCGCGGGCTCCGACACGTACGAGGCGGGCCCGGTCCCCGAACCGCTGCGCGAGGAGGCGGGCCGGCGGCGCCGGCTCCTGGAGGAGACGGTGGCCGAGCTCCATCAGGACGCGCTGGAGGAGTTCTGCGCGACCTCGGCGCTGAGCGGCACGACCTTGGCCCGCGTCCTGCGGGAGCTGACGCTGCGCGGCGACGGCGTGGTCGTGCTGTGCGGCTCGGCGTACCGCAACCGGGGCATCGAACCGCTGCTCGACGCGGTCCTGGCGTACCTGCCGTCGCCCGCGGACATGCCGCCGGTACGGGGCGTGTCGGGCGGTGCGGAACAGGAGCGCGCGCCCGATCCGCAGGAGCCGTTCACGGCGCTCGCCTTCAAGGTGACGGCGACCGCGACCGGGCGGCTCACCTACCTGCGGGTGTACGCGGGCACCCTCCGCAAGGGCGCATCCGTACTGGACGCGGGTACGGGCCGTACGGAGCGGGTCGGCCGCATCCTGCGGGTCCAGGCCGACCGGCACGAGGAACGGGAGGAGGCGGTTGCCGGTGACATCGTCGCCGTGATCGGGCTGAAGGCGGCCCGGGCGGGCACGACCCTGTGCGCGCCGGGGGCGCCGCTGGTCCTCGAACCGCCGCCGGTGGCGGAACCGGTGGTCTCGGTCGCCGTCGAGGCCCGCAGCGGCGCCGACACCGGCCGGCTCGCGTCGGCGCTGGCGCGGCTCGTCGAGGAGGATCCGTCGCTGGCGGTGCGGTCCGACGCCGAGACGGGCCAGACCGTGCTGTCGGGGTTGGGCGAGCTGCACCTGGAGGTCGCGGTGGAGAAGATCCGCAGCGGCCACGGGGTCGAGGTCGTCGTGGGCCGGCCGCAGGTCTCCTACCGGGAGACCGTCGTGCGCGGGGTGTCGGGCCTGGTTTACCGGCACGTCAAACAGGACGGTGGCGCGGGCCAGTTCGCGCACGTCGTCATCGACGTCGAGCCCGCCGAGGAGGGCGGGGCGAGCGGGACTGCGGGCTTCACGTTCCGGTCGGTGGTCGGCGGGGGCCGCGTGCCGCAGGAGTACGCGCGTGCCGTCGAGGCCGGCTGCCGGGACGCCCTCGCCGAGGGCCCCCTCGGCGGGTACCCGGTGACGGGCCTGCGGGTCACGCTCACCGACGGGGCGGTCCACTCCAAGGACTCCTCGGAGCTCGCGTTCCGCGCCGCGGGCCGGTTCGCGCTGCGCGAGGCGCTGCGGGCGAGTGCGGTGGAGCTGCTCGAACCGGTCGTGGAGGTCACGGTGACCGTTCCCGAGGACGGTGTGGGAAGCGTCCTCGGGGACCTCGCGGCCCGCCGCGGGCGGGTCTCGGGGTCCACCGCGGAGTCGGCCACGGCGGTGATCACTGCGACCGTGCCGCTGGCCGAGCTGTTCGGGTACGCCTCGCGGCTGCGCGGCCGTACCCAGGGGCGGGGCACGTTCACCACCCGCCCGGCCGGCCTCGCGCCGGTCCCGGCCGCGGTCGCGGACGCGTTGCCGGCCCGGTAGCCGCGCGCCGGGGCGCCCGGGCTGCGGCGGCGCCGGGCCGAGGTGCCCGCCCGGGGCCGCCTCCTGGTACGCCGACGGCGCCCGCACCTTCCGGTGCGGGAGCCGTCGTCGAGCGGGGTGGGGCGGGGGCTCAGGCGCGGATGATGTTCTCCGCCTGGGGGCCCTTCTGGCCCTGCGTGATGTCGAACGACACCGTTTCGCCCTCGGTCAGTTCGCGGTATCCGTTGCCGGAGATGTTGGAGTAGTGGGCGAAGACGTCCGGTCCGCCCCCGTCCTGGGCGATGAAGCCGAAGCCCTTTTCGGAGTTGAACCACTTCACGGTGCCGCTGGCCATGCTCGTCCTTCTGTCCAATGCTGCGAGCGGCCCGGATCGGGGCCGCCCGGGTGCCCGTGGTCGGGCACCCGACACCTTCCTCCCCGTGCCGCCCGGCGTCTACACCTGCTCGCCGGAATTCGTCGCGGCCGCGATCACACCCCGGCCGGCGGACCACCCGCCGGGCACTGCGCGCGCCGCCCGCGGGCCGTCGGGGAGAAGATGGGAGGGGGCCGCCGCGGAGACAGGAGTGATCATGTTCCGGGACACGAAGGCATTCAGCGGGTTCTCGGTGGACGACGTAGGTAAGGCCGAGGAGTTCTACGGCGGAACGCTCGGTCTGCGGGTCACGCGGGAGCACGACATGCTCTTCCTGCACCTCGGGGGCGGCGGCTCCGTGCTGCTGTACCCCAAGGACGACCACCGGCCCGCGGACTTCACCGTGCTGAACTTCCCGGTGGACGACATCGAGGAGAGGGTCGACGCCCTCGCGGCCCTCGGGGTGGCCTTCGAGCGCTATCCGGGCTTCGACCAGGACGCCAAGGGCATCGCCCGCGGGGAGGGCGGCGCCATGCCGTCGATCGCCTGGTTCAAGGACCCGGCCGGAAACGTCCTGTCCCTGGTCGACGAGTAGGGGGCGCCCCGGGCAAGGCCGGCACGCGCTCCGGCAGCCGTACGTGCACCCATCGGGCTGTGTCCCGGGCGGGGGTTTGCCGCGGGAGCGCACCGGCACGGGATGATGGGCGCATGAGCGAGTACCGATCCACCCTCGACAGCACCGGCCCGGCGTCCCTCCCGCGCGAGCCGCGCACGCCCGCGTACCGGCACAAACTCCGCTACGAGAACCACGACACGGCGCTCGACTCGCAGGAAACCCCCGCACAGCAGTGGACCGGGCGGGTACCCACCGGCAAGACCACGGTGACGTGCCTGTGCGGCCTGGACACGGGTGCGGTTCCGAGCGACGAGGCGCACCTCGTGTACGAGGAGCACCGCAACCTGATCCGCGACGAGATCGCCACCGCCCCGCGTTCCTGAACAGGTCCGCGCGCGGGGCGGATCACGGCGGGGTCGGATCACGGCGGGGTCGCCGCACGGAACGCGGCGGGGACCCGGCCGCGCGCGGCAACGGGAACGCGGCCGGGCGCGGCACGGCGACTCGCCGGGCACCGGCCCTGGCCGATCGGGTGACGTCCGGGCGCGGTCGAACGCCTGTCGCGGCGAGCGTGGCTAGCGTGGACGAGCGCATCTCGTCCCCGTCCCCGAGCCCCCGCGGAGCAGGTCCATGACCACCACCCCCCTCACCTCACTGACCGGGAACTACGCCCTCGACCCCGCGCACAGCCAGATCGGCTTCGTGGCTCGGCACGCCATGGTCACCAAGGTGCGCGGCGCGTTCAACGAGTTCGAGGGAAGCGGCTACTTCGACGGCGAGGACCCCTCCAAGTCCTCCGCCTCGATCACGATCAAATCCGCGAGCATCGACACCCGCAACGAGCAGCGCGACGGGCACCTGCGCACCAACGACTTCCTGGACGCACCGGCCTTCCCCGAGATCACCTTCGTGTCCACCGGTGTGCAGCGGCTCGGGGACACCGCCTACCGGCTGACCGGCGACCTCACCATCAAGGACGTCACCCGCCCCCTCGGCATCGACTTCGAGTTCCAGGGCAGCGCCACGGACCCGTACGGGAACCTGCGCGTCGGCTTCGAGGGCTCGGCGGCGATCAGCCGCAAGGACTACGGCATCACCTGGAACGCCGCCCTGGAGGGCGGTGGCGTCCTGGTCGGGGACAAGGTGGTCCTGGAGTTCGAGGTGTCCGCGATCCGGCAGCCCTGACCACCGGCAGAGCCCTGGCAAGTCGCCGCCGCCGGTCCGGCAGAGCGGCGGTCCGGCGGGGGTCCCCTACCGGGGCCGCCGCGCCGCACGTCGGCGTCGCGGCCGTGGTGGAACCGCCCCGCACCGGCCTCGATGTGGAACCGGGCGCTTCGCGCAGGGCGCGGCGTCCCCGCTCCTGCCCGCAGTACTCCCGGAGGCGCCCTGCGCCCCGCACCCGTGCGTGCCACCGGCCGCAACGATGGCAGAGAGCCCGCCCCGGACGTGCGCCGCTGAGCGGATCGCGCGCAGCCCGTCGAGCCGTCCCCCCGCGTGACGGGCGAGGACGAGGACCGTGAGCTCCGCTACGCGCCGGTCCCCCGTCGGCAGTGGGGCCGGCCGCATGTCCGTGCGCCGCGGGCCCAGTTGCTCCGGGCCGTCGCTGCGGGGGCGCACCGCGAGCCCGCGCACGCGCACCCCGTGGCCCGGTTGGGGTTGGTGCTCGTGGTGCCGGAACAGGGCGGCGGCGCCCGCGTGGTGGTCGGATGCGGCGGCCCGCCCGTTGCCCCTGCGCGTCGCACGGGCAGCGGACTCAACGCCCCCTCAACTCAAGCCCGTTCGACGGCCGGCGCCGGTCCGGGTCACGCACCGCCGCCAGGGCGCCACCAGGGCCCGACTCCGCGGCTCCCTCACCCCTCCGACGGGACCCCCAGTGGGGCGGCACCTTCCCGTGGCCCGACACGCCGACGCCAACGCGTGTCGTTTTTACATATATTCGCAGATCTGTTACAGAATCGATACAATCCAAACCATGTCCGGAAAGGAATTCGGGACGCCATCGGAGAAAACTGTCGGCCGTTGAACGCCAGGAATCACGTCACTGAAAGCAGGGCCTTCAGGTATCCGATCGACCGCTATCTGCATCCGAACGCGGAGGTACTGCGATGTCCGTCCCCAGGGCCGACTCCCGTAAGACTCGACAGGGTTACCCACTTGCTCGCCGCGCCGCCAGATTTCGAATCCCTCGCGTCTTTCCCATCCTCGTCGCCCTGACCGCCGGCATACTGACCGGCCCCGCCTCGCCCGCCCATGCGGCCCCTGGGTACGGCGCCAGAGCCGTTGCCGTCGCGGCATCCAAAGAGGGAGCCCCGTACGCCCGCGGGGCGACGGGACCCAAACGCTTCGACTGTTCCGGCCTGATGCTCTATTCCTTCAGGAAGGCGGGCAGAAAGCTGCCCCGCACCGCGGAACAGCAGTACGAGCAGACCTCCCACGTCTCCCGCAGCAACCGCGCACTGGGGGATCTGGTGTTCTTCCCCAAGGGCTCGACCGTTGGACACGTCGGCATCTACGCCGGCCACGACAAGATCTGGCACGCCCCCCGCCCGGGCAGCCGCGTACGGCTGGAGCGAATCTGGAGCGGGAACGTCCGCTACGGCCGCGCCGGTTGACCACGCAGACCCCCATCAGCACGCCGACGGGGGCCCGCACCGTGGTGCGGGCCCCCGGAGACCGGGCGTTGGAGCATCAGGCGGAAGGGCCGCCGTACGGGGCGCCGTTGCCGTAGTGGAGACCGAGCCGCTCGTGGTACTCGGCGTTCTCCAGGTGCTTGTTCCGGTGGAACTCCGGAGCGGCCTTGATCTCGTCCTTCGTACGGTCGACGTAGATCTTCTTCTCGTCCACGTCGACCTTCGTGATGGCGCCCGCCGGAAGCAGGACCTCCTTGCCGAAGATCCACACACCGGTGTCGACCACCAGGTAGGACGAACCGACTTCATCGGAGTGCTTGTCGACCTTGCCGATGACTCCCTCGGTCGCCTCGACCTTGAATCCGGTCAGATCGGTACCCCGGAGATGACCCGAAGTCTGTCGATAGGCCCACACGTTGTTCGTCACGAAAAGACAACTCCTTCATATCGAACGGTCGATGGCCGAACGGATCGGCCGCGAAAAGCCGCGACGGCTACCAGCGGTACCAGCGGCCGCTACTGCCCTTGGGGCGGGCGACAAAGCCGACGAGCCATACGACCAGCACGATGATCGCAATCCACCACAATGCCTTCAGGGCGAAACCGGCACCGAACAGGATCAGGGCGAGCAGAAGAACAAGAAGCAGGGGAACCATTGTTATCAACCTCCAGAGCCTCTGCTGCCCCGCCCTTCCGCGTTTACACAGAACCCTCCGACTCTCCGGCGGGTCATGCGGGACCAGCCCTCAGGGGAAGGATCGAATCGGCGTAGCGAGGAGGGCCGTCCTGGACGTGCCGTAGTGGAACATCTCCGCCGGGATCGCCACGGCCGGGTCGCTGGCGATGTTCTGGACTCGGCCGCCGCGACGCGGCCGCAAGAGGGGAACGCCCCCCGTCGCACCTCCCGTTTCCCACCGTTTCCCACCATGGGCGGCCTGATTCATTTCACCGGCCCCCGGCGTCTGCCGGACCGGGCAGGGGGTAGACGGCTGGCATGTCTCCTCTCGCACGCCCCTCGTCCGGGTCCGGAATCTGAGCGCCCGGTGTTCCCACCGTCCTCTCCGCCCCCGTCCCCGCAGTCGTCACCGCGCCCGCCCGCGCGCCGGCGCGCGCGCATCGGCGCCGTGCTGCGGGGCACCGTCGTGCGCGGCTGGCACGACAACCTCTCCGACTGCGCGGCGGCCCTGACCTACTACTCGGTGCTGGCCCTCCTGCCGGCGCTGCTGGTGGCCGTCTCCCTGTTCGGCCTGGCCGGTACGCCGACCCGCGAGCGGCTCATGACCGACCTCACCTCGTACCTGCCGCCGCAGTCCGCCCAGGTGCTCCAGGAGGCGCTGGCCGGCCTGGTCAGTTCGCAGAGCTCCACCTGGGCCCTGCTGATCAGCGGCCTGCTCAGTGCGCTGTGGTCCGCGTCCAGCTACCTCGCGGTCTTCCGCCGGGCCCTGCACACCATGCACCGCGTGCCCGACGCTCGGCCGCCGCTGCGCACCGCGCACACCATCGTGCTGACCGCCCTGACCCTGCTGGCCCTGCTCCTCGCGGGGGCCGCGCTCCTGCTGCTGTCGGCGCCCGCGGTGCGCAGGCTCTCGCAGCTCCTGGGCCACGACACCAGCGGGGCCTGGGCCGTGGCCCGCTGGCCGGCGCTGCTGCTCGTCGTGACGGCGCTCGTCCTCGTGCTGTTCCGCACGGGACCCCGGCTGAGCCCCGGCCGCACCCGGCGGGGGCTGCCCGGGGGCGTGCTGGCCGCGGTGCTGTGGCTCACCGCGTCGTTCCTGTTCACGCTGTACAGCCAGAGCGGGCTCGGCACCTACAGCAGGGTGTACGGGTCGCTGGCCGGGATCGTGGTCTTCCTGATCTGGCTGTGGCTCGGGAACCTGTCGCTGCTCATCGGCGCGCAGTTCAACGCCGAACTCCAGCGCCGGTCCCCCGCGGCCGCCGCACCGGAGCCGGAGCCCCTGCCCGCCGCCCCCGCGCGCTCCGCCGGCCCCCGGTGGTCCTGGGCCCGGGCGGCGCGGACGCGCGGTACGAAGGCCCGGGCGGCGCGGGGCCTGCGGCCCTGACCCCCGCGGGGGCGGGTCCGGCCGGGCCCTGGGACCGCGCCGGTCACCGCCCCGAGCGGGGAGGCAGCACCATGGCGCGCCCCTCGTCGACCGAGGGGGCGGCGGCGAACACCCGGTCGGCCCCGGTCAGTCTGAGCAGCTGCGCGAGGTGCGAGGGCTGGGAACCCGCCAGCACGACGTCCCGCGCCAGCGTCGCCTGGAGCAGGATCGTCAAGGTGATCGAGTCGGCGAACGACACCCGGGTGACGTCGACGACGAAGCGCCGGACGCCTTCGGCCTGCGGATCCAGGGCCAGGCGCAGCGGACCGGCGTTGTCGAGGTCGAACTCGCCCGCCATCACCACGACGCGTACCCCGTCCTGCTGATCCAGCACTTCGACATGGCAGCGCTCGGCAGTCACCCTGGACTCCCCTCTTCTTCGTTCAGTGCGGCGATGGACTACCCATGGCCTGCACCAACCATGCACGTTGGCTTCCGGGCGCCGGTGGGCGGCCCCCGGTTCGACGGACCCGGCCACGTGCCCTCAGCGCAGGGGCATGAGCACCTCTATGCGCTTGCCGCCGCCGGGCAGCGGGGTGATCGCGACGTCCTTGGCCAGCCGGCAGATCAGGGGCCAGCCGAACCCGCCCGGGCCGGTGTACCCCTCCTCCCGGAGGAGGGCCACCGGCATCCGCGGGCTGGCGTCGGCGACCGTGAGCACGAGTCCGTCCGCCTCCATCCTGACGCCGAACCCGGTGAGGCCCCCGCCGTGCCGGATGGCGTTGGTCGCGAGTTCCGACGTCACCAGCAGGATGTCGGTGAGGCCCTCGTCCGTCCCGGCCCGCTCCGGGGGGATGCTCTCGACCAGCTCCCGGACCCGGGCGCGCGCCTGGGCCACCGTGGCCGGCAGCTCCTGTGCGAGCTCCGGGTGCTGCCGTCCTTCGTACTCCATCGACTCCGCCGTTCCGCCTTCTGCGCCGCGGCCCCCGCGACCCGGCTCGCCGCCCGAACCGCGGCCGCTGACAGGGCCCTTCCCCGTATACCGGGACCGCACCCGTCACACCAGCTGGATTCCGATCAAGCAGGTGTCGTCATCGGTGTCGGACTTGCTGTGGGTGAGGAGCCGGTCGAGGCGCCGTTCCAGGTCGCGCGGGGCGTCCCTGGTGCGGAGGAGGAACTCCCCCACCGCCTCGTTGACCGACAGGTCCCTGCGTTCCACCAGTCCGTCCGTGAACATGAGAAGGGTATCGTCCCCCTCCAGCCGGATCTCCTGCTCGGTGTAGGTGACGTCGTCGAGCACACCGAGCAGCAGGCCGTCGGAGAGCGGCAGCGACTCGACGCTCTCGCCGCGGATCAGGACGGGCGGCAGGTGCCCGGCCCGCGCCCAGCGCAGGATCCCGGTCTCGGGGTTGTAGAGGCCGCAGACGGCGGTGGCCGTCACCTGGTCGGTGAGGCGGTGGGCGACCCGGTTGAGCCAGGACAGCAGCTGCCCGGGGCCGGCGCCGGTCACGGCCAGTCCGCGCAGTGCGTTGCGCAGGACGACCATCCCCGTCGCCGCGCCGATGCCGTGCCCGGCGACGTCGCCGACGCACAGCATGACCTCCTTGGAGGGCAGCAGGACCGTGTCGTACCAGTCGCCGCCGACGAGCGCCTCGGACTCCGCCGGCCGGTACCGTACGGCGATCCGCATGCCCGGCACCTCCAACGGCGCCGGGGCCGGCGGCATGATGGCCTGCTGGAGCTGGAGGGTCAGCCGGACCCGGTCGGCCGACTCGGCCTCCGTGTGCGCGAGCTGGTCGCGGGTCGCGGCCAGCGCGACCTCGGTCCAGTGCTGGGCGGAAATGTCCTGGTAGGCGCCCCGGACGGCGACCAGACCGCCCTGGGCGTCGAGGACGGGTTCGGCGACCACGCGGATGTGCCGGGTGATCCCGTCGGGCCGCTGGAGGCGGAAGTCGACGGACGCGTCGCGCCGGTGGTGCAGCACGGTGCGCAGGAAGCGCCGGATGTCGACCCCGTCGTCGGGGTGGGCGTGGTCGGGCAGTTCCTCCATCGGGACGGGCCGGGCCGTGGCGGCCCGTCCGTAGATGTCGAACAGCTGGCTGTTCCAGGTGACCTTCCCTGCGGTGAGGTTCTCCTCGAACCCGCCGACCCGGCCGAGCCGCTGGGCGTGCTGGAGCAGGCTCGCCAGCCGCGCCGTCTCGTCCTCGGTCCGCCACAGCAGCAGGAGGGCGGCGGCGTGGCGGCTGATGCTGACCTCGGCGACCGCCGGGAGGGCCACCTGGCCCACCAGGGCCGTCAGGGTGGTCCGCTGGTTGCGCAGCGGCTCGCCGGTCGCGTGGACCCGCTTTGCCTTCTCGTACAGTCCGTTGTCCTCGGCGGCCGTGGGGTACGCCTCCAGCAGCAGGGAGCCGCTGATGGCGCCGCGGGGCCGGCCGACGGGGTCGACGAACCGCTCGTTGACGTGGTGGATGCGGAAGTCGGTCAGGTTTCCCTGCTCGTCCAGGACGGGCGTGAGGACGAGGGCCGGGTCGTGGAGGTTGTCGGCGAGGTCGGTGAGCTCCTCCAGCTCCGGCCAGGCGGCCGGACCGCCGTGCGCGCGCTCGGGCGCAGGCAGGTCGTGCAGGGTGTGGGAGCACAGCTCGGCGAGGGCTTCCAGCTGGCGCAGGACCTGCGGCGGCTGCGGGGCCAGCGGTTCGGGCCAGCAGACCTCCAGCACACCGTGGACCCGCCCCCCGGAGCCGGACGGCAGGGCGATCCGGCCGCCCTCGGGCCAGGTGTGCCGGCCCAGCGACGGGGCGTCCCGGTCGGCGGGGTGGCGCGAGGTTACGGGGCCGCGCTCGGTGAGGGCCAGCCGGGCGAAGGTGCCGACCTCCGGGGGGACGTAGCGCCAGCGGGCCGCCTCCGCCTCGGGGAAGCCGGCGTGCCCGGCGAGGACGAGTGACCCGTCGGTTCCGGCGGTCCACACGGCGACGGCCACCGCGCCCAGCGGGTCCAGGGCGTTCTCCAGCAGGGACCGCGCGACGGCCTGGGTGTCGCTCGCGGCCAGGACGCCGCTCTCGGCGGTGCGCAGCCGCACGGAGAGCGGGAGCGCCGCCGGGTCCGCAGACGGGGGCTCCTTCGTACGCTCGGCGAAGTCGGCGGCGAGTTCGCTGACCCGGTCCCGGGCGGCCTGGTTGACGATGTCGGCGGCCAGTTCCAGCCGGGACACGGCCGCCTGGGCGGCGAGGCGGTCCAGCTGCTCCGCCGCGTGGGCAGGGCCGCAGCGCAGCCGTTCGACGAGGATGCCCTTGGCCAGCTCGACCAGGGCCCGCCCGTCGGCGGCGGCGTCGGCCTCCCGCACCTCGCGGCGCAGCCGCTCCACCGTGGCCACCAGCCGGCCGACGGCCGAGTCGGGCGGGGCCGCCGGTGCGGGGTGCGGGCCGGGCGGGAGCACGGGCACGACGACCTGTCCGGACGTGCCGGTCCGGGTGTGCGCGGGCTGGGCCGCCTCGGGTTCCTGTGACGGGCTGTACGGGGTGCTCACCCTGTCCCCTTCTCGTTGCTGCGGTGTGCCGGCTGCGGTCTGCCCCGGCGCGGGACCGGCCCGGGGGCCGGCCTGCCTCCGGTCACGGGGTCAGCCAGCGGCGCACCCGGTCGATGAGGTCGACCGCGTCCACCGGCTTGGTGACGTAGTCGCTGGCGCCCGACGCGAGGCTCTTCTCCCGGTCTCCCGGCATCGCCTTGGCGGTGACCGCGATGATCGGGAGGTCCGCGTGGCCGGGCATCCGGCGGATCTCCGCGGTGGCCGTGTACCCGTCCATCTCCGGCATCATCACGTCCATCAGGATGAGATCGACGTGCGGGTGCCGGACCAGTGCCTCGATGCCGCGGCGGCCGTCCACGGCGTGGAGCACGTCGATGCCGTGGAGCTCCAGGATCCCGCTGATGGCGTAGAGGTTGCGGGCGTCGTCATCGACCACGAGGACCGTACGGCCGGCCAGCACGGCGTCGGCGCCCCGGAGCGCCTGCCCGCCGGGGTCTGCCGGGCTCGCCGGATCGCCGGGGCCCGCCGGATCACCCGGTTCGCCCCGCCCGTCGGTCCGCGTGGTCCGAGGGGTGTCCCCCGACTGCTCGTAGGAAAGGTGGAAGGCCATCCGCTCGCGCAGTTCGTCGAGGCCGGCCACCAGCTCCAGCGGCTGCCTCCCGGCGGGCCGGTGCGGCATCGCCTCCGCCGCGGAGCCGGGCCGCCGGCTGTGGTGCGCCAGTACGGGGAGGGCGGCGAGCCCCGCGTCGCCCTCCAGGGCTGCCAGGAAGCCCGCCACCTCCTCCTCGGGCATCCCGAGGTCGAGCACGACGCAGTGGAACGGCTCCACGGCCAGGGCCGCGGCGGCGTCCCGGGCGCTGACCGCGGTCACGACGTCGACTCTGTTGCCGCCGCCGTCCGCCCGGACGGTGGCCAGGTCGGCCGCCGCGCTCTCGGCGACGAGCGACAGGAGCCCCCTCGCGCGCTCCTCGATCACCAACAGGCGGCGTGGACGGGGAATCGAAGCCGGGGGCCCGCCGTCACCGCCGGGCGCGGCGTCCGGGGTACGGGACGACGGCTCGGGATCGGCGGCGGCGCGAATCCCGATGGCGGTGGCTCCGGCCGGGGCTCCGACCACCGGGGTTCCGTCGGCCCGTGCTCCGGCCGCTGCGGTTCCGGCCGCCGGGGCCGACCCGTCCTCGTAGTCCGGCCGCGCGACGGGCAGGTACAGAGTGAAGGTGGAGCCGGTGCCCACGGTGCTCTGCGCCGTGATCGCACCGCCGAGGAGGTGCGCGATCTCCCTGCTGATCGAGAGGCCGAGGCCCGTGCCGCCGTACTTGCGGCTCGTGGTGCCGTCCGACTGCTGGAAGGCGCCGAAGATGACGTCGAGCTGCTGCTCGACGATGCCGATGCCGGTGTCCCCGACGCGGAAGCCGACCACCGGTCCGCACGCCCTCAGTTCCGCCGGGCGTTCGGCGGGTTCGACCATCTCGATGCGCAGCTCCACGCGGCCCCGTTCGGTGAATTTGACGGCGTTGGACAGCAGGTTGCGCAGGACCTGGCGCAGCCGGGTGTCGTCCGTGACCAGCCGGGTGGGGACGCCGGGGGCAGTGGTGATCGTGAAGTCGAGGTTCTTCTGCGTGGTCATGGGGCGGAAGGTGGCCTCGACGTAGTCGAGCAGCTGCCGCATGGCCACCTGCTCCGGGTGGACGTCCATCTTCCCGGCCTCCACCTTCGACAGGTCGAGGATGTCGTTGATGAGCTGGAGGAGGTCGGAGCCGGCGGAGTGGATGATGCCCGCGTACTCCACCTGCTTGGGGGTGAGGTTGCGGCTCGGGTTCTGCGAGAGGAGCTGGGCCAGGATGAGGAGGCTGTTGAGCGGGGTGCGCAGCTCGTGGCTCATGTTGGCGAGGAATTCGGACTTGTAGCGCGAGGCGAGCGACAACTGTCTTGCCCGGTCCTCCAGTTCCTGGCGCGCCTGCTCGATCTCCAGGTTCTTCGTCTCGATGTCGCGGTTCTGCGCGGCGAGGAGGGCGGCCTTCTCCTCCAGCTCGGTGTTGGAGTGCTGGAGCTCCTCCTGCTGGGACTGGAGCTCCGCGGAGCGGGCCTGGAGTTCCGCGGTGAGCCGCTGGGACTCGTCGAGGAGTTCGTCGGTCCGGGCGTTGGCGACGATGGTGTTGACGTTGACGCCGACGGTCTCCATCAGCTGGTCGAGGAAGTCCCGGTGCACAGGGGTGAACGCGGTGAAGGAGGCCAGTTCGATGACCCCGAGGACCTGGCCCTCGACGACGACGGGCAGGACGATGAGGCTGCCGGGCGCGGTCTGGCCGAGGCCGGAGGAGATCAGGTACCCGGGCGGTACGTCGTCGGTGGAGATGGTGCGGCGGCTGCGAGCCGCCTGCCCGACGAGCGATTCGCCGAGGCCGAACCGCCGCAGTGCGCCGGCGGGGGCCCCGTACGAGCCGACCGGGGTCAGGGCGAAGCCGCCCGGGCCCTCCTCCGCGAGGTAGAAGGCCCCGTACTGGGCGCGGACGAGAGGCGTGAGCTCGTCCATGACGAGTTCGGCGACGACGGCGAGGTCGCGGTGGCCCTGCATCAGGCCGGAGATCTGCGCCAGGTTGGACTTCAGCCAGTCCTGCTCCTGGTTGGCCCGGGTCGTCTCGCGCAGCGAGCCGACCATCGAGTTGATGTTGTCCTTGAGCTCGGCGACCTCACCGGAGGCGTCCACCGTGATC